>DBWJ01000038.1:18093-25921 GCA_002308955.1 Lachnoclostridium sp. UBA1241 | reverse complement strand
CCGAAGCAGTGGAACATCGGCACCTGAATCATCATGCGGTCCGCCGTGGAAAGATCCATGCAGTCACCGATGGCTTTGCCGTTATTGACAACATTGTAATGGGTCAGCATAACGCCCTTCGGAAAGCCGGTGGTTCCGGAGGTGTACTGCATATTGCAGACATCATCACGGTCAATCAGCTTCCGGCGATTCTCCACCTCGGTGTAAGGGATGTCCATACCGAGTTCCAGCGCCTCATCCCAGGTAAAGCAGCCGTTCTGCTTGCTCTCCACCGTAATAATATTACGAAGGCAAGGCAGTCTCTTCGACTGCAACTCTCCCGGAACGCTCGTCTCAAGTTCGGGGCAGAGCTCCTTCATAATGCCGACGTAGTCGCAATCCTTGAAGCCGTCAATCATAACAAGCGTATGCGTATCGGACTGACGGAGCAGATACTCAATCTCATGAATCTTATATGCAGTATTGACCGTTACCAGAACCGCGCCGATTTTGGTTGTTGCCCAAAATGTGATATACCACGCCGGCACATTGGTCGCCCAGATGGCAACATGGTCACCCTTCTTAACACCAAGAGCAATCAAAGCCCGCGCGAAATTGTCCACGTCATCACGGAATTCCGGATAGGTTCTCGTATAATCCAGCTCGGTATAGCGGAATGCGTACTGCGTCGGGAACACCTCACAGATACGATCCAGAATATCCGGGAAGGTATACGGGATCAGATGATTCTTCGGCCAGATATAGTTTCCGTTTCCGCGGTTATTCACCTGCAGCGGATTCTTGTGAACCGTCTTGTACGGCTCCATATAGTTCGCAAACTGCGGGAACACGGTCCACGCGTCCGCAAGCTCCTTACTCCACCGCTTCACCCACTCAAGCGAAACATAGCCGGTATAATGCATGCTCTTCAGTGCGGCAAATGCCTCCTCAAGAGGCATATCTCCGTGCCCCATAAGGCGGTAGGAAACAACGCCGTTCTCCATAATGGAGTCCTTCACATGCACATACTTAATATACTCGCCGAGATTAGCAACCGTTTCTTCAGGCGTCTCGCCGAAGTTCCGGTACGGATGATGAATATCCCAGAGCGCTGCAATCTTCCGACTTCCGACAGCATCAAGCACCTTACAAAGACGCTTCGTGTCGGAGTATACGCCGTTCGTCTCAACGCACATCGTTACGTTGTACTCATCTGCAATCGGGGCAAGCTGCTTCAGCGCTTCGATGATGTCCTCATCGTTCACCTCACCCTCCGGCTTCGGGTTTTCATCGGCAAGAATACGAATGTAGCATGTACCGAGCTCTTTTGCAAGCTTCGCGTATGCGGTCAGCTCTTCGATGGACTGGCTCAGACGCTCCTTATACTTCAATGCGCTTCCCGAAGAAAAGCAGGAAATCTCAAGACCGATCTCTCTGAGTTTCTTCGCGGTAGCCTTAACATTTTCCGCAGAAAAAGGCTTCGCCTTGTAGGCACGAATATCCTGGCCGAGTCCGCGGATCTCAACCCCGTGATAACCGAGGTCCTTCGCCATCGTATAGATGTCGGTCCAGGAATAATCGGGACAACCTAATGTGGAAAAACTGATTTTCATAATTACCTCCGAAATAAAAAATCGCCTCTGCTCCCGAAGGAACAGAGGCGCTGTCAACGCGGTACCACTCTGATTCATGATTGCTCATGCACTCTGTAAGCACGGACGTAAGTCGATGCTCTTCCCTTGTAACGGTGGGCTTCCGGCGGTGTCTACACAACCTTTCGGTCTTCAATCCGCTGCTCCGAGGCGAGTTCCCGAGAATTCTTCGACTGTCTCGCATCAACCGACAGTTTTCTGAAACCGGAACATTCGGTACTATTCCCCTTCAACGCATGTATAAAATTGCTGAAACTCATACTACAATAGGTTTTCGCGAATGTCAAGAGAAATTTTTTGCGGAAAATGCTACCACTCAATCAACTTTACCTGCAAAGCCGCGAAAGACTCTCTGCAGGCATTCCAGATGGCGTTGAATTCGTTCAGCGACAGGGGTGCAGAACCGTTTCCGAGCTGCACGGTAAGCGCCGGAATCCGAAGCATGTTGTTGCAGTATCCCGCAAGGGTTCCGTAACCGTCTTCGATTACCTTCTTATCGGTAGGCTCGTAAGTCATCATCTTTCCGAGGGCGGTACTGAAATCCTTTGCGTCCTTCAAAACTTCCTCGGTCTGGCCGTAATTCGAGAGAATTCGGCTGCCCGTCGTATGATACACGACAACGAGTGTCGGATTGGTCACCTTGATGCTGTGAATAATCGCTTTTACTTCCGCTTCGCTTCCGCCGGAATCCCCGCGGTAATCCTTTGATCCCGGATAAGCCGCCGTCTCCGCCAGATCCCACTGATACGGGAAGTTGCGACGCAAATCCACGCCGTTCGCATTTGCAAAGAAGAATTGCAGATAATTGTCAAGGTTCAGGTTGATTCCACCGTTGCTCTGGTCGCGGTCATACCACTCCTTCAGATTCGTCACGATCTGTTTCTTACGGATGCCCGCCAGATAGTGCTGGCTGATTTCCGTACTGTCCGGGTTCAGCATCGGGACGATATGAATGCGGACATTGTCAAACAGATCCGCATAGGAATATCCGTTGTAATACCCGGCGTCATAATAATGCAGGTAGTATTCCGCCTGCTTCATCATAACAAGGCTTGTCATATATTCCGCGCCGCAGACGCCCGCGACGAAGTAAAGGTCCTTCTTCGCATTAGCCGTACCGATCACGATTTCGAAGATACAGCGGTTGTCGGCCGTCATACCGATTGTGTTCAGCTTCATACGGCTTCCGAAATTCTCACGGAGCTCATTCAGATCGGTGCAGAGATCGTCATATGTGTACTGCTGATGCTTCGTTTCCACGATGGTCAGCGCCGCCGAAGAATAATCAAACATTTTATCACTCTGAATCGGCACTGCCGTCACGAGCTCATGGGAAACGAAACAGGTCTCGCCCTCATACTCCACGCGGTCCCAGCCGTCCTGACCGACGCCGGTCCGAAGCAATTTGGTTCCGTAGGCCGCCATACCGATCAGTCTCGATTCCGTGTTCGCCTGCTCACGGATATTTAACGACTCCGTGTTCACGTAAACGTTCTCCTTCACGGCGATGAAGCCCTCGGCATCGCGGACCAGATTGGCCGAATCGGACTCCTGTACAAGCGAACTGATGGAAACGATATGTTCACAGAACGCGTAATCCGCCTTGGCATCCTCTTTCTTTTTCTTGGCAGAACCGCTGCAGCCCGTCAGCAGGCAGATAACCAGCACACACGTGACCGCAATACGAATCCGACTCCGTTTCATAGTGATTTCTCCTTCGAAAAATGTTACCGTTATTGTCCTTCCGACAGGAACCGTTTCAAATCCCTGACGTTCGAGACACCGATGACCTTCAGTCCTTTCGGAATCTGTCCCGCAATCTTGTCTGCATCGGTCTTCGGCAGAATGCAGCATTGATAGCCGAGCTTTGCAGCCTCACGCACCCGCGTCAAAGCCTGCGGCACGGAACGCACCTCTCCGATCAGTCCGATTTCACCGAATGCCGTAGTCCCCTTCGGAAGCGGCCGGTTGGCGTATCCGGAAAGTACCGCAAGCGCGATTCCCATATCGAGCGCCGGCTCGGTAACACGCATGCCGCCGGCGACATTGACATAGACGTCGCAGCCCGAAAGTCCGATTCCGAGACGTTTTTCAAGTACGGCAAGCAACAACGTTACACGGTTGAAATCGGTTCCGGCAGCGGTTCTTCTCGGCAGATTGAACGTTGTCTTGCAGACAAGCGCCTGCACCTCGACGAGAATCGGCCGGGTTCCCTCGAGCGTCGCCGTAACGACGGAACCGGGTTCATCCTCAGGCATTCCCGCAAGCATATGCTCCGAAGGGTTCTCCACTTCCACAAGCCCGTTCCGTTCCATGGAAAACACGCCGATTTCGTTGGTTGAGCCGAAACGGTTCTTTACGGCGCGTAAAATCCGATACGGCGTTGTCGTATCCCCTTCAAAATACAAAACCGTATCCACCATATGCTCAAGCATTCTCGGACCGGCCACGGAGCCTTCCTTGGTCACATGTCCGACGATGAATACCGTGATTTCTTCTTCTTTGGCCATCCTTAGCAGGAAGGACGTAATCTCCCGTACCTGCGTAACGCTTCCCGGAAGCGAATCCAACTCCGGAAGCACCATCGTCTGAATCGAGTCGATGACCACAACCGCAGGGTGCAATTCTGAAATGTGCTCCCGTACGCTGCTCATGTCATTGTCCGCAAGGAACAGCAGGCTGTCATTAAACTCTCCGATCCGGTTGGCGCGGAGCTTTACCTGTCTTAAGGATTCCTCGCCGGATACATACAGAACCGGCAGATTCTGCGCGCTGAGGTTCCGGCACATCTGAAGAAGCAGTGTGGATTTGCCGATACCGGGATCACCGGACGCAAGTACTAAAGAACCCCCTACGATTCCGCCTCCGAGCACCCGGTCAAGCTCTTTCATGCCGGTCTCCGTGCGCTTTTCCTCATCGGTTGTAATGCTTCCGAGCGGCATCGGCGTTGTGCGCCGGTATCCCATGGATTCGGCCGTCGGTTTTCTGCGTTCCTTCGGCGCTTCCGAGAGGGAATTCCAGGCCTTGCAGGCCGGACACTGCCCCATCCATTTCGAATACTCCGAACCGCATTCCTTACAGAAAAAAACGGTTTTATCTTTCGCCATAAGTATATCCCTTATCTTCGCTGTATACAATATGAACCGTCTGCTTCGGACGAATCTTTCCGGACAGGATTGCTTCCGCGAGAAGGTCCTCAAGATCCTCCTGAATGGCACGCTTAATCGGTCTTGCGCCGAACTTCGGGTCGTGCCCCCGTACCGCAATATGCGCCAGCACGGATTCATCCAATGTCAGTTTAATATCATAATTCTCGAGACACCGTTTTACAAGTGTTTTCGCAAGCAGATTCACAATCTGCCGAAGCTCCGGATCCGTCAGGGTGTGGAACACGACAATGTCATCAATCCGGTTCAGAAATTCCGGACGGAATACGCGCTTCACTTCCTCCATCACGGAATCCTTCATCCGCTTATAATCCGCTTCCGCGTTATCCTGAGCGCCGAATCCGAGTTTCTTCGGCTCGATGATGGACTGTGCGCCGGCGTTACTTGTCATAATGATAACCGTGTTTTTGAAATCCACCATACGTCCCGTGGAATCGGTAATCCGTCCGTCATCTAACACCTGCAGCAGAATGTTGAACACATCCGGATGCGCTTTTTCAATTTCGTCAAATAACACGATGGAATACGGCTTCCTCCGTACCCGGTCGGAAAGCTGTCCACCTTCGTCAAATCCGACATATCCGGGAGGACTTCCGATAATCTTCGATACACTGTGCTTCTCCATGTATTCGGACATGTCAACGCGAATCAATGCATCTTCGCTTCCGAAAAGCACCTCTGACAGTGCCTTGCAAAGCTCTGTCTTACCGACGCCGGTAGGTCCGAGGAAAAGGAATGATCCCACCGGACGCTTCGGATCCTTCAATCCGACACGTCCTCTGCGGACCGCTTTCGAAACAACCGAAACGGCCTCCTCCTGCCCGATGACGCGTTTATGCAGTTCGTCCTCCATGTGCATAAGCTTTTCGCCTTCCGATTCCGTAACCTTGGAAATCGGAATCTTCGTCCACGAGGAAATCACCTGTGCGACTTCCTTCTCGGTTACAAACGCAGCGGAACCTCCTTCCCCGTTTCCGAGGGAGGCAATCTTCTTTTCGATTCTCGCCTGCTTCCGTCCGAGCTTCTTCGCGCCTTCCAGGTCACCTGCAGCAAAAAGCTCTTCCTTCTGCGCGGAAACGGCTGTTTTCTCTTCTGTGAGGGCAAGAATCTCGCGGATTCCGTCCTCTCCGGACAGATGCGCAAAGCTCGCCGCTTCATCCATCACGTCAATTGCCTTATCCGGCAGATACCGGTCATTAAGAAAACGCTTGGAAAGCGAAACCGCAGCCGTAATCGCGTCATCCGTAATCTTCACCTGATGATGCTTTTCATAACGGGAACGAAGGCCGTGAAGAATCTCCACCGTCTCCTGTTCGGTCGGCTCCTCAATAACGACCGGCTGGAAACGGCGTTCCAAAGCGGCATCCTTTTCAATATGCTTCCGATACTCGTCCATCGTCGTCGCGCCGATTACCTGAAGACCGCCTCTTGAAAGCGCCGGCTTCAGAATGTTGGCGGCATCGAGCGAGCCTTCCGCGCCGCCCGCGCCGATGATCGTATGCAGCTCATCAATGAACAGAATGATATTGCCGTCCGAGGATACCTCGTCGATGACCTGGCGGATTCTTTCCTCAAATTCGCCGCGGTATTTCGTTCCGGCGACCATTGCCGACATATTAAGCGTATAGATGCGTTTATTCCGCAAATGCGACGGCACCGTTCCGTTTACAATTCTCTGCGCAAGTCCCTCGACAACGGCAGTCTTGCCGACGCCGGGCTCTCCCACCATACAGGGATTGTTCTTCATGCGGCGGCTCAGAATCCGGATGACGCGCTCGGTTTCCTCGTTCCGTCCGATGACCGGATCAAGAAGTCCTTCTTCCGCGCGCCCGGTCAGGTCCGAACAGAATTCGGAAACGCCGGGATTGCCCTTTGAGTAAGCCTTCACCGCTGCGACCTGTCGCTTGATTTCCTCTTTCGAAAGGTCCATGCCGGTGAGGACGTCTTTGTATAATTTGCCGCGGTTCACGTGGAGGGAATTCAACAGCCTTCCCGCGATGCAGTCTTTCCTTCTAAGAATCGCAAGAAGCATGTGCCCGGTTCCGGTCTTTTCCATATGCATGCTGTCGGAAAGCCGCTTTGCTTCCTCCAAAACCGCCTGAAGCTCGGGCGTATAGGTCAGCTTCTTCTTATGTGAATCGCTGCTCGCCATTACTTCAAGAAGCAGGTCGAACGAATCCACCGAAAAGCATTCCCGAAGCAGATCCCCGACCGTCGATTTTTCCTGGTAAAGCCCGTAAAGAAGGTGCTCCGTACCGAGATACGCAGCTTTCTTCTCTCTGGCATATTGTTCCGCAAGGCGGACAGCCTGTTCCGCCGCCTGTGTATAGTTCTGATTCATCCTAAATATCCCCGTTGCTATTTCGTACCGGCACGCATGCCGTCAAATTCCGACAGAACCTCATCCAAAATCCGGTGTATCTCTTCCGGAGAGATTCCCCGGCAGAGTGCTTTCGCCACCGTGCTCTTCAGTTGGAAACGAATTTCCTCGATTGCGCGAAGCCGGTCGGCATCCAGGCACACGACAGCGCCCTTCCGGCGGTCAAGCTTCAGGTAGCCCTCCTGCTTCAGAATCGAATACGCCTTATTGACCGTGTGCATGTTAATGCCGATGTCCTCGGCAAGATCGCGCACAGAAGGAAGGCTTTCCCCCTCCCGGATTTCGGAAGTGGCAATGCCCATAATAATCTGGTTTTTCAATTGTACGTAAAATGCCTCGTCACTGCTGAAGTCAATTCTTACCAGCATGGCTGACACCCCTTTTCAATACGTTTTCGGATGATTCCGGAATTCCATTTGTTATATGGGAAGTATAACAAAAATGAGCGGATTTGTCAATGCGGAAAGGGGCTTGTTTCTTCAGATTTCAGACAGTCCGCGTCCCGAAAATGTGCAAAAAAACAGCGGAAAGGTTTCTTTCCGCCGTTCCGCTTTGATAGGTACAATATGGACCTGAGGGGAGTCGAACCCCTGTCCGAAAGCCTCGCCATTGCAACCTCTCCCATCACAGTTTACCTATATGCTTTCGCC
>DBWJ01000038.1:12429-17990 GCA_002308955.1 Lachnoclostridium sp. UBA1241 | reverse complement strand
GTCGGACAGCTGCCATTAGGCAGCGAGTGCGATATTTCTATCAGCGTTTATATTTAGGTTTCCGGTTTTTTACATGCATCCGGCACATGGATGGCTGTCACAATTTAAAAACCCCCGTCGAAACCGGTACAAGCCCGGATAAAACCCGAAAGGGTACGCAAGTGTGACTCGCGATTTGTCGGTGTTTATATTATCACATTTTCCGGGGTTGTCAAGACCGCGGCAAATGCCATAACCGTTTTCGTTCTGCAGCATCATCGAAATCCCCGGCCGCATTAGTTCTGTAGCATCACCGAAATTCCCGGCACGAATTGCTTCTTTCGGGAGACAAGTTTCGGCACTTCGCAGACATTGCCTTCCGCTTTTACACCGAACGTTTCCTCAAGAACGTCCCTGGCGCCCTCGCCCGCGAACAGTACGCGCGATGTTTCTGTCGTGATGTTGGTCATCATGAAGAACAGCATCTTGATGTCGCTGTGCTTCATCGTTTCAAGAAGGAACGGCGTGAGACGCTTCTCAATGTTACTGAGCTCCTCGCCGCTCATCGAGTTAATCTGACCGACGCCCATCGTAATTGCGCCGATCTTGAATTTCTTGTAATCCTGATAGAAGATTTCCTCGGGCGAGCGTTCCGCAAGATGAGATCCTGCAGCGAACATGTCGCGCGCAAGCTCGTCCGTATCCACTCCGGCTATTCCCGCAAGTACCTCGGCCGCCTCGCGGTCGGCCTCTGTACAAGTAGGCGAATGGAACGCAAGCGTATCGGAAAGAATCGCCGCACACATCAGTCCCGCAATCTCCTTCGGTATTTCGATATCCCTCTCACGCGCCGTCTGGTAAACAATCGTTGCGGTGCAGCCGAGGGGAACGTTTCGGAAGTAAACCGGCTGGAACGTCGAAATGCCGCCGATCCGGTGGTGGTCGATAATTTCAAGGATTTCGGCCTCTTCCACACCGTCAACCGCCTGTGTGGGCTCATTATGGTCCACAAGGACAATCTGCTTCCGGCTCATATCCATCAAATTACGGCGGGACACGGTTCCGCGGAAGATTCCCTTATGGTCGAGAATCGGGAAATCACGGTTTCTGCGCTTCGCCATGACGTCCCGGATGCTGTCGACATAATCGTCGGTGCGAAATGTTACAAGGTTCTCCGTCGTCATGAAGTACCCGATCGGCATTGCGAGGTCAATCAGTCTCGCCACGGTAAATGCGTCGTGCGGCGACTGAATAATAATGCAGTTCTTCTCTTCCGCCAGCCGCTGAATCGTCACCGAAACCTTCGCGCCCTCACATACAACCAGACAGGAAGCCCCCATCTCAATCGCGCAAAGCTGTGATTCGTAACGGTTTCCGAGAATTACGAGATCTCCCGGACGGATATAATCCTCCATCAGATCCGGGTTGGCCGCGGCAATCAGCACCTTGCCTTTCGTGTAGCACCCGTCGGTATCACCGGTCACGGCAACTCCGTCAAGCGTATCGAGTATATTTGCATAAGGTGTCTTTGCAGCCGACAGAATACTTGAGTCGGAAAGCTCCATCGCGGCCTTCGCAATGTCACTGATTGTGATCAGGCCGTCAAGTCTTCCCTCGGCATCGGTGATACAGAGCGTAACGACATGTGTATCCTGCATCTTCATCCAGGCGCGCTTAAGGGACATATTACGGTCAACGCCTGGCATCTCGCGGATTTCGATATCCTTCACCTGCGTGCCGACATATTCAATGTAGTCAGGCGCGGGCACACCGAACCGCTTCAGCACGTACGCCGTCTCCGCGTTAATCTCGCCGCAGCACCGCGGCACATGCTTCCTGCCGGTCATCTTCTCCCGAAGCCACGCATAGGCAATCGCCGAACAGATGGAATCCGTATCCGGATTCTTATGTCCGATGACCAGTACTTTCTTCTCATGTGTCGTCATTTTCCGTTCCTCCCGAAAAATGTGATGGTTTCTATCGAACGCGGTCCTTGAAATCCCGCTGCTGTTCTCTTTGGAAATCCTTCTTCGCGATCGTCTCGCGCTTATCGTAAAGCTTTTTGCCTCGGGCAAGGCCGATCTCTACCTTCACAAGATTGCCCTTTAAATATACCTTTAACGGAACAATCGTATAGCCTTTCTCGCGGCATTTGCCGTTCAGCTTGTTAATCTCCGCGCGGTTCAGAAGAAGCTTCCGCGTGCGGAGCGGGTCACGGTTGAAGAGGTTCCCCTTCTCATAAGGACTTACGTTCATGCCGAGAAGGAACACCTGAGTGCCCTCCACCTTGATATACGCCTCCTTGACGGAGCACTGCCCCATCCGGATGGACTTTACCTCGGTGCCGACCAGCGCGATTCCGGCCTCATACGTGTCCTCGATGAAATAATCGTGATAAGCTTTCTTGTTGTTCGCGATCAGGCGAACCGAATCTTTACCCATAATTAACCTCTTTATGCGAACCGCCCGGCGCATACGCTGACCGAAACCGGCTCTCCTTTATTCTACCCCAATACCGGCACAAAATCAATGGTGGATGAGAGTTCGTCCACGGCCGCAAGCAGCACGTGAATCCGCTGCCCGAGGGCATAAATCCTGCTCGAGCGCTCCCCGATAAGCCGGGCATTCTGCTCATCATAACGGTAGAAATCGTCCCGAAGGTCCGCCATGCGGATCATTCCCTCAACCGTATTCGGAAGCTCCACATAAAGTCCCCAGCTCGTCACGCCCGAGATAACGCCGTCGTATTCCTCGCCGAGGAAACGGTGCATGTATTCGGCCTTCTTGCGCCGCTCCACCTCGCGTTCCGCCTCGTCCGCGCGCCTCTCTAAGCGGGACGAACGCTCCGAACGCTCCTCAAGAATCTCATTGTAATGATGAATCCGCCGCTCGGTAAGCTCTCCCCGGAGCGATTCCTTAATGATCCGATGAATCTGCAGATCCGGATAACGCCGTATCGGCGACGTAAAATGACAGTAATACCTTGCCGCAAGCCCGAAAT
This sequence comes from Lachnoclostridium sp. UBA1241, assembly GCA_002308955.1. GTDB lineage: Bacteria > Bacillota > Clostridia > Lachnospirales > Lachnospiraceae > ISDg. The sequence goes on along the minus strand of DBWJ01000038.1, from coordinate 15,010 downwards.
GCCCAAGGCACTCCGGCGCATACTTCGCCTGCTTCATCGAGCGAAGTGTCAGACGGCTTATGACGCCCTCCTCCGGCGTTCCTGCTATACGGTTCAGAAGCTTCTGAATCTCCTTCGCATGCACGGTATCCCCGGAATCGTGAATGTGATATCCGAAGTTATTGATGAAGATGTTTAACCGCATCATCTTCTCCGGATCCGGCGTCTCATGGTTCCGGTACACAAACGGAGTTTCCATCCAGAAGAAATGCTCGGCAACCGTCTCATTTGCCGCAAGCATAAAATCCTCAATAAGCCGCGTCGCAACGTTTCGGTCATAAGGAACAATGTCCTCCACGCGCCCGTTTTCGCCAATCACAATCTTGCATTCCGGAAAATCAAAGTCAATCGCGCCGCGGTCTTCTCTTCTTGTCCGAAGAAGCTTTGAAAGCTCCGCCATATCGCGAAGCATTCCGGCAAATGCCACATAATCCGCCGGAGTCTCCTCCTCGTCGGAAAGCGTCTTCTTCACACATGTATAGGACATGCGCTTCTTAACGCGGATTATGGTTTCCGCAATCCTGTGGTCGGTAATTCTGCCCTTCTCATCTATCTCCATCAGACAGGAAAGCGCCAGACGGTCCACGCCCTCATTCAGAGAGCAGATGCCGTTGGAGAGTTCGACCGGAAGCATCGGAATGACGCGGTCCGCAAAGTATACACTCGTTCCGCGATTTACGGCCTCCTGATCAAGTGGGGAATCCTCCCGCACATAATGGCTTACATCGGCAATATGCACGCCGAGGGAATATGTCCCGTCCGGGTGCTTCGTGATCGAAACGGCATCGTCAAGGTCCTTGGCGTCCTCGCCGTCGATTGTTACCATCAGCTCATCGCGAAGGTCAAGCCGTCCTTCGGTTTCCGCTTCCGAAACCTCCGTGGGAACACCCTTTGCCTCCGAAAGAACCTCCTCCGGAAACTCGGTCGGAATTCCGAAAGCGCGGATCGCAGACATTACGTCAACGCCGGGCGCATCGGCTCTTCCCAGAATCTCGGTTACCATTCCTTCCGGATTCTTGTTCGCGTTTCCGAAGTCTCTAAGCTGACATACGACCTTCTGTCCGCTGACGGCGCCCTTCGTATGCTCCTTCGAGATATAAACATCAAAATCGAGCTTCGTGTTATCCGGACGGACAAATCCGAAGGCCTTCGTCTTACCGAAGGTCCCGACAACCGTCTCATTTGCCCGCGAGAGAATGCGCGTTACGATTCCTTCCGGACGGTTCTTCCTGCCATTTGCCTCATAGGCCTCGCAGGTGACGGTCACCATAACCGTGTCGCCGTGCATCGCATTCAATGTCTTCTCTTCCGGAATGAAGATGTCCGAATCGGCGCCGGCACCCTCCGGCCTTACGAACCCGAAGCCGCGTCCGGTTCCGAAGAATTCCCCGGTCACATGCGTGGCGCGGTCACAAAGATAGCGCCCCTCGCGGTCAACGGCAACCTTACCTTCCCGGATCAGCGCACAAAGAATCTCCGAAAGCTCGCTCCGCTCCTCCTTCGGAATCTGCAGAAAACCTGCAAGTTCCCGGAATTTCATCGGCTTGAGTTTCGGATCCGAAATCAGCTCCGCAATCAGTTGTTTCTTTTCTTCACGATACATTCTTTCTTCCCTAAAATCAATCAACCGCGGGGTTAATCTAAACCTAACGGACAATAAAAAGCACCCTGATCGCTCAGAGTGCTTTGTTTACAAACGAAATACCCGTCTTAGGCGTGAGGCCAAACCTTCAACGCCAGAATGATGGACAGGACAATAAAGAGCGTTGCGAGAATTCTCGTAACAAGCACAAGCTTACCTTCCACCGAACGGCCTTTGTTCTTACTCCAATAGGTATCCGATGAACCGGTAAATGCGGAAAGTCCGCCTCCCTTGCCCTCCTGCATCAAAGCAACAATTACAAGAGCAATGCTAATCAAACAATATATTACAACCAAAACAACATAAAACGGTTTCATCAGAACCTCCCGAACCAATCATATACGTCATAACGGACGCAAGTGGTATTTTATCATACCCTTGCGGCAAATGCAAGGAAAATTTTACTCTTCGGCCTTACTTTACAAGCAGGCTCTTGCCGGTCATCTCTTTCGGCTGCTGCTTACCCATCAGCTCGATGAGCGTCGGAATGATATCCGCAAGGCATCCGCCCTCACGAAGCGTGTACCTCGGATCCGCGTTCACGAGAATGAACGGAACCGGATTGGTGGTATGCGCAGTGAACGGAGCGCCGGTCTCGTAGTCAATAAGCTGCTCGGCATTGCCGTGGTCGGCGCAGATAAAGAGCTGACCGTCAACTTCCTTGATGAAGTTTACAATCTCACCGACACATTTGTCGATGACTTCAATTGCCTCTATCGCTGCCGGAAGCACGCCGGTGTGGCCAACCATATCCGGGTTTGCGAAATTGCAGATGATAACGTCGTAATAAGCGTTTCCGTCCTCATCCTTCTTGGTGATTGCCTTACTGAGCTCATCACACACCGTGTAAGCGCTCATACGCGGCTTTTTATCATAGGTCGGAACATATTTCGGGGAATC
>DBWJ01000038.1:12166-12327 GCA_002308955.1 Lachnoclostridium sp. UBA1241 | reverse complement strand
GCAAGCCACTCACCGAAGGTGTTGGTGATTTCAATCTTCTTGAAGGCAATGGTCTTGTTCGGAATCGTAACGTCATATTCGGAGAAGCATACGTACTTCACCGGGAAGAAGCCGTTACGGCGCTCAAATCCGTCGAAATCCTCGCAGCAGAACGTTCTCGT
>DBWJ01000038.1:11915-12160 GCA_002308955.1 Lachnoclostridium sp. UBA1241 | reverse complement strand
GCACGGTCCGGACGGAAATTGAAGAATATAATAGAGTCATTGGCCTTAATCGTAGCCGTCGGAGCACCGTTCTTGAGGATTACGGTAGGAATCATAAACTCATCGGTAACGCCTGCGGCATACGTATTCTTCATTGCCTCGGAAGCGCTGTTTGCTGTGTTGCCTTCGCCGTATACAAGAGCGGCATAAGCCTTCTCTACACGGTCCCAGTTCTTGTCTCGGTCCATTGCGTAGTAACGGCCGCT
>DBWJ01000038.1:11636-11758 GCA_002308955.1 Lachnoclostridium sp. UBA1241 | reverse complement strand
TCGGAAAGAAGTCCGTACAGGTGAAGCGCACTGTCGTATTTCTTACAGTTATCTACAGCGGCAAGCAGCTCTTCATTCTTGAAGAAATCGCCGTCCATAATCTCTTTCGTAATGCGGGTAAG
>DBWJ01000038.1:0-11589 GCA_002308955.1 Lachnoclostridium sp. UBA1241 | reverse complement strand
TTGCCCATCTGGCCGTCCGGAAGGCCTACTGCCATGCCGGAGGCATTTCCCTTAACAAAGGGGTATTCTTTCATAAGGCGGTCCATCACCGGCGTCTTCGCCTGCGCAACCGCGTTGCCTTCTGTCTTTTCATTCAGTCCGTATCCGTCGAGGATCAGCAAAACCGTAGGTTTCTTCGCCATAATCTATTCTCCTTATTCTGTCTGAATTCGGTTCTCAATTCTTTTCCGAATGGTATTGTACCACATCTTCGGGCGAATGCAAGAACTTTCGCTCTATTGCTGCTTCTTTTTCGGCTTGAGGAGCCGTCCCGTCTTCCGAAAGAAATCAACGAACGAATCAAGGAGCAGCTTCGGCATCTGTTTCAGGCACAGCCACAGAAAAAGCGGAAGGGAATCCCGGTATATCCTGCTTTTGATTTTCTCACCGTTTTCGGGAATCAGGACCAGAAAACTGTCATAACCGTTACCGGTTACGTTTTCTTCCGAATCCTTCTCCTCGTAATAATCCCAGCTGCAAAGCGTAGGAAGAATGTCCAGATTATTCTCTACAATTGCACCCGCAAACGCCTTTCTTTTCTTCTTCGGGCAGAAGAAATAGGCGAGACAGCCCTGCTTTCCGCTCATATAATCAAGCTGTTCCCCCAGATATCCATACGGCGCACCACCGTCAAATTCCGGGTGATTTGCGTGTTCCCGATAGTACTCCCTTTCATACTCCGCGAAATCACCGATCTCCCGTCTTGCTTTCTCTGCTATTCTCTTCGGGTTCAGAAGCAATTCCTTTATAAAGAAAACAAGCGGAATGAATACGATTTCCAAAATCAGAACAGCCGGAATCCACCACCATCCGTAAGCCCTGCCGATGCGGATCAGCAAATTGACCGCAAGGAACAGAACCGGCGGCACTATTGTATAGAGAATCCGCATAAGCCAGCGTCCCAAACCGGCAAACCCTTCGCTCGACTGAAAATGAAACCGCTTATCCAAAGCTTCGATTACACAATACAGCAGAATCGTCCCTACTATCCAGAACAGAACGATTAAAAACGCCCAACCCCAATTCATGGTCTCTCCTCTCACTTATGCCTGTTTCAGAAAAAGTGACTGTAATACAGAAAAACAAAACGGAAACCCTCCGTGTATCGTTTTAGGATGCACGAAGGGTTTTGATATCTTTACACATGTTCAAATGCAACCGCGAAAGCAGCGGCAACAGCGACCAGCAGAATAGCAGGGATAATCACATACCTGCATACGTCTGTGCGCCTGCCGTGTTTACGTTCCTTGTACTCCAGATATGTCTCGTGCTTTCCGGCATACTTCGTGCCGAAAAACGTACTGATTGCATAACCGATCATGTCAAATGATCCTTCTCCGGAAGCCCAAAGAAGCATTCCGAGGCAAAACGTAAATCCGCCGACAACAAAGAACGCATCCGACCACAGTTTCATTCGCTCCAGTTTTCTCTTTCCGTCCGAAAAACCGCCGCCAAGATAAACCCACAAGAATATTATAGCAAGAAGAATGCCGGTAACAATGACATACCGAAGAAACGACTTCCGCCGTTCACGTCTTCTGTCTTCTTTTATAATATCGGGAGTTTTGTCACTCATCACTCTTCCACCTGTTTTTTGTATGCTTCGAACTCCTTCATGGTACAACGCACGGAGTGCCCCGGGCGTACTTCCCGAAGTTCCGGGGTCTCATCCGTCTTCTCATGGTCAAGAAGCGGATTGTAACGGATTCGTACACGGTTTTTCTCCGTGTCGGGGTCCGGCAACGGAATCGCTGAAAGAAGCGATTTTGTATACGGATGAAGCGGATGACGGAACAATTCATCAGAATCCGCCATCTCCACCAGGTTTCCGAAATACATAACGCCGATCCGGTTTGAGAAATACTTAACCACGGAAAGATCATGCGCGATGAACAGGATAGTCATTCCCATTGTCTCACGAAGTTCATTCAGAAGATTGATAACCTGCGCACGAATGGAAACATCAAGTGCCGAAATCGGCTCATCGGCGATGATGAGCTGCGGCTTCATGACAACCGATCTGGCGATACCGATACGCTGTCTCTGCCCACCCGAGAACTCATGCGGATAGCGGTCGGCGTGTTCGTGGACAAGGCCTACAGTATCTAACATCTGATAAACCTGTTCCTGAAGGTATTTCTTATCACGTATACCCTGAATAATCAGACCTTCGGAGATAATCTCACGAACCGTCATACGAGGATCAAGGGATGCTACGGGATCCTGATATATCATCTGAATCTGCGTCACCAGCTTAGAACGGGACGCAATGCGAAGCTCGCGCCGCTTCTGCTTCTCGAGTTTGCTTTTTTCCTCGGGGGAAGCAGATGCAAGCAGCTTTTCGTATTTGTCCTGGATACGCTTTTTCTCTTCCGCGCGGAAGACATCATCGCAGTGTCTGTGGTCATAACGAGCCTTGCGAATCTCATCCTGCATCTTCAAAATTACTTCGTCACAAGCTGCGATATCTTCTGCAGAACCACAGTTTTTCACAAGTTCCGAGCGAATCTTCCGCTGTTTCTTAATCTCATCGTAGTAAGACTTCGTTCCGGCAACAATGCGCTTCCCGTCAAAGTAGACACTGCCGGATGTTGCGTCATAAAGCTTGATGATGGTTCGTCCCGTAGTGGTCTTACCACAGCCGGATTCGCCTACAAGGCCGAATACCTCACCTCTGCGAACCTCAAACGAAACATTATCAACGGCCTTCTTGACCGCCTGCCCCCTGCCGAAATACATCGAGAGGTTCTCGACTTTGAGCAATACGTCGTTCTTCTTCTCGTCACTCATTGTCTGCTCCTCCCTTCGCTTTCATCTTGGCGATACGCTCCATGACAATCTTCGGAGGATCAACCTTCGGAGCATTCGGGTGCAGTAACCACGTTGCTGCATAGTGCGAATCGCTGATTTTAAACATCGGCGGCTGCTCCTCGAAATCAATCTCCAGGGCATACTTGTTACGATCGGCAAAAGCATCGCCCTTCGGCGGATAAATCATATTCGGCGGAGTTCCCGGAATAGACTCCAGTTTTTCCTTCGTATCCAGATCCGGAACCGAGGAAAGAAGTGCCCATGTATACGGATGCGCCGGGCTGTAGAAAACATCCTGCGCCGTGCCGTACTCTACAATCTTTCCAGCATACATTACCGCAATACGGTCCGCCATATTAGCTACAACACCCAAATCGTGAGTAATGAAAATGACAGACAGATGACGCTCTTCCTTGAGCTTATTGATCAGTTCGAGAATCTGAGCCTGAATCGTTACATCCAGAGCTGTTGTCGGTTCGTCACAGATTAACACGTCAGGATTTGCCGTAAGAGCAATTGCGATAACAATACGCTGACGCATACCGCCTGAGAACTCAAACGGATACTGTCTGTATCGTCTTCTCGGATTGTCGATTCCGACACTCTCCATCAGTTTGATGGCACGCTCTCTCGCAACAGACTTGGTAATACGATATGCCGCTCTCTGCTCCGTATCCTTCATGAAATCCACAACCTCAAGGGTACGCGTGGCAACATCAATGGAACGGTTGGCTTCAACCTGCTGTTTCATGTGGTTCGAAAGTTCCGTTATGGTTCCTTCCATATCGGAACGAAGGTTGTCAACATCCACCAGACCTGCCGGAACCACAGACCACTCCGGCTTCTTTCCTTTCGCTGCAAGAGCGTCATACTTACGTTTCTGCTTCTCGTAACGCGCCGTTTCTTTTCTGTTATTCTCAATACCGCCGTAGTACTTGTCAATGGCGTAATCGATAGAGGAACCGAAAGTATGGGTAATACTGTCCTTCACAACCTCCAAAGGATTGATGCACTTTGCAACCAGAGGCTTTAAACGTTTTACGGCCGCAACTACATCATCTTTCTTGGGATCTCCCTGGAATACAGGAAGTTCCTTATCGAGAGCCTCTATAGCTGCAGTACGGTTTTTGTCCGTCTCGTCGAGAGATTGCTTTACGCCCAGTGCAGCCTTCTCCATGAACTCTTTGATGAAAGCCTCATCCGCTTTCGAGCGGGTCAGAGCATTTAATTCCTTGACACTGTCTGCCTTCGGAATAGTATTTTCCACAAATGTCATATATCCTGCAAGTGTGAAGGTGTTCGGAACGTCCATGGCAATCGCCTCATCGGCAATCTCCTTGATGTTCTTTACTGCCTTCATAAGCTTGCTGTTATCCTTCGTCTTTACAGCCTCACGGCGCAGGGATGAAAGTGATGTTGCCGCTGCCTTCATCTCGTCGGCGCGATCACGTACCACAAAATAGGAAAGAGAGCCCTTGGCGGCATGGGCCAAACCACCCATATCACCGGAAGGTACCATTTCTTTAGCGTTGGCAAGGCGTTCCAGGATATTCTCCGCACGCGCGCTGGCCTCCTTTGCAAGTTCCAAAGCATCGGTATACTCGCTTTCCAGTTTTGCGTGGCATTTTTCCATATTACGGAAACGCGATACATAGGAGCCTGCATCGGCAACGCCGGCATCCTCCATCTTTTCCTTCATGGCCGCAAGCATAGCCTTCATATCCTTTCGGCTCTCTCTGCGCGCAGTCTTATTCTTCAGCAACATAGCCTCTGTCAGCTGTTTACCGATTCGCATGATCGGGTTTAAGCTGGAGAGGGGATCCTGGAATACCATGGCAATCTTATCACCGCGGATCTCATGAAATTCCTCCTCGGAAATCTTCAAAAGGTCCTTATCACCGTAAAGAATCTTGCCGTTTTCCACAATGGCATTGCCGGCGGATATGCCCATGATAGCCTTGCTGGTTACAGACTTACCGGATCCGGACTCGCCTACGATGGCGAGAGTCTCTCCCTTGTAAAGATCAAAGCTGATATCGCGCACTGCCTGAACCTTACCATTAGTAGTGCGGAAGGAAATACGCAGGTTTTTTACACTGATTTTCTTCTCTGCCATTATTCATCCGCTCCTCTCAATGAAGGGTTAAATGCATCCCGCAAACCATTACCGAACAGGTTAAACGCAATCATCAGCAATGAGATAAAGAGCGCCGGGAACAACAGAATATGCGGGTCGGTGGACATATAAGTCTGTCCGTTGGAAAGCATGGTACCGACGCTGGTCATTCCCGAAGTTTCCAGATTGACTATGCCTAAGTAGGTCAACATGGACTCACTGTACACAACGCTCGGGATAATCAAAACCGTACCTGTAATGATGGTACCGATGGCATTCGGGAAGATATGACGGAATATAAGTCTCTTGTCGCTGGCGCCAAGTGTTCTCGCGGCAAGTACATACTCCTGGTTTTTAAAGCGGTAGAACTGTGTACGAACACGGCTTGCGATACCGATCCAGCCAGTCAATACAAATGCAAACAAAAGTGCAGGAACCGGTCCGACTTTCTTCGCGAGGTGCATCTGGAACAAGGTCGCAACAATGATGAACGGAACACCATCCAGAATATCGGTAATACGCTCCATGATAAGGTCTGTTGCACCGCCGTAATACCCTTCTACAGAACCGTAAATGACACCGATGAAGAGGTTGATTATGGAAACACAGATAGCAAGCAGGAATGAAAGCCTTGCTCCGAATGCAAGACAAAGGAAGATATCCTGTCCATGCTGGTTCGTTCCGAACACATGGGTTGCGTAATGTCCGTTTACAAAATTATAGTATTCCTTATAAAGCACGCGCAGATGATATCCGGTCTGGTTCTTCACGGCATATACCACGTGAAGTCCGCCCTCACCATCCCCGGGAATGTCCATCCGCAGGGAGTCATACTGCCCGTACGTAAGATTCTTTTTCATCAGATAATCCGCTTCATAAATCGGATTACCGTTTTCATCATGGTTTTTCGTTTCACCGGCGGATTTATCCGTCTCGTCAGCGAGTCTATACCACAGATTTGCCCCATTGGTTACCGCAACAAAGTTAGTCTTGTAATTCGCAGGCATCGGATAGATAACCTGAATCCCGGTGCGGTTCTGATAATCCTTAAGGGCATCGTACTCCTCCTTCGTCACATCGACATAGGTGAATCCGACTTTCTCGTAGGAATCAACATAAAGCGTATACAGCATACGTCCTGTATGAGAATCCTTCTCCGTCTTACGGATTTCCTTCACGGCAGAAGATCCGTATTCCTGTCCGATGGAATTGTAGTAATCATACCCTGCCTGTGATTCCCGTTGCTCTTTGCAACCATCCCAGCCAAGCCAGGAAAACAGTTCGCTTTTCGGAAGAACCATCTTGTAGTAACCGTCGCGGTCATCCACCTTATACGGAGAGACGAGCGGAACAATAAGCGCAAACAAAAACAAAATCAAAATAATCACTGCGGCTGCAACGGAAGACTTATTCTTTCGAAACCGTCTCCACGCATCCCGCAAGTATCCGACCGGCTTGGTATCAAGCTTTTTGTCGGCAATTTTACCCTCTCGTTTGGCAAATACGAATTTATCTTTTGGCAAATTATTGTAATCCATATTACCTTGCCCCCATCTTAATTCTCGGATCGATAAATCCGTAACTCAGGTCCGTCACAAGTCCTGCGACAAGACTGATTAACGTGTAAAAGAATGTCAGTGCCATGAAAAAGTTATAATCACGCAAATTAATAGAGGTGATGTACAACTTACCGATGCCGGGAATACCGAAAATACCCTCGATAATCAATGAGCCGCTGAGAATACCGATAAATTCACCGAGAATCTGCGGAAAAATCGGCACCATGGCATTACGCATCGCATGACGGGTTATGGCCTGATTCTTCGTCAGACCTTTTGTGCGTGCCAGCAGAAGATAATCTCCCGTGAGCACTTCGGAAAGTTCTGCCCGGGTAAAACGGGTGAGCACGGCAATTGTACCGAAGCACAGTGAGAAGATTGCCGGCAGCATAGACTTAAACATTTCAAAACTGAAAAGCGTAGCAGTCTCCCGGGAGGCTACTGTCAAAGGGAACCATCTGGTCTTATAGCACATAAAATACTGCACCAGGAATGCATACACATAACTCGGCACGGAAACCACAAGCATAACTGCCGTAGAAACAACGTGATCCTGCCATTTGTTCTTTCGGAGTGCTGCATATATTCCGAACAGCAATCCCAACGGGATTGCAATCATAATCGAATACAGATTCACAACAATCGTATAGGGAAGTTTTTCCTTGATGACATCGTACACATTCTGGCTGATGTACATCTGCTCACCGAGTCCCAGATCCGGGGTCCATCCCTTACTGTCACCGCTTCCGAAACTGAACACATTCTTCCAATAAATTACATACTGCGTCAAAATCGGTTTGTTATAGCCCATCTTCTCCCTGCGCTCAAGAACAAGGTTGTAGTCACGGCCCTGCGCCTTAGCGTTCGGAAGAGGTAGCAATTTGACCAAAATGAAGCACATTGTTGCGATGACAAAGAATGTCACGAACATAAGCAATATTCTCTTTATTACATACTTAAGCATACCCTCGCGGTTCCTTCCGGTAGTTTCTACAATAAAACGCAAGAACACAATCACGGGCTTTTGCCCGTGATTGTGCCATGCGTATCAGACAAATAACATGTCTTCTGACTCACGCCGGCCTTTCCTTTCGCCGGCTGAGAATTCCTTTATTCATAGTTCAGCGTGTTGGAAATCTTCTCCCACTCTTCATCAGAGTACTTAAAGGTGTAGAACTGGAGTCCGCCGAAACCGATCAAATCGATATACTGCGTAATCGCGTAATCACCCTTCTGAGAAATCAGCGAAGCGCTGTTCCTGTAATACATAGGAATCGCACAGAAGGAACTCAGGTACGTCTTCTCAAGCAAGCCGTAGAAGTTAGCCTTCGTCATAGCATCATATTCAGAGAAGTATCCGAGGGTCTTGGATCCGTCTTTCGAAGTAATCTTGCAATCCGGATCGGAATCATCCGCCCAAAGAGCCCACTGCTGAAGAGATGCAATATAATCGTCACCGTCAACATTAATTCTTACATTGATAGCTGCGGTATCATAACCATACTCCATCTGGTTTTTCTCACCCTTAGGATCATCACAGTAGCACTCGTACAGAATCGTGTAAGGAGCCGAAGCTGCGCCGCCCCAGGTGGTGAAAATCATATCCGTGTTACCGGAATACATGGTGTTGTAGTAGTCTGCGTCAACCGTCATCTTAAGGGAAACCTTACCCTCGAATCCGGTACCCTCACATGCCGACTTCAGGGCATCATTGAGGAAGTTAAACATCTGAACATAGATATCATCCGACTGGTAAACCAGCATCTCAATCTCAACCTTCGAGGTTCCGTCGTAAGACTTATCGGCGATGCACTCGTCATACGCCTTCTTCATGTACTCTCTTGCCTCGTTGATGTTGAAACCGGTGATTGCATCGTAAGCTTCCTCAAGGTCGCCGTACTCAGCATCCTCACCGAACGTCAGTCCGTAAAGACCTACCAATGCGCCCATAGCGCCATCCGTATCACGATAGGAAGCACCGGAGAACGGATCATAAATATACATGGAGTTCAGGAGACCGAAACCTGCCGTTCCTGCAGAGGTGTAGGAAGAAGCAAATTTAGCACGGTCGATTGCCAGCGAATATGCATGGCGGAAGTTCTCATTTGCGAGAATCTGCGTGCCTCTCTTGGCAAGAGAATCCTTATCCGTGTTGAAAGTAATCTTGGTGGTGTAGGACTGAGGCGTATAGCGGATATAAGGGCTCGTGCTGTACGTCTTCATATCCTCACTCTGAAGGGCAACATTATCAATCTCACCCTTCAAGAATGCAAGGAGCTGCGTCTCATGCTTTGCAATAACCTGAACGGAAATCTTATCTGCCTGATACTGGCCCTTGTGATTGCCGTCCGAATAACCGAACCACTTGTCGTTACGCTCAAACGTAATCTGCTTATCAGCCTGGAAGAACGTAAGGTTGTAAGGTCCGTAGCTTGCCGTCGTCTCAACACTCGTACCGTAGGTCGTGGTGATGGTGGCAATATTTGCGCTGTCCTTCGTTACTTCGCGCTTATTATCGTCATAATACTTCTTGCTTGCTTCCCAGAGATCCTTCTTTACAAGATAGGAAGAGCTTAAGTTGTAAGGTACAAAGTAGTTGGGATCCGAGGTCGAATTAATTGTAACCAAAACGATCTCATAGTCGCCGGTCTTGAAGAAACCTACGTCTTCCCACTTCGTAACAGCGTTTTCTACCTGATAGGAAAGGTAATAGATGAGCTGATCTTCCGGCTCATTGCCCCAGTCATCAATACCGGTGAACTCATGCAGCTTTGCAAGGTTCTCATCTGTAGCAGGAACATATCCGTCAGCATCTGCCTTCGCTGCAAGTGCATCATAGACACCTTCCGGGAAGTATGTCTTGTAATCAGCCAAAGTATGGCCGCTCATCCAGGCATAAGCCGTATTCAGACCGATATAAAGCTTTGCACCGTCCGGAGTCGTATATACACCGTCACTGCCCTTAACTTTCGTTTCCCATGTAGCTACAGCAGAATCACCGTCCGTGGAGTTAGCCTCCCAGGACATCTTACCGGAGTATATATAGTTCTTTGCATTGTAAATAGCAAAATCGCCTGCGTACAGAGAGTCTGCACGGCGGTTCAGCATAATCGGATCAAGAAGTTCCTGTGCGGAATACACGAAGTCGTCCGCGTTAATCGGCGTGCCGTCGTTCCACTGCAGGTCCTCACGAAGCTTGATTTTCCAAGCCTTCGCGGTATCGCCTTCCTTGATGCCGTATTTGCCGACATAATCCTTGGTTACGTCCTCGGGAAGCGCTGCTGCAAGCTCGCAGGTAACGCTCCAGCCGTCTTTCGTCGAATTCAAAGCGAATCCGTAGTAACCGGAGGAGATGCGATCCAGAATCGAGGAGTCATCATTGGTTTCCCAGGTGCAAGGACCCCAGTTCAGAGTACTTGTATCCGTAATGTAGTCATTAAATGTGTAGTATGCGGGATCGGTATAATCCTTAGAACCGTTTCCGGTATACACATCGTATCCTACTTCGCCGCCGCCGCTCTGTTCCTTCTTGGAAACAAGGGAACCGGCGAACAGTGTGCCGTCAGCCTCTTTAACAACGGACAAATCCGTTATGTCGGGCATATCAACTTCCTGCGTAGGCGTCGGTGTTGCTTCACCGGTCGGCGCAGTAGTAGGCGTCGTAGTAGGCGTCGTGTTGTTGTTCTTCTTGCCGCAGGCGGTCGAAAGTAACATGACCGAAACGAGAAGAAGAGCCAAAATCTTCTTTGCGTACTTCATAGCACTATTCCTTTCTTATACTCATTAAGTATCCGTGCAAAAACGCGCTTTCCGCACGAGTACAAAATATAACAATGATATTATACCGCTGCGGGTTTTCTTTGTAAAGATTTCGCCCTCCGAAAGGCGCGTAAACCACCTTGACTTTATTTGACTTAAATTCTGTCATATCGTGTTACATTTGCCGCTTTTTTCAAAACGGCATGGGGGTACGGTAAACATAAAAAACACCGGATACAGGTCATTGCATCCGGTGTTTCGCATGGAATTCTATAGAATTTCTTACTTGTTGTAATTAACGATCTTGCCGAAGTCAGCCTTCAGGGAAGCTCCGCCGATAAGGCCGCCGTCGATGTCGGGCATTGCAAGAAGCTCTGCAGCGTTGCCGGCATTCATGGAGCCGCCGTACTGGATGCGAACCGCCTCGGCGGTAGCAGCATCGTAAAGCTCGGCGATGTACTCACGGATGAGCTTGCAGACTTCCTCAGCCTGCTCTGCTGTTGCAACCTTGCCTGTACCGATAGCCCATACCGGCTCATAAGCGATGATTGTCTTCTTTACGTCCTCAGCAGATACATCAAAAAGATCAAGCTTGATCTGTCTTGCNNCGAAGTGCAAGGGACTCACCGCAGCAGAGAATCGGCTTAAGGCCTGCGGCAAATGCCTTCTTAACCTTAGCGTTGATGAGAATGTCGTTCTCGCCGAAGATGTCTCTGCGCTCGGAGTGACCGATAATAACGTACTCAACACCGGCATCCAGGAGCATCGGTGCGGAAATCTCGCCCGTAAAAGCGCCCTTATCCTCAATGTAGAAGTTCTCGGCGCCGACCTTTACGTTGCTGCCCTTAACGGCTGCAACAACCGGTACGATGTCGATTGCGGGAACGCAGTAAACAACGTCCACATCATCGTTCTTTACAAGGTCCTTGAGGGTTGCGCAAAGCTCTACGGCCTGGGAGGGAGTCATGTTCATCTTCCAGTTGCCGGCAATAATCTTCTTTCTAGCCATAATAGCCTCCAAATATTTTATTCGCCCGTGGCACCGGTAAATGCCACGGGCATAAATTCAATCTTACAGGTCGTCTGCTGCTGCTACGCCCGGAAGCTCCTTACCTTCAAGGAACTCAAGGGAAGCACCGCCACCGGTGGAAATGTGGCTCATCTTGTCTGCGAAACCGAGCTGGTTGCAGGCTGCAGCGGAATCACCGCCGCCGATGATCGTCGTTGCCTCTGCCTCGGCAAGAGCCTCAGCTACGGCAATGGTACCCTTTGCAAGAACCGGGTTCTCGAATACGCCCATAGGTC
>DBWJ01000074.1:20676-41769 GCA_002308955.1 Lachnoclostridium sp. UBA1241 | reverse complement strand
GGCTGGTGTACCTATAACGGTGACCATATGTCCATGTATGCGGTGAATACTTCGATCCCGAAGACGCTCGTTCAGTTTATCTGTAAGTCCTATGCACTTATGTGCGGTAACGAAGAACTGAAGGAGACGATCTTCTCGATCTGCGATACTCCGATCACGCCGGAACTGACACCGAGCGCGGACGGCGCATTTGCCCAGAAAACAGAGGAAAAGGTCGGCAAATACGACCTCAATGATTTCTTTTTGTACTATACGCTCCGTTACGGGTTCGCTCCGGAGAAAAGTGTCGGATTTGCCCTCGCAGCCTATCCCGAACTGACCGGCGAGGCGGTACGGAACGCTTCGCGGAATTTCTTCCGCCGCTTCTTCACCCAGCAGTTCAAACGGAGCTGCATGCCGGACGGCCCGAAGGTCGGTTCGGTATCCCTGTCCCCGCGCGGTGACTGGCGTATGCCGAGTGACGCTTCGGCGGCCATGTGGGTAGAATAAACCGGCCTTGTTACCGGCCGGTTTACGGACCGATGAAAAAGGTCGGTTTACATTGACAAAAACGGCTTTTTATGGTAGAAAATAGTGGTACAGTTGTGGGGGCCCTTTCGGCATCCAAATGAAACATATATGGGAGCCGTCTTGAAGAAATCTACCAGAAAAAAAGCAGGGTATATCTTTCATGTATCCGTGATTCTCGTTATTACCGCGCTGATCCTTTATTTTATGTTCCGCGGCGATGACGCGAAGCGGATTATTTGTCATCTAAAAAAAGCAAAGAAGCCGTGGATTGTGCTCGGTGCGGCGTTGATGCTTGTGTTCATCTTCATCGAGTCGATACAATTGAAAGTCATGTTCGACGGTATGAAGCAGAAGATAAGCTGGTGGCGCTGTTTTCTGCTTAGTAACGTCGAGTATTTTTTTGCCCAGATTACCCCGGGAGCTGCCGGCGGACAGCCGATTCAGATGATTTACATGACCCGCTTCGGCGTGGACGTTCTGGTCGGAGCGCTTGCATGCATGATGATCGCGGTCTGGTATAAGGCGGCGTTTCTTACGATTTTCATCATTGCGCTTGTATTCCGCCCGAATCTTGTGCTGTCGTCCATCCGCAGGGTACCGATTCTGTTCTCCATCGGTGTTCTGTTCCAGCTGATCTCGGTTTTCTTCCTTTGGATCGGAATCTTCCGGCCTAAGGCAGCGACCGCGCTGGTCGGAAAGATCATAGGCCTCGGGGCCAAGCTTCATATCGTAAAGAATCCGGAGGCCGCCAACCGGAAGGCGCAGGCGTCCATTTCGATGTATCATTACGGTTCGGGTTATCTCCGCGATAACAAGATGGTCGTATTCCGGATGTTCCTTTATACGGTTGTGCAGAGACTTGCTTATTTCTCCGTCACATTTTGCGTCGCAAAAGCGCTCGGCGTAGGGCATGTGGACTGGCTGAGCGTTGTCGCGGTACAGGCGATCCTGTCGCTTTCCGTTGACATGCTGCCGATTCCCGGAGCGGCCGGCGCCAACGAGCTTGTGTTCGTAAACCTCCAAAGAAGGCTGTTCACGCCCGCCCTGATGGGTGCGGGACTTCTTCTGAACCGCGGTATTACTTATTATTTCCTGATGATTTCCTGCGGAATCTTCACGATCCTCGCGAATTTCTCCTTCACGCGCGAGCGGAAGGCAGAGGAATTCCCGGAGAAGCCTCCGAAGGAAAATCTGATCGTTGCGGAGGAAAAGTTCGAAGCGGAGTTTGAGCGGGCAATCGCGAAAACCGAGGAGCTGCTGCAGTCGGATCCCGCAAACCGCGCGAATCACTGGAAGAAGGATCCCGAAGACCGCGCGAATCTGTAGCCGGATCCCGTGGACTGCGCGAATCTGCAGCAAATGCCACACCCCCTGCCGGGTGCAAAAAGAGTCCGGACCAAAAAGGAGAACGCCATGGACGCTTTTAACTTTAAACGTTTTGATATGACGAAGCCGCCGGTACGCACGAAGTGGTACCTGCGGCCTCTTACGTATATTCTGAGCGCGCCTGACGTTCGGAAGCATAAGACGCAGATCACAAAGACGCGGATGGAGGGCATCAAGCCGCCGTACATTCTGCTTTGTAACCACAATTCGTTCCTTGATTTCAAGGTAGCGACGAAGGCGATCTTTCCGAGCCGCGCGAACTATGTGGTTGCGATTGACGGATTTATCGGGAGGGAGAAGCTCCTTCGAAACGTCGGATGCATCTGCAAACGCAAATTTACAAATGACATCGTTCTCGTAAAGCAACTGCACCGCACGCTGAAGAACGGAGATATCGCGGTCATCTATCCGGAGGCCCGGTATTCGCTTTGCGGAACGACCGCAGTGCTTCCGGAGTCACTTGGGAAGCTTTGCAAGGTGATGAAGGTGCCGGTGGTGACGTTAATATGTCATGGAAACCATGTGACTTCGCCTTTCTGGAATCTTGCGGAGCGGGGCATCAAGCCCACCGAAGCGGAGATGACCTGCCTTTATACGCCCGAGGAGCTTAAGGAGGCTACGGTCGACGAGATTAACCGAAAGCTTGTCGAGACGTTTCAATACGACGATTACGCCTGGCAGAAGGAGCGCGGGCTTAAGACGACTTACGAAAAGCGCGCAGAGGGGCTTCAGAAGGTTTTATACCAGTGCCCCGCCTGCCGCACCGAGTACCGGATGAACACAGAGGGCACCAGACTCTTCTGCGAGGCCTGCGGCAAAGGCTGGCAGTTAAGCGAGCTGAATGAGCTTTCCGCCGAGAACGGAAAGACGGAGTTTTCGCACATCCCCGACTGGTATGAGTGGGAGCGCGCCAATGTGCGCGAGGAAATCGAACGGGGTACATACTCAACCGGCCCGCTTTCGGTCCACGTCGATTCTCTCCCGAATGCGAAGAAGTACGTGCGCCTCGGGGAAGGAACCATGATTCACGATATGGACGGCTTCCGCGTATTCGGAACCGATGAGCA
This sequence comes from Lachnoclostridium sp. UBA1241, assembly GCA_002308955.1. Taxonomy (GTDB): domain Bacteria; phylum Bacillota; class Clostridia; order Lachnospirales; family Lachnospiraceae; genus ISDg. Next base: position 38,806 of record DBWJ01000074.1, on the reverse strand, counting down.
GGACCGGCCGTTTTCGATGACGATTGAGGCGCCGACGCAGTATTCCGTGCACATCGAGTACGAATACCTCGGAAAGTACGGGGACTGCGTGGATTTAAACACGCTGCAGGACACGTGGTACGTCTATCCCCACGGGAAGGATTTTGCGGTTACGAAGATGGCGCTTGCAACCGAGGAGCTGTATCAGAAATATAAAAGGGACGCGGGCGAGCCCTGCAAGCCGGGACTGGCGTAGACACGCAAAAAAGACGATCTGCCGAAGCAGACCGTCTTTTCTTTTTTCAATCAACCGATTTTCGGGATTCACCAGTCGGCGTTCGATATTAATTCGTCGGCTCAAATGTCACATACGTCGCGGGGTTGCCATCCGGTGTTATGACATAGGCGTTATAGTAGGTCGTTCCGTCGTCTGCGGTGTACGGATCCACGAAACGGACGCCGCCGCCGAGAATCGTCTGGCCGTTCACGAAACAGATCGGATTCGACAGTGTCGTATCCGCGACGGCTATCGCGTAGGTCTGGCCGTAGATTTCGATGTCCACGCCGCGATCCACGAGAATCGCGCTCGGGCTGCATTCGCCGTTAATGAACAGACCGATGTTGGACTTCTGCTGTTCATTGATGGTAAGCATTCCGTCTCCGGTAAATGTGACGCTGCCTGCGTACATCGCACCCCACATCTGAATGTATCCGATGTGGTTGTCCCCGATGACACGGATCGTAAAGCTGTTACCCATCAGGTTCACGTCGATGCATTCCGCCGTGCAGTTTTCAAGCGTCAGCGTATTCGTGCCCGCGTCGTAGGTCGCGCCGGGAACATCGGCAAGCTGACCGCCCATGCTTGCCCATGCGCCGCCCATCTGCAGGAACCGGAAGTCGGAATCGCCGGTCACAAACATGCGGACATATTCCTCGGAGCCCATGGTGCTCCATGCGTAATCGCCTGCGAAATCCGGAGCAAGGTTCGGAAGCTTCGGAAGCGAATCATCGCCGAACTCGTAGTAGCCCTCGCCGTGGCTTCTCAGATAAGCATCGCAGTAGATGTCTTCCTGATAGACGGCATACAGGGTACCGCTTAGAATCGTGAAGGAATCGGGGCTGTCAAGCGTGCCGGAGTATTCGAAATCTTCACTCTGCTCGTAACCCTTGAACGTGTTCTCGCGGCTTGTCTCCGGAAGGAACCTCGGGTTTCCGCCCCAGGTCTTCAGCCATGCGCGAACCTCTTCAAATGCTTCCTCTTCGGTATCACACGGTGACGACGCAAAATGATAATCCGGCTCGTTGTCGGCATGCATCACGTATCTCGTTACGACAGTCGCGCCCGGAACCGAATTCTCCGGGAAGTTAAGCAGCTCCGGCGTCGGCGTAGGTGTAGGCGTGCCGGGCTCTTCGGTCGGAGTCGGAGTCGGCGTGTCCTCCGTTACGAGGCTCGGGGGCGAAGAATTGCCGGCCGAAGCCTTGTTATTAAGCACATCGCTTCCGAGGGGATCGTAGCCTGCGGCCGCGAAGAAAAGCGTTACCGTGGCAACGGTTGCCGCAACGGGAGCGGCCATATTCCGGAACAGTTTTTTAAGTACGCTCTTACTGCGGCCCGTTTCCTTGGAACTTTCTTCCGCGGAAACCGGACGAAGCTCCGCAAACTCCTCGGGAACCGTAACCTTTTCCGGCGTTAACTCAGGATATTCCGGCGCAGGCGCGGCAGTCTCCGGAGGAACCGAATGCTCCTTCGGCGGTCGATTGTATTCATCTGGTAAACGATAGTATTCCATATCTGCCTCCTTGCGGAAACGGATTTAAGCCTGCTTGTCGAGATGTACATCCATCTGCGGGTAAGGGCACTCAACACCGAGCTTGCGGAAGCCGAGCAGCAGGTCACGGTTCAGAAGACGCGCGCCGGAATAAATGTCCTTCTCATCGACATTTACAACGAAGCGGAGAACGACGGCGCTGTCGGCAAGCTCCTGCACGCCGAGATAGCGGGGCGCTTCCTTCATCACGTCGGGATGTGCCGCGAGAATCTCATCCATCAGCTTCGGAAGCTGCGATTCGAGCTTCTCGAGGTCGGTCGGGTAAGGGATTGCGATATCGCTGACCGCGCGGGACATCTTATCGGAACGGTTCAGGATGTTCTGCATTGCGGAGTTGTTGACAATCTTCACGTTTCCGCCGGGATCGGTGATGCAGGTCGTCCGGATTCCGATGTTCGTAACGGTGCCGCGGAAACCGCCGACTTCGACGATGTCGCCGACGTTATACTGATTCTCAAACAGCATGAAGGTTCCGGTTACGACGTCGGCAATCAGGCTCTCAGCGCTGAAGCCGATAACCAGGGCTAAGATTCCGACGCTGGCAACGATGGTCGAAACGTTGCAGCCGAGAATCGAAAGACCCCAGCAGAGGATTACGATTGCGGTGATATATTTCAGCATGCTCGAGACGATCGAAATCACTGACTTCGCGCGGTGGCTTTCCGGCTCGAACAGGCCGAGCAGAAATACAAGAAGCGTCTCAATGAACAGAACGAAGCAGACCATGCAGAGAAGATACAGAAGTCTTATCGCCTGGAAGCTTCCGAACGCTTCTTCCAAATTGTCAAAATCGATATAGTCGCCAATCAGACCGACGGCAAATGCCACGGCGAAGATGGCGAACAGCACGATCAGACGGATAAACACTTTTTTATTCTCTTTCATACAAAAAACCTCCTCTTGTAAGGATTTTGATAACTTCAGTATACGGCAACGAAACAGGCGCTTCAAGAGTTTCCGCGAACTCACGGGGTACCGAATCGCAGAAAACTTCAAAACGCAAAAAAATGTTGCTTTTTCGGCAACATTTTTCGCAATTCTTCGTAAAATGAAACGCTTTTCCTACCCGATATTCGCGGGAAGGGCGAAAACGGAAGTCTTAAGGGCGTCGAAATCGACGGGTACGTCGAGGCCCCGGATGACGCGGTCGAAATAAGGGAGCATAACCCGAAAGTCTTCCTCCAAAACGGCGTGCCCCTCCTTATGGAAGTTGCAGGCAATCCGGTCGGAAAGTCCGAGGAAATCAAATACCCGCCTGGCCTCAAGGAAGCACTGCCACATGGAAGGGGCGTTTACCCAGTCCTCGCCGGTGCAGGAGCCGATCAAAAAGAAGCAGCGGTCCGGGGCTGCGGAAAGCGCCGCAAGCTCATACTGCTCGACGGGGAGATCCTCCGGAGTTTTATAAGCAAGAAATTCGTCGTTGAACCAGCCCCGCTCGCTTTCGGACTGCAGGCAGTCGAGGGGCTCGTTCTTCCCATAGGTGTAAGCGTCGGAAGCACCGACAGCCGAGAAATCATACGTCTTTCCTTCGGACTGATACCGGTACAGAGCCAGCCCGCCTGCGCCGCTGCAGGACGGAGCCACCATACGGAACCGGGGATCAAAGGCGCCGGCAACCGCGGTGGCCTTTCCGTATCGGGATACGCCTGTCACGATTGAAAGCGACGGATTCAGGCCGAGAGCCTCTCCGAGACCGTTCATCACCGCGTCGAGAATCTTCGAAAGTCCCCATGCCCATGCCATCAAAACGCCGGTCTGGGACGCGGGCTCCTCCGTATACGGATAAATGTCATAAAACGATCCGAGATGCTTCATGTCATCGGAAGCGACCAGCGTCGCATTGTTCGCAAAAACCGCATAGCCGCGGTCAAGCGCCTCCTTCATCGACGGAAGGCCGTGCATGCTTAGGATAAACGGGTATCCGCCCTCGGGTATCGGCACCTTTTCGGGATCCGGCAGGAACACGGGAAGCGACCACGAAGCGGTCCGCCCGTTATTGGAAATCGTAAGTGTCAGATTTTTCGCACCCTCCGCGGGGATGTTTCCGAAGAAGGAAATCATAACGGCGCCCTCGTCGGAAAGCGACCAGGAAACCTGCTCCCCGGTTCGCCAAGTGCCGTACATGGTGCGCTCGTAAAGGCTTCGAAGCTCCGCCGCGCGGGCTTCCCATTCCGCGGGCGAGCTAAGCGCCTGCCCGTTCTCAAAGGCCAGCACGTCCGGCCAATTCTTTCCCTGATTCATATCTCCTCCGATCCGCGGCATACAGGCTGCCGCAACTGTCTTTTTGTTCAGTATATCGAAAACGGAAGCGGTGCGCAATCGGAAATGACAAAAAACCTTACATTTTTCGAACGGCCAAATTCGTGCCTTACGGATTCTTGTTCCGCGGAAAATTTCGTGCTATAATTTAAAAGGCGTAAGATGTTTCTCCGCGCACTAAAGCGGCGTGGGAAGCGTTCGGACGCGAAGACCCGGGGGAGATTGTTACTTAACCGAACTGGAAAAGGAGGGGGCAGCCGGGCTGCCGGGATGGGTATGGATTATTCGAAGATTAAAGAAGAATTTGCGAAATACGGAGAGCAGTTTCCGGATGAACTGGTCGGCGAAGGACTGACGGAGGAGCAGAAGTTAGAGATTAATCCCTGCGGTACCTTCTGCGGCAAATGTGACGACTACGGCGTTACCTGCGACGGTTGCAGAAACCGCGGCGGGGTTCCGCTCTGGTATCAGATGTTCGGTAACACCACGCCGTGCCCGTACTACGAGTGCTGCGGAAACAAGGGCATCCATGACTGTTCGCAGTGTAAGGAGCTGCCTTGCCAGCAGTATTTCTCGTATCCGGATCCGGATATGTCCATCGAGTATAAGCAGTGGTGGTTCAAGCTTCGCATGAACAATCTGAAGAAGAATAATCCGGATTGTAAGGTGGAGGTTCTGGACTCCTACGAGGAGAACGTAATCCGCTATCTCGGAGAAGAGAAGAAATAGAAAAGCGAATATGCACGCCAAAGTGGGCCGGGAATATGCTCCCGACCCACTTTTTTCTTGCATCCGTAAGGGTTTTATGATAGCATTTTACCAAAGCGGTGTAAGAAAGTGCGCGCTTTTTCATTCTGTATGGGGAGGTAGTTGTTGTGAGTGCGTTTACGATTTTCAAAAAGACCATGATATTTGTGTGGATTAAACTCGGTCTTTATCTGCTTGTCGACCTTCTTTTCGTTGTGGGCGGCGTCATCTGGCTTCTGATTTGCGCCAACACCGAGAATGTCGGGATGTGGCTTATAAGCGGCGGCGTGATTCTTCTGATTGACTGCAGCGTAGCCCGGTTTATCAAGCGTTATCTCGGCTATATGGTTAAGGCGGCTCATGTTTCGGTTGTCGCGACGGCCGTTACGACCGGACAGATTCCTGAGAATATGGTTGCCTACGGAACGAATATGGTTAAGAGCCGTTTTCTTACGGCCAATGTTTTCTTTGTTCTCGACCGGCTGGTCAGCGGCGCGGTGCGTCAGATCCAGCGCGTCATCGGTATTCTCGGCGGGCTTTTAAGCTTCATTCCCGCGATGAAGACCCTTTCCAATATTGCGCAGAAATTTATCGAGATCGCCCTCGGCTACATTGACGAGTGCTGCCTCGGCTATGTCTTCCTTCATCCGGAGGAGGGCTCGTTCAAGGCTGCGGCCGACGGCGTTGCGATCTACGGCCATAACATCAAGCATCTTTTAAAGGATGCGGCCAAGACGCTTGTGATCGTGCTTTTTGTTACCATCCTTGCGGCAATCATTCCGGCAGTCATCTTCATTGCGATTGCTCAGTCGGTATCTTCGATGAACGGTCCGGTTGTTATCTTCTGCATCGGTATTGCGTTTCTGATCGGAGTGGCCGTTAAGGACGCTTTCCTTGACAGCTTCATGATGATCAACATGATGTACTCCTACCTTGCGGTTGCTCCGCAGACGGAGTTCACATCCGAGCTTTACGAGAGACTTTGCAAGATCTCTTCCAAGTACCGCACGCTTTTCGGCAAAGCGCAGCAGGAGGTGCAGCCGTCTTACACCGACATGCCGAACGACACACAGTATTAATTAATCGAGGGAGAACCTTCAATGAAGAAACCGTTCCCGATAGGGGCAATTATTTTCGGGCTTCTGCTTTGCGCATGGACGACCTACGTCATGCTTGACGTATTCGTCATCGTGCGTCCCATGCAGACAAATGCCACCGAAATGAATTTATCCATGTTCGCGTCACTAACGCCTTCACCGACGCCGATTCCGACGGCAACGCCGGTACCGGTGCACGATCCGGATGCTACGCCGACGCCGGAAGTGACGAGCACGCCGACGCCGACACCGACGCCGTCACATTTTTCGGAGGAAGTCATCGCGACCGAGAATTTCTACTCGAACGACCATCTGGCCATCGAGATTTCGGAATACCGCGAGCACAACACGCAGATTCACGTGGCGGAGGTCTGGGTGACCTCGGCACAGTACATCTATACCGCATTTGCCAAGGATACGTTCGGACGGAACGTCTATGAGACCCCTTCCGAGATGTGCAAGGCGAAGGACGCAATCTTCGCGGTCAACGGCGACAACTACGGCTCCCGTGAGGGCGGCTACGTAATCCGAAACGGCATTCTGTACCGCGCAAACAAGTACGAGCAGACGTCCCGCGACGTGCTCTGCATCATGGCGGACGGCGATTTCGTCTTCACCAGTTATTATATGGCGAATGCGGAGAATCTTCTAAACATCGGGACTTGGCAGGCGTTTACCTTCGGACCGGTGCTCGTGGATAACGGTGAGATTAAGGTTGACGTGAATTCGGAGGTTGACCTTTGCTTTGTTACCAACCCGCGTACCGCAATCGGAATGATTGAGCCGCTGCATTACGTATTCGTTGTGGCGGACGGGCGGACCGAGAAGAGTTACGGACTGTCGCTTTATCAGGTGGCGGACTTCATGAAGCGCTACGGCTGCAAGAAGGTTTACAACCTTGACGGCGGCGGGTCCTCGACGATGGTCTTCCAGGGGAGAGTCATCAATTTCCCGACCTCCTACGGCTCTTATTACGAGAGGGAGGTGACGGACATTGTATACCTGCGCTAAAGCATTCCGGCTGCAGTGGAAGATATTCCTCGGCACCACAATCTTCGTCGGGATCTTCTCGGCGGTATACGAGCATTTCGCCCACGGAATCCGTTCGAAGCCGATGATCTTCGCGTTCCTTTATCCGCTTGTATTAGGGCTCATTCCGATCGTCGCGATCGCCTACGTTTCGGTAATGAAGAAGATTGCCTACAAAGGCGGAATCCGCCTCGGCGTGAACATGTATTACGCCGGCATCGCAACGCTCACATTCGGCTCGATTGCGCGGGGCGTTGTGGAAATCTACGGAACGACCAATCATCTGATGAAGTACTACACAATCGTCGGCTGCCCGCTTCTCGGCGTCGGGTTCCTGCTGGTCATCATCTTCCTCGTTAAGGCGGTAAATGATACGGCAAGGGCCGAAGAAACCGAAGACGGGGACGAGTCGGACATTGCGGAGATTACCGAATGATGTATCGCATTTTGCGAAAAGGAGGGTTTATGCAGGAAGTTTATGATTTTCTGAAGGCATGCGGGACCTATTATCTCGCGACGGTTGACGGGGATCAGCCGAGAGTACGGCCGTTCGGAACGGTGGACCTTTTCGAAGGAAAGCTGTACATTCAGACCGGAAAGGTGAAGGATGTTTCGAAACAGCTTCACGCCAATCCGAAGGCGGAAATCTGCGGGTTCATGAATGGACAGTGGATTCGCGTAGCTGGAAAGCTCATCGCGGACGACCGCAGGGAAGCGAAAGCGCATATGCTTGACGCTTATCCGCAGCTTCGCGGCATGTACAACGAGGATGACGGCAATACCGAAGTGTTCTACTTCGAAGACGCAACGGCGACGTTCGCGTCCTTCGGCGGAGCACCGAAGGTTGTGAAGTTCTAGATGATTCCGGGGCTGTCGCACAAATGCGACGCCCCCTTTTTTTGCGAGGGGCGGATTGCTACGGGCTGAATTGCGGGGCTGAAGATGTGTCCCCTAACGAATCGCGGGGGCTGTCGGATGGCAATTCCTACTGTTTCGGCGGATTGCAAAAAACGTAGGAATTCGGTTCTGTCATTTTCCCATGGGATTTACCGGATATAAAGTTTCGTGGGTAAGAATGGAAAAAGCCATACCTATGAAATTAATCAATTCTTTTGTTCCGTATGAATTTCCGCCGTTTTGATTCCCACGAAAATCCCGGACATGAAAAACAGTAGGCTTCTTCCAAAAAGCCGACTGAAAAATGAGCACAAATGCTTGATAAGAGTCGTTGGAAGTTTCCGGACAGACCAAATCCAACCCGAAAAGAGGATAAAAATGATCAACCCGATTACAAGAACCGACTATCCCGATCCCGACGTGATACGGGTCGGAAACGTTTTTTATATGGTCAGCACGACCATGTATTTCTTTCCGGGCGGCGAGATTCTCCGCTCCTATGATCTCGTGCACTGGGAGATTGCGGCGCACATATTCGATTCGATTAACGGAACGGACGCCGAGCATCTTCGGAACGGGGAAAATGCTTACGGCAAAGGCATGTGGGCAGCCTCCCTCCGCTATCACGACGGCAAATACTACGTGCTTTTCGTGAGCCACGGCCAGCAGGATACGCATCTCTACACGGCAGACACGATTGAGGGCCCCTGGGAGCATAAGCGGATAAAGGGATATTTCCATGACGCTTCGCTTCTGTTCGATGATGACGGGCGTGTGTTCCTGACGTCCGGCAATATGCAGATTCGTCTGACCGAACTGAACGAAGACCTTTCCGGGCCGAAGCCGGGCGGAATTGATACGGTAATCATTAGGGACAATCCCGAGGAAGTCTTCCTCGGTTACGAGGGCTCGCACTTTTATTTAATTGACGGGCGCTACTATATTACGCTGATTCACTGGCCGAAGAGCACATCGAGACGGACCGAGGCGGTCTTCGTTTCGGACCGCGTCGAGGGGCCGTATGTCGGAAAGGACGTCTGCTGGGACGACATGGGCTATCACGGGCAGGGCATTGCCCAGGGCGGCCTTGTCGATACGCCGGACGGGCAGTGGTTTTCGATTATGTTTCGGGATTCCGGCGCAATCGGAAGAGTTCCGGTGCTGGTTCCGGTGCGGTTCGTAGATGGGGCGGCAGGTTCATATCGGGACGGACTTACCGGAGAGCCGATAAATGGAACGGAAATCGTTGAAGGAAGCGGAAAGCGGAGGCTCTCGTTCCCCGAATTCGGCGAGAACGGCAAGATTCCCGAGACGTTTGAGACGCCGGATCTGAACCCGGGATACGTATATGAGCCTCTGTTTACGTCGGATGACTTCACATCTGCCGAAGGGGCGGCGCAGCAATCCGCTCGCGAAACCCAGCCGGCACAGCAGCCTGCAAGTAAGCCTCAGCCGGCGTTCAAACCGCAATGGCAGTGGAACCACATTCCGGACAGCGAAAACTGGAAGCTGCTTCCCGAAGGCGGGCTTTCGATTACGACCGGAACGGTTTCGAAGAATCCGACGGAAGCCCGCAACACATTAACGCAGCGTATGACCTACCCGAAATGCGCCGCAGAGGTCACGGTGGACGCGTCGGGGCTTAAGGACGGCGACATCGCGGGACTCATTGCCCTGCAGGGCAAGTACGGGATGATCGGAATCGCAAAAGAGAACGGGCGCTTCAGCATCGTTAGACTGGTGAGGGAGCAGGCGACGCAGGGCTTCGGAATCGGAAGCAATGACCACGAGAAGGGCGTTATTACCGAACAGATTCCGCTCGCGGGACCGGTTGCAAGGCTTCGTATTGACGCGGATTTCACCGACATGAAGGATGAAGTCACATTTGCCTATGAAGAAAACGGCACGTTCGTGCCGCTCGGCGGGGCGCACAAGCTCGCGTTCCGGCTGGATCATTTTACGGGAGCGCGCTTCGGGCTGTGTGTTTTTGCAACGAAGGAACCCGGCGGAACGGCAGTATTCCGGGATTTCCGGTATTGTTGAATCAACTGTATATGACTATTTGTAACCAAAAAGCATGCCGGAGAGCGAAAATCGAACTCCAGGCATGCTTTCATTAGACAAAGGACCAAAAGAACCAAAAGCCCCTCTACTCCGCCAATCCCTCGGATATTCCGAGCAGCACGATGCCGATGATTACGGAAATTACGCAGGCATACTGGGACGCCTTGAGCTTTTCCTTGATGATCAGGCGCGACAGGATGACCGACACGATGCAGTAGGATGCAACCATCGGCGCGGCCAGCATCGGCTTCGATGCCATGGCGTATACGTAGAAGACCTGGCCGAATTCCTCGCAGCAGGCAGCGATGCCCTTGTTGCGTTCCGATTTGGCGAAAGGATTGTAGAAGGAACCGGTTTTGATGCGAAGATAGATGTAGCATATAAGTCCTGCCACGAAAAATGTGATGCCGTACAAAATGATTACATCAATCTCGCCGATGCCGAGACCGGCTTCCCCATCGAGGATGATGCCGTCCGCGGCGGTTCCGACAGTATCAAAAACGCAGTATAAAATCGGGAAGAGTAACGCAAGTGCGCCGAAACGGTACTTGCGTTCTTCTTTCGGAATGTCCTTTTCCTTATCGGTCAGTTTCTTCTCGACAACCGCAAGCGCGATGACGCCGAGAACGATAAGCGCGGAGCCGACAATATCAAGAACGCCGAATTCGTCCGTGAAGCTTGCAATCCTGCCGACGCACAGAAAATAAACAAACATGAATACCGCCGACAAAGCGCCGGAGGCGTTCTGCACGGGAGAAACAATGGAAAGCTCCAGATATCGGAGACCGGCGTAGCCGATTACCATGGAGATGATATAGCAAAGGGAAGCGGGCGAATACTTAAGGGACATCTTCGCGAACGAAACGAGCGAGAAATCCTCCTTCAGTGTTTCGGAAAGCGGGAACAGCGCAAAAGCGCACACGCCCATGACAAGTCCGACCCAGACGGCAATCTTCAGATGCGAATACCGGTCGTCCTCGTCGGTTCCTTTTTTATAAAACAGATCGGCAAAGCCCCAGCCTAAGAGGCAGATTAAGGCAAAGAAAAACCATGACATTTGTCGTTTCCCCCTTAATAATGTATGCGCGCGCATGCGGGCGCACCGTGTGAATTATATAAAAGAACGGGTCGGAAGTCAATCGGAAATCTCGGCTTTAAGGTTGTGTTTCAGGGGAAAATGTGATATTTTTAATCAAACGTTAATCTTTCCCACATTGTCATTTCATCTTGCTTTGGTAGGATAAAGCCATCGAAAGCACGAAAGACGTGCGGAAAGAAAGGAAACGAGATCATGGATAGAGAAGAGAAAATCACAAAGCTTTGTGAAAAGGTAATGGTAACGAGAGAAGAGGCTGAAGCAGCGCTCGCAGCCAATAACGACGACATTCTGGATGCGGTTCTGTATCTGGAAGCACTCGGAAGAATCCGCAACCCCAAGGTTGCGCAGTACAGTGAAGAGTATTACGAGGAGCCGGTGAAGAAGAGCGCTCCCAAGAAGGAAACGAGAAAAAGCGAATCTTTCGGCGAAGTGCTCGGACGTTTCTGCCGCTGGTGCGTAAAGATGATAAAGGCCGGCTGCGTGAACTGCCTCGACATCGAGAAGGACGCCGAAGTAGTTGTACGGATCCCGCTTATCATCCCGGCAATCCTTTTAATCCCCTGCTTCTGGCTGATGGGAATTCTGATGATCGTCGGATTGTTCTTCGGCTTCCGCTATTCTTTGAGCGGTCCCGCATTTGACAAGGAAAACAAGATTAACAACGCTTCAAGCAGGGCTTCCGAACGTACGGAGAAGTTCAAAAGCGATTTCAATCGCGGCTTCTACAGCGACGATCAGGAGTAATTGAAAGAATAAAACGCTGAGCGGACCACGGGGCAGAGGGTACTGACGTGGTCCGCATACGCTTAGGAGGATTACATGGCAGTTCGGGTTTTAATTGTAGAAGATGAAGAGCAGATTGCCCGCTTTACGGAGCTGGAGCTTCGCCACGAGGGGTACGAGGTCGCCAAGGCAATGGACGGGCGTACCGGGCTTTCGATGGCGGAAGAGGGCAATTACGACATCATCCTTTTGGACATCATGTTACCCGAGCTGAACGGTCTCGAAGTGCTTCGCCGCCTCAGAAAGACATCGGATGTTCCGGTCATTCTTCTGACGGCGCGCGATGCGGTTATGGACAAGGTATCGGGGCTCGATTCGGGCGCGGACGATTATGTTACAAAGCCCTTCGCCATCGAGGAACTGCTGGCACGCATCCGGGTGGCGCTCAAGAAAAAAGCCGCCGCGAAGCCCGCAGAGGATGAGTCGGCGATTACGTACGGCAAGCTTAAGGTAAACGTTTCCGCCTACAGTGTAACCTATGACGGAACGCCGATTGAACTCTCCAAGAGGGAATTCGATCTTCTTACGATCCTTTTACAGAACCGGAACATTGTTCTGTCCCGCGACACGCTTCTCGGGAAGGTGTGCGGCTATGATTATTTCGGAGAGACAAATGTAATAGATGTTTATGTCCGCCACGTGCGCTCCAAGATTGACGAGCCCTACGGCATCAATCTGATTCAGACCGTGCGCGGTGTGGGATACGTGATTAAAGACGAGTGATGTCCGGCCGGATTTTGTTTCCGGAAGGACAGGCACAGAGGGAAATGCAATGAACCAGGCAGATCAGCAGGCGAAAGAAAGCAAGCGGAAGATGAAATCGACCGCGGGCAAGATTCACCGCCTCTTTCTGGGGAAGATTCTTCTGATATTCCTTTTCTTCGATATTGCACTCGGCGGGCTGTTTCTTACAGGGCTGGTGTATACGCAGGAAACGGAACTCCTCGGGGAGTTCTCTCCGAAGACGATGGTGGATCTTCGCCATAACGATGAAGAACAACTTAGAGTCGTTTTCGACAACGGTACGGACCGCGTCACATGGATTCCGTCCGAGGAATTCCTGTACTGCGTCCGCTGGGGAAGCATGGGAATTCTCGGAATCGAAGGATTCCTTTTCCTGTGGGCGTTTCTGTTCTACCGCTTCCCGATAAGACGCAGACTGCGTCCGCTTCGTGAGATGGCCGAGTCGGCCCAGAGGCTCTCGACCTTCAACTGGGAGCAGGAGAAGATGGCCAATCTGACCTACGCCATCAGCCACCTGGATGCGGAGTCGGGCACGCCGCGTCTTGAGACGCACGACAGCGAGCTTGCCGGAATTGAAAATGCGATGAATGACCTTCTTGACCGCATGCGCGAGTCCTACCGCGAGCAGACGCGTTTCGTCAGCGACGCCTCGCATGAGCTTCGCACCCCGATCGCGGTTATCAAGGGTTATGCGGATATGCTTGACCGCTGGGGCAAGGAAGACCAGCAGGTTCTGGAGGAAGGAATCGCTGCAATTCGAAGCGAGTCCGACCGCATGAATACGCTTGTGGAGCAGTTACTGTTCCTCGCGCGCGGCGACGCCGGCCGCCAGCATCTTACCATGGAGAACATCAATCTGACCGCTCTTATGCAGGAGGTCTACGACGAGTCGGTTATGATCGACCAGAAGCATACCTATGAGCTGCAGAAGGAGCCGGGCGATATCGTGTGCTACGGCGACTACGGCATGCTGAAGCAGGCGGTCCGCATCTTCGTGGACAACGCCGCGAAATACACGACCGAGGGCGACACGATCTCCCTTCGCGTCGGGGTCAACCGTTCCCGCCTCTGCCCTTACGTATCCGTGCAGGATAACGGAATCGGCATGAGCCGCGAGGACGTGCAGCACATCTTCGAGCGCTTCTACCGCTCCGATGTTGCCAGAAACAGTAAAACCGGAGGTACCGGTCTCGGCCTTTCCATCGCGAAATGGATCGTGGACCGCCACCGCGGTACAATTGAAGTGGTCTCCCGTCAGGAGATCGGAACCAGATTCACCGTATTCCTCCAGCCCGGTACGCCCGTGCAGGGGGAGGAGACGGTATAACAGGGACTTTGCAAGAATCTACGGACCGGAAGGGCTTTATGCCGTCCTTGGTCCGTACTTTTTTCTTATGCGGAGAGGTGTCTGCAGGCGGGGGCCGTCTCCGGCCCCCCTACAGGCGGATTCCCGTCTCCGGTGGGCCGCGGTTGCCATATAGCAAGCAGAGGCTCCGCGCAATTCGGCGTGCCTACGGGCGGTTTTGGCTTTCCGGTGGGCCGCGGTTGCCTTCCGCAAAGCTTCCGTTTTCGCGGAAACGGCCCCCTTGGAAGCCGATTTGGCTTCCAGGGGGGCCATACTTGCTTAATTGAGAGTAGTGGTTCCGCGAAGTTCGGCGTGCCTACGGGCAGATTCCCGTCTCCGGTGGGCCGATCTTGCTAAATAGCAAGTAGAGGCTCCGTGCAATTCGGCCCCCTTGAGGGCGGATTCCCGTCTCCGGTGGGCCAAGTTGCCCGAGAAGCCGGTTCCGGCCAAGATTTCAGTTTTCTTTTCATCCCGGTTGTGCTACAATAATCCGTTGAAAACAGTCCTTTGATGAGGTGAGGCTTTTCCAAAGAGCGGAAGACATTTCAAAGAACTGGAGAATCGTCTCAAAGATATTTCAACAGGGGGTAATGTTATGGCTTGGTACAATGCTCGGAGATTAGTGTTGATGACGAAAGTCGGACTCTGGCTGGGAGTCGCAGCATCCGTTATTATGGGGCTTTTGGTGGCTGATTCGAGCGGGCCGCTGGCGGTTGTGTGCATCATCGGCGGACTGATTCTTTCCTACTGGTGGTATGTTTCCATGCTGACCAAAATCCAAATCAAGCAAACGCTGGATGACTTCTCCGCAAACTTCGGTACAACTGCGGAGCAGCAGAAATAAACATCTGACCCACGAGGCACTTATGATTACACTTCTTGCAAAATTGTTTGTGAAAAAGGACCTCCCCGAGGACCGCAGGCGTTCCGCGTACGGAAAGCTGTGCGGAATCGCGGGGATTATTCTGAATGTTTTGCTTTTCGCCGGCAAATTCATCGCCGGCATCATCAGTTCCTCCATCGCCATCACGGCCGACGCGTTCAACAACCTTTCGGACGCCGGCTCTTCGGTGGTGTCCCTCGTGTCGTTCCGGCTTTCCGAACAGAAACCGGACGCAGAGCACCCGTACGGCCACGGCCGTATGGAATACCTTGCCGGACTGATCATCTCGGGCGTCATCCTGGTGATGGCCTACGAACTGATTAAGGAGTCCGTCGGCAAGGTCCTCCATCCCGCATCGACCACCTGGTCGATTGTCGTAATCATCATCCTGATTGCTTCGATTCTCGTCAAATGCTACATGTCCTTTTACAACAGCCGCATCGGAAAGAAGATTGATTCGGCCACACTCCGGGCAACCGCGACCGACAGCTTAAGCGACTGCATCGCAACGAGCGCCGTGCTGCTTGCCACGATTCTCGAGCATTTCTTCTCGTGGAAGCTCGACGGCTGGTTCGGCATCATCGTCGGCATCTTCATCCTGATCGCAGGCATCCGCGCAGCCAAAGAGACGATCGACCCGCTTCTCGGCGCTCCGCCGGAACCGGAATTTGTCCGCTCGGTAGAGGAGCTTGTATGCGGTTTTGATGAAAACATCCTCGGCTGCCATGACCTGATCGTGCACGATTACGGCCCGGGCCGCCGTATGATTTCGCTCCATGCGGAAGTGCCTGCCGAAGGCGACGTGCTTGCCCTTCACGATATCATCGATAACCTCGAGCATACGATATCCCGCAAGCTTTCCTGCCTTGCGACAATCCACATGGATCCGGTCGTCACGACCGACCCCGACGTCGACCGCCTGAAGGGCGTTGTGAACGAAGTCGTCACCGGAATCGACAGCGAACTCTCGATGCACGATTTCCGGGTTGTAAAAGGTCCGACGCATACCAATCTCATCTTCGACATCGTCGTTCCGTTCCGATTATCCGGCGAAAACGAAGAAATCCTTCGCCGCATCCGGAAGGAGGTTTCGGAGCGCGTTCCCGAGAAAGTCTTCTGCGTGATTGAAGTCGATTACAAGATGAGCTCGAAAAATTGAACTCGAAATTACCGCACCCGCGTATCCCCGAAGAGGAGGTCCGCGGGTGGTATTTTACGCAAAAACCGAAAAATTTGTGACAAAAACCGCTTGTTTTACCGAAAAATTTGTGATATGTTAGATTCGTAAAGGTGGAAACAGGATTGAAATCCGGGTTGTGAAGGCAGAAATCGGATTAAGATCCGGAATGAACGTTAAGATAGAAACCGGAAAGGCCGTAAAGGCAATGAATGAATATGTTATAAACAATAAACTGACAGGAGCGGATGTGAAGCGCGTCCGAAGCGCCCTCGGCATGACACAGAAGGAATTTGCCGACCTGGTACGGGTGTCGAAGCGTACCGTGGAAAACTGGGAGGCGACGGAAGGCGATATCACGGGACCGATCGTGACGCTCCTTGAGATACGGGAGCGGCAGCCGAAGCTTCCCGAGAAGCTTCAGGTACCGCCCAAGGGACGGGGGCTTAGGCTGTGGTACTGCTGTGACAGTCTGGTATGCTCGGTCATCGACGTTGATGAGCTCACGCGCGAGGTGAAGGTCTACAATTATGTGGAAAACCCGCTGCACCGCGCATTTGGAGTGAATACGGAGCCGAGCTACGAGGACTACGAGGAATTTCTGGAGTCCCGCTGCTTCCCGCGGAGCAGGGATATGCTGAAGCTGGAGTTGAAACGGCTTGATATTCCTTTCTACGATCCGATTATGATTATCGAAAAGACCGGCGGCAGGATGGCTGAGGACCGGTTCTGGGTGAAGGTTGAGCGATAACAATGATTAAACTGTTCGAAGAAGATAAATTTGAACTGAACCGGGCCTCCTCGAAGGGGAACCAGTTGAAGTTCCAACGGGACGGAATCTGGTACAAAGCCGATTATCTCGGCTACGAGGGGCTAGCGGAGTATGCGGTTTCGAAACTGCTTCGATTCTCCGATCTGGAGCCGTCGGAGTATGTCGATTACGAATTCGAGCAGATTGAGTATAACGGCAATGTTTATAACGGCTGTAAGAGTGCGGACTTTACGGAGGGAAAGTCGCTGATTACACTCGAGCAGTTGTTTAAGCGTGTATACGGCGAGGGCCTGAACCGTGTGATTTACCGGACGGAGGACCACACGGAGCGCCTGCGGATTCTTTGCGAGCAGGTGGAACGCGTGACCGGAATTACGGGGTTCGGGATTTATATGAGCAAGCTGCTGACCGTGGACAGCCTGTTTCTGAACGAGGACCGGCATACGCATAACATCGCGGTTTTAGAGGATGCGCGCGGAGGGTTTTCGCTTGCGCCGGTTTTTGATAACGGCGGCGGGCTTCTTTCCGATACAAGGATGGATTTTCCGATGGGCAGGGACGCGGTTTCCATGATTCCGCAGGTGAAACCGAAGACCTTCTGCGACGATTTCGCCGAGCAGTTAAGCATCGCCGAGCAGCTCTACGGAAAGCACGTGCGGTTTTCCTTCACGTATCAGGAGGTTTGCGATATCGTGAATGCCGCCGACATCTATGACGAACAGACGAGAGCCCGTGTGATTGAAATCATTATGCAGATGCGCAGAAAGTATGCGTATCTTTTCCAACGTGTATAAGGAGAACGCGAAGGAGTATTTATGAAACGATACCAGGTAAACGGAATGTCCTGCGCGGCGTGCAGCGCCGCGGTTGAGCGCGCGGTCAGAAAGGTGCCGGGCGTTACGGAGTGCGCGGTAAGCCTTCTGACGAACTCGATGACCGTTGAGGGAACCGCGAGCGCGGAGGAAATCTGCGCGGCAGTTGGGAAGGCCGGCTATGAAGCCATTCCGGAGGGCAGGGCCGCTACGAAAAATGTGAGGCCGGCCGCCGGCGGNNCAGCCGCCGCAACCCCGAATCCCGGCGGAAACGCAGCCTCTGCGAAGCCGGCCGCAGCCGGTAATCAAACCACCTGTGCCTGCGAGAACGGCGCCGCGAACGGCGCAGCGACCGAGGAGGATCCGCTTGCGGACCGCGAGACACCGAAACTCAAAAAGAGGCTGGCGCTGTCGCTTGTCGGACTTCTTGTTTTGATGTACATCGGGATGGGGCACGACATGTTCGGGTTCCCGATTCCGGGCTTCTTAGAAGATGACAAGGTTCGCGGAAGCGTGCAGATGGCGCTTGCGCTGTTTGTGATGGTCGTGAACGGGGCATTTTTCGTAAAAGGAGTGAAGGGACTTCTGCACCTTGCGCCGAACATGGACACCCT
>DBWJ01000074.1:11214-20613 GCA_002308955.1 Lachnoclostridium sp. UBA1241 | reverse complement strand
ATCACGGTCGGAAAAATGCTTGAGGCGCGGGCCAAGGGCAAGACGACCGACGCCCTCCGAAGCCTTATGAAGCTTGCCCCGAAGGTCGCAACCGTGCGGCGGGACGGGGAGGAACGGGTGATTCCCGCGGATCAGGTGGTCGTCGGCGACATCTTCGTCGTGCGCCCGGGCGAAAGCATCCCGGTGGACGGCGAGGTAACCGAGGGAATCAGCGGCGTGAACGAGGCTGCGCTGACCGGAGAGAGCATGCCGGTCACGAAAACTCTCGGAGATACGGTTCATGCTGCTACGATAAATGGGAACGGTTTCCTCGTATGCCGTGCCACGGCGGTCGGGGAAGACACATCGTACGCGGCAATCCTGCGGCTTGTGGCGGATTCCGCCGCAACGAAGGCGCCGATTGCGAAAATGGCGGACCGGGTGGCAGCAGTCTTCGTTCCCGCGGTAATACTGATCGCGCTCGCGACCGTTATAATAAGACTTCTGCTCGGCCAGCCGGTCGGGGAAGCGCTTGCGAGTGGAATTTCCGTACTTGTCATCAGCTGTCCGTGCTCGCTCGGACTGGCCACGCCTGTAGCGGTAATGGTCGGAAGCGGCGTCGGAGCGCGGAACGGAATCTTATACAAATCCGCGGAAGCGCTGGAGCAGGCGGGACGCGTGCAGACGGTGCTTCTTGATAAGACCGGAACGGTAACGACCGGCGTGCCGCAGGTAACGGACATCTTCGCGGCAGATGTGGCAGCAGGGGCGTCGGAAGCAGCTGATTCGGAAATTGCAGCATCGCCGAAAGCGCAGGAAGTCCTTCGCATCGCCTCCGCGCTTGAAAGCCGCAGCGGGCACCTGCTCGCCGAAGCCATTCTTCAGGCGGCAGCGAATCAGGAAATAACCGTCCCGGACGGCGTTGAGGATTTCCTCGAGGTTCCCGGCAAAGGAATCCGGGGAACGCTTGACGGAGCCGCAATCCGTGTCGGAAACCGGGCATTTGTCGAGGAAGTTTGCGACGGCGGAATCCCGGAAGCAACCCTTTCTTCCGCGGCAGCCGCATCGGAAGCCGGCAAGACGCCGGTTTATGTGGCTTCCGGCGATCGTTGTCTCGGCTGCATCATGATCGCGGACGGACTGAAGGAAGACAGCATCCATGCGGTAAGCAGGCTTCGTGAAATGGGAATTCGCGCCGTTCTTCTGACCGGCGACAATGAAAAAACGGCGCAGGCCATCGGAAAGCAGCTCGGCGCGGACGAAATCTTTGCGCAGCAGCTTCCCGGGGACAAGGCGGAGGCGGTGTCGCATTTTCCGCACTGCGCTATGGTCGGCGACGGCATCAATGACGCGCCGGCGCTTGTGAAGGCGGACCTCGGCATGGCGATCGGGGCGGGAACGGACGTTGCGATCGACGCGGCCGACATCGTTCTAAGTGGAAGCAGCCTTACGGAAGCGGTTGAGGCCATCCGGCTCGGACGCTTTACGCTTCGGATTATCAAGCAGAACCTGTTCTGGGCGTTCTTCTACAACGCCCTGTGCATTCCGCTCGCGGCGGGGGCGCTGACCGGGCTGACCGGACTTACGATGAATCCGATGGTTGCGGCGGCGGCAATGAGCCTTTCGAGCTTCTGCGTGGTCAGCAACGCGCTTCGGATCAACCTGTTCCGAAAAGAAAAATCCATCACAAAAACGGAGGAAAATGCAATGAAAACTGTCACAATGGAGATTTCCGGCATGATGTGCGAGCACTGTGAGGCACGCGTTCGAAGAGCCCTTCTTTCGGTTCCCGGGGTAACCGAGGCAATCGTCAGCCACACGGAGAATAAGGCGGTTGTAACGTGTTCGGCGGAGGTAAGCGCGGAGGCACTTTCGAAGGCCGTAACGGAGCAGGATTACAAAGTTGAGCAGATTTACTGAAAAAACCGCAGAAAACGCACAAAAAATTGAGAAAAGTACTTGAAAAATCGTGGCGGTAAATGTTACACTAATATGTACTAATAAATACGTACGCGATTAGTTGTTTTATTACGCCGAAACCGGGGATAGGTATGGGAGATTTCAATTGGAACGGGCTGTTCACGAGGTGGATGCCCGGTAAGAAGCTGTTCGCATATTACGGACAGAGTACAACTGAAGACAGCCAGAAGAAGCCGGCCCGGCTCGTTGGGAAATCCTATCGGAAGGCAGGGCTTCCGGCAGAGGTCATACAGGCGATTGAGGGGATTAAGAAGAAGACGTACCGTCTGCACGAGAATGCGCAGCGTCTATCGAAGGCCCTTGAGATCGGCAGCTCCAAAGATTCGGGGCGCGCGGAGTCTGTTGGTAAGGGAACGCTCCCGAACGTTTCCGACCTGCATACGCTTCGCTCATTCTGCTGGACCGTCGGCGATTATCTGAAGCGTACGGGAGCCGAATACGACCGGCTTTCCATGAGTGAGTTGACGGCGATTGCAAAGGCGGTTGAGGACGCCGGGAATTTGAACTACAGAGGCGGATCTTATTTCCCGGGACTTTGCAGCACGCCGGATAGAAATATATACTTCCTTCCGAGCCAGCTGAGCGCGGAACTCAAGAAGACGGCAGCCGCGGACGGCTGCGCAGCTTCCCTGAACCGCTTGCGGAAAGACCTGACGCGCATCAAGCCCGTCATGGAAAACCTGGCAATGGAGCTCTTCGCCGGAACAGCGGGGACCGAGAAGGAATTCTTCGAGACCGTACTCGCCACGTGGTGCACGCTTGCGATACTGGCACAAGAGCCATTCGTTCTGACGGACGGCAAGAAGCCGGCAACCAAGAAAGCGGCCGCGGCAAATGCGACACCGAAGCCCGAAGCAGCAAAGCCTGCAGCGGAGAAGAAAGCGGCGAAGGCCGAGAAGCCTGCTAAGGCAGAGAAAGCTAAGGCGGAAAAGCCTGCAAAAGCCGATAAGGCAGTAAAGGCTGAGAAACCGGCGAAAGCTGAGAAACCTGCCAAGGTCGAGAAGCCTAAAGCAAAGAAAACTACGGAGAAGGCTTCCGAAGCGGCAGAGACGGTAACCGAGACATCCGTTAAGACGGAGACGAAGGCAGCCAAGACTGAGAAACCCGCCAAGACCGAGAAACCGAAAGCGGAGAAGAAACCGGCAGCCAAGAAAGCGACGAAGCCCGCCGCCGAGAAAGCAGCCGACGATAAGAAAGCGGCGAAGCCCGCTGCTAAGAAATCATCTAAGAAGTCCACGGACAAGCCCAAGGAGGCATCCGCAAAGATAAAGAAAGAGACGCCCGAGGCGGCACCGGTAATTCCGATTACGGAAAGTTACCTGGTGGCGGAAGTGGACGGAGAGCTGGTTCGGATCCCGGCCGGCGACGCGAATAAAGAGGAAACATTCGAAATGCTGTCGAGGAGCGCGATTCCCGAAGCGGTTTTGGCGGATGCGAAGAAGATTCTGCCGAGACTTTCGGAGATGGGCGGCGAAGTCGACATTCAGTATTTATCAAAACGATTAACAGAGTTACAGGAGGATGGTATGGCTAACAATGATCCCGGAAGAGAAAGAACGGTGGAGGAGCTGATTGCGGAACTCATGGGAACCGCTCAGCAGCCGAAAGAGGCACCCGCTCCTGCACCCGCCCCGGAACCGGCTCCGGCTGCACCCGCACCGGCACCGGTGAAAGAAGAGGTAAAGCCTGCCCCGGCACCCTCACCCGTTGAACCCGAGTGGGAAGTGTCCACCAACAGCGCAATCAAAAATGATATCGAGCCGGAGTGGGAGGTTTCCCTCGTGAATCCTGCCGCAGCCGTTAAGCCCGCAGCACCCGCTCCCGCGCCGGTTGCACCCGCACCCGCAGCAGAGCCCGTTAAGCCCGCAGCGCCTACTCCTGAGGATATTGCAGCCAACGCTGTAATCCCCGAGATTCTGCCTTATATTGCTCCCGAACCGGAAGCAGCACCCGCACCCGCTCAGAAGGTTCCGACTCCCGAAGAGATTGCTGCAAGCGCAGCAAGCCTTGAGAGCCTTTTCCCTTCCTTCACTGCACCTGCAGCCGAGGAAGTTAAGCCCGTTGAGCCGGCACCCGTGATTCCCGAGCCTGTGGTAATCCCTGAGCCCGCACCGGTTATTCCGGAACCCGCTCCGGTTATCCCCGAGCCTACTCCGGTTGTTCCCGCTCCCGAGCCGGTGAAGCCGGTCAGCAGTATCCCGGACATCACTCCGGACGGCGTAAAGCCTGCCGCTACCCCGATTGAGACGAACGAAACCAGCAAGGAAGAGATGGACGAGCATGAGGCAGCCGTACGCCGCCGTATGCGTGAGATTCTCGAGCAGAACAAGAAGAAGCAGCAGGAGAAGGACGAAGTCCGCAGACAGATGGAAGAGCGTCGTCTCGAGGTTGCGAGAAAGCAGGAACAGAGACGTCAGGAAATCCTTGCAAAGCGTAAAGCCGACTATGAGAAGCTTCTTGCCGAGCAGGAAGATCTTCGTAAGGTTGTGGAAGAGAACAAGAACGCCATCATGGGCGACCGTAAGAAGAAGCGTACCGAAGCGCAGAGAAGAATCATGGATATTGAGGATATCATCCTGAAGGAATACCTTGATCTGAAGCGCGGAACGAACGATTACCACACCGGCCTTACTCAGGAACTCTATTGATTCACACCTCACGAAGGAGGACAATATGGGACTTTTTGATAAGATTGTAAATTCTATCTTCAACGAGACGAAGAAGGCTGTTGACGCGGTAATTCCGCCGACGCAGAAGCCTGCCCAGAACGCGGCGCCGACCCCGGCACCCGCTCCCGCACCGGTGCAGAGCGCTCCCCAGGCGCCCGCTTACGATCCGGATGCCGAGCGCATCTACCGGGAAGACGGCGGATATGATTTTAATGATTCGTTCCATCGTGACGCAGCATATTTCCGTGATATTCTCGTAAGGAATTTCCCGGGCTGGACCCTTGAGGAGAACGTTCCGATTACCCGCTTCGCTGCCGATGCACATCCTAGGTGCATTCCGGTAACGTTTCTGATGAGTAACGGCGGTTCGCAGTTCGCATTTTTCGTAATGCCGATTAACAAGACGAACGGACTTCCGTATAAGGGATCCAAGGAGGCGCTTAAGCAGGCCGGAATCAAGACCGTGCATTGCATCGAGTGCTATAAGAATGAAGAGAGTTATGTGGTGAACCGTATCCGGAACGCCATGTAATACAAGTCGGATAGGGAAGAACGCACATTGATGCACCTGCAGGGGGCGCAGCATGACCACGAACAGGGTTTTGCAGGTAACCGGTTCATGTATCGCCCGGTATAGCAAAATTGCTATTTTAAAGCACTTCTTCTCTACACCTAAGAGCAAAGGAGGCCCCGCTTGCGGGAGACCTCCTTTATTATCGGATTTATGAGTGATTTTTTGGAAACCATCGGCGACGGCAGTCAGTGGGAACGCTTCTACGAATACTGCGAAGCCGGAGAGCACGCAACCAAACAGGAATTATCCGAACTGCGGCAGTTTATCGACTGCGGCAGTTTTTTGACTTGGGATACACATTTTCGGCAGGGAAAGCCTTTTCCGTATGCGGAAAGGACGGTTCTCAACAAGAAGGGAACGGACAAAAAGCGCGTCGTATATATGTTTCCGGGGGAGGCCGGCATCGTGCTCAAGTACCTTTCCTTCCGGCTTCATGAGTATGACGGCGTGTTCGCGGACAATCTGTTCTCGTTCCGTATGAACCGCGGCGTGAAGCGGGCGGTTTCCGACCTGCTTTCCGTGCCCGGTTTGTCTGACAAATACGTATATAAGCTTGATATCCACGACTATTTCAATTCGGTCGACGTGGAGCGGATTATCCCGTTAATCGAGCGTGCAATCGGCGCGGACCAGCCCGGACTCTGCGCGTTTTTAAAGGACTTCCTCAGAAATCCGTACGTGATTGATGCAGGCCGTGTGATTGAGGACCGGAAGGGCATCATGGCCGGAAATTCGCTGTCCTCATTTCTCGCAAATCTTTATCTGGCCGATATGGACCGCGATTTTGCTGACCGGGGCATCATCTACGCGCGTTATTCCGACGACATCATCGTAATGGCGGATACGGAGGAGGAGATCGGGCGGTACCAAGACGAGATTCTTACGCGTCTTTCGGAGAAGGGCATGACCGTCAATCCAAAGAAGGTCTTCTACGCAAGGCCCGGCGAGCCGTGGGATTTTCTCGGGATTACCTACCACGCGGGCAAGGTGGACGTGGCGCGCGCGTCGGTTGAGAAGATGAAGGGAAAGATTCGAAGAAAAGCCCGGGCGCTGTACCGCTGGAAGGTGAAAAAGGGCGCCTCCGACGAGCAGACGATACGCGCGTACATCCGGCATTTCAACCGCAAATTCTACGCCAATCCGAATAAGAGCGAGCTGACCTGGTGCCGCTGGTTCTTCCCGGTTATCAATACCGACGAAAGCCTTAAGGAGCTGGACGCCTACCTGATTGAGAACATCCGCTTCCTCGTAACCGGCAGGCACACGAAAGCCAATTACCGCCTGCGTTACGAGACAATCAAGAGTTACGGCTTCCGAAGCCTTGTGCACGAATACTACGCAATTGCAAACGAGACGGCGTTATGATACAATAAGGGATATGAAAAAAGGCATCCACAACCGAATTGCAGCAATGCTGATCGCGGTCCTTCTCCTTGTTTTGGAGGCGGGCGGCGGCTTCTTTGCATGCGTCCGGAAGGCTTCTGCAGAGTCCGGGGAGGATAAGCCGATTCCGACCGTCGAGGCCATATTGAAGGGCGGCCCGGCCATCAGCGCCACCGCCGGCGTCGTCATGGAAGTGCGCTCCGGAGCAGTGCTTTTTGCGAAAAATGCGACACAGTCCCTCTCGCCGGTCAGCTTGACAAAGCTCCTTACCGCGCTTTTGGTTCTGGAAGAAGATAACATGACCGATACGGTCAAATGCTCCTACACCGCAATCAACGGAATCGGCAGCAAGGTCACGAGAGTCGGTCTCGTGGTGGATGAAAAACTGGCGGTGGAGGACCTTCTGTACGCGAGCCTTGTGGCATCTGCCGATGAAGCGACCTACGCCCTCGGGGAGCATACGGGCGGCAGCATGCGGAAGTTCCTTAAGATGATGAACGCCCGGATGGAGCAGCTCGGCGCGGTGAACTCGAATTTTACGAGTGCCACCGGAACCGGCAAAACCTCACAGACAAGCTGCGCATACGATCTGGCACTTGTTGCGAGCAAACTCGGCCAGCGCACTGATTTCCTGCAGATAGCCGGCGTCAAATGGTACCAGATCCCCCAGACCAACCTGAAGGAAGCCCGTACCATTGCCCAGACCCACAAGTTTATCCGCCAGACGTTGAAGTATGACTTCGCCATCGCCGGCAAATCCGGCGGAGCGACAGAGGACGGCGCATATAACCTCTGCACTTATGCGGAGCGGGACGGCATGCGGCTTGTTGCCATCGTTATGGGAAGCGCTTCGGACGAGGCCTCCTACGATGATTCGATTACAATGTTAAATTACGCGTTTGAGAATTACCGGAGCTATACGATGCGTTCCGCGGAGCGTGCCGCCGACCCGGATTACGCCGGATTCTTCGATGAATGCAAGATGTTCACCGGTAAGGATTACGACACCCTTTACATCGACTCCACCGCAACCGTCGTAGTGCCCCACGGCGCGGATATGACGAAGCTTTATCGGAAAGTGGAGTATTCCCTTCCCGAGGATTATGTCCACGGGGAAAATGTGATCGGGCAGCTGACCTTCTACTACGAAGACTCGCCGATCGGAAAAACGGATATCATATACTACAATGAGGAGTATCCTTTGTCGCAGAAGGATTTCAACGCGGTCTGGCCGAAGTTCCTATTGTCGCCGTCGCTTCTTGAGTCGACCGGCGGACCGGGGACCTCGACCGTCGTGAAACTGACCGGAACGAAGAAGGCGACGCCGACACCGACGCCGCTTCCGAAGAGCGTGATCCGCTGGGAGGGCACCTCGAAGCAGGCTGCCGCGACCCGCGCGGGCGTCATCTTCGGACTCATCTTCCTCGCAATCACCGCCTGCATCTACATCGTCGCGCCGATGATTGCAATGAAGCGTGCGCCGAAGAACAAACTCAGAAGACACTAAAAAAGGGAGGCCATCGCTTAGTGCGACGGCCTCCTTCTTGGTTTAGGTATTCAGTTTTGTCCGTAGTAAGCATTTTTACCGTGCTTTCTAAGATAGTGCTTGTCCAAAAGCGCCTGCTGCATGCAGGGGGTATCGCCGACAAGGAGAGCACTGTTGAGGGCCATAAAGGCGACCTCTTCTAAGACTACTGCGTTATGGACGGCCTCAGCGGCGTCCTTGCCCCATGTGAAGGGGCCGTGGGAGCGGACCAGAACGGCCGGGATGTCCGGCGGGTTGATGCCGCGCTTCGCGAAGGTCTCGATAATGACGTTACCGGTCTCGAGCTCATACTCGCCGCCGATTTCCTCTTCGGTCATGTATCGGGTGCAGGGGATGTCGCCGTAGAAATAATCGCCGTGGGTCGTTCCGCCGGCAACGATGTCGCTTCCCGCCTGGGCAAATGTGGTGGCGTAACGGCTGTGCGTATGCACAACGCCGCCGATCTCGGGCCAAGCGCGGTAGAGCGCGAGGTGCGTCGGGGTGTCGGAAGAGGGTTTCCATTTGCCCTCAACCACCTTGCCGTCAAGGTCCACAACAACCATGTCGGCGATATTCATATTGTCATAGGAAACGCCGGAGGGCTTGATCACGACAAGTCCCTTCTCGCGGTCGATTCCGGATACGTTGCCCCAGGTGAAGGTGATCAGTCCGTGCTTCGGCAGAAGCAGGTTGGCCTTCAGGACGTCTTCTTTTAACTGTTCAAGCATATGGGAAATCCTCCTCTGTATAAATCAAAATATGGCATTTGCCGCAGCGCTATAATGCGGCAAATCTGACACGGCGTTCAGTCATCCGGGAAGAAGATCTTCGAGATGTCGTTCGCCATGTAGGCCGCGGGCGTTCCGAAGAAGTAGCGGTCCTTCGCGATGTGAAGGATCTTCGTTGAAGGAACGATGGTCTTCGCAATGTCGTGGGAGATGACGATTACGGTCATCCCGCGCTCCTTGTGAAGCTCCGACAAGGCGTCGTAGAGTTCGGCGGTGGCAGCAGGATCCAGCCCGGTCACGGGCTCGTCTAGCATGAGAATCTCGTGCGCGGCAAGAAGGGCGCGCGCTAAGAGCACACGCTGCTGCTGTCCGCCGGACAGATCGCGGTAGCTGCGGTTTCGAAGCTCGGTGATGTGAAGCTGCTCCATAACCTCGGCCGCCTGCGCCTTCTCTTCCTTCTTAAAGAAAGGTCGAAGACCGGTCTGCGCGAGGAATCCGGACATCACGACTTCCGAAACGGTCGCCGGAAAATCCTTCTGCAATGCCGTCTGCTGCGGCAGG
>DBWJ01000074.1:9106-11131 GCA_002308955.1 Lachnoclostridium sp. UBA1241 | reverse complement strand
GTGGATTTGCCGGAGCCGTTCTCGCCGATAATGCTCAGATATTCGCCCGGATAGAGCTCGAACGAGAGGTCCTTTATGACCTCCGTGTTCTCATAGCCGAGCGTCGCGTCTTTGCAGGTTAAAATCGGAGTATGGCTGTCACAACAGCAATCGTTCTTCATAATCGTCACCTTAGTCTCATTTCCCGTAGCGCGGGGGATGGTTTTATTTTAGTTTAGAGGTCCGGTTTTGTCAATGTATTCGGGCAATCCGTGCGAATTTAGTATTGCAAATCGGCAAAAAGTATAGTATAGTAAAATCAGCGTTGGTTTATACAACAGCGGAATTTTATAGAAATTAGGAAGGATGAGAGAAATGTTTTGTACAAAGTGCGGTAAGCAGGTTGCAGACGGTTCACTTGTTTGTCCTTATTGCGGTAACGCTTTAGCAGCTCCTCAGGCGGCTCCTCAGGCAGCTCCCCAGGCAGCTCCTCAGCCGATGCAGGCTGTTAACAACTTTGCCGGCAATGTAGGCAACGTAGTAAACAAGGCTAAGAAGGGTGATAAGAAGAGCCTCATCATCGCAATTGTAGCAGTTGTTGCTGTAATTGCTGTTGTTGTTTGCCTGATTTCCCTTCTGTTCGGAAATGGCCCTAAGAGCGTAGTTAAGAACTACCTGAAGAAGACGGAATCTCTTAATGAGAAGGAAAGTGATCTCAATTCCAAGTACATGCTCTTCGCCAACAAGAAAGCTCTTAAGAAGCTTGATATGTACGATGATGACGAAGACGATGACGACTACGACTATTCTTGGAAGGTTACGAAGACCAAGAAGTTCGGTAAGAGCGACGATGTTACCGAGGGCGTACGCGCATACGTTAAGGCTCGCAAGGGTGATGAGGACAAGGTTCAGAACACCGCTCTTGTAGAGGTTACCATTACCGTTAAGAAAGACGGCGACAAGGATAAAGTAAAAGAGTACTTTATGGTTGTTAAGGTTGGCGGAAACTGGTATCTCCTTGACGATGACGGCGATATCGCTGAGAACATCAACGATGCAGCTGAGAAGTGGGAGAACATGGCCGGCAGCAGCAAGAAGAGCAAGAAGAGCGACGATGACGACGACTGATTCGTCTCTGACTGATTGTTGACATAGCATTTCCCGGGACGCGGGTTCGTGTCCCGGGATTTTTCATAAGAAGCGGTTTGGACAGCCCCGGCAGTACGGGCACCGGTCCTTACGGAAATGAAGAGAAACCGTAAGTGTCAAGTTATTACGGGAAATGTAAGAGGATTCCGACATGGGAGCGAAGAAGATTCGAAAACAGAAAGAAAAGAAGGCAGAGCAGCCGAAGAAGGGCAACCGTCTTTTCATAATCGGCATAATCGCGGTGGTTCTTGCGATCGGGGTATATCTCCTGATGCATTTCGTTATCATGAACCCGAACCGGACGGCGAAAAGGGCTGCCGAGGCGGCGTTCAACGCGGTGTATTCGTTTGATTACATGGAGTTTACGAAGCGGACCATCTACAGCGACGACTGCCAGAAATACCTCCGCATGGAGGCGGATCCCGTGATCTCGCAGATCGAGCAGGAATTCGAATCGATGTCGGAGTCGGAGAAGGACGCCTTCTCCATGAAGGTGACGGGCGTCAGCGCGACCGAATACGCAAAGGACAGCGACGAGTTCAAGTCGGCGGTAAGCATGCTCCTTACGCAGAACCCCGAGGCGTTCACCGACGACATCCAGAAGGTCGCCAAGGCGGAAGTCAACTACACGCTAACCTACAACGACGACGGCTCTTCCGAGAAAGGCACGGAAACCTACTGGGTATTCCGCGTCCACGGCCGCTGGTACTGCCATCCGCTGCTCGGCGAGCAGGGGTGGGGGAACTAAACCAATCCATTTGATTTATCGAAGGGTCATCGTATTGACGATGGCCTTTGTTCTTTTCGGACGAACCTTAAACAAAAACGAGGCCGTCGCTTCGCGCAACCGCCCCGTTTGGTTCTCCGGACAAAAGAAAAGCCCCCGCCCAACAGTCA
>DBWJ01000074.1:0-9043 GCA_002308955.1 Lachnoclostridium sp. UBA1241 | reverse complement strand
AGGTGCTCTACCAACTGAGCTAGAGGCGCGAATATGTGTTTTTTGTGAACGCAAGTGTGATTATATTACAGGTTATCGGAAAATGCAAGAGGAAATTTCAAAATTCTTGCAATTTCATAGAAAGCAGTGACGAAAGCCGCCAAATGCATGGCTTCGGGGCCTTTTCGGAGTGCGAATCGCTTGTTTTGCCGGTGGGCGGAGTGCAATTCGGAAACTACTTAACCGGCGGGCAGAGCACCACACGGCAGATCGGGTTGCCCATAGCGGAGAAGCGGTCCTCATACTCGGTATGAAAGTTGCCCTCTTCATAGGGACTGTTATGGAGATCATAAGTGACTTCCGAGAGCGCCCAGCCGCACGCCTCCGCAGTCTCCAGGGAATAATCGAACAGACCGCGGTTGTCGGTCTTGAACATAATGCAGCCGTCCGGCGCAAGAAACTGTTCGTAACGGGCAAGAAAGCGGTCCGAAGTAAGCCGGCGATGCGAGTGGCGGTCCTTCGGCCACGGATCCGAGAAATTCAGATAAATCCGCTCAACCTCCCCCGGCGCAAAAACATCGCAGATTGTCTCCGCGTCAAGCCGCAGGAACCGAAGGTTCGGAAGATTAAGCTCCGCCTGCTTCGCAAGCGCGCGAATCAGCACACTCGAGTACTTCTCAATCCCGAGATAATTAATCTGCGGATTGGCAGCAGCAAGTGCCATAATGAACTGGCCTTTGCCCATCCCGATTTCGAGGTGAAGCGGGTGGTTGTTGCCGAAGAAGGCGTGCCATTTGCCGCGGTTACCCTCCGGATTCTGAATTACAAACGGGTTCACCAGCATTTCTTCTCTGGCGCCCGGGATATTTCTGAGTCTCATATTCTTCCCTTTTCATCAAGTAATAACGCTACAAGACAATACCACATGAACCGCCTTCTGTCAATCATCGCATCTTGACGAAGGCTTTCTTTGTGAGTATAGTATATTTAGTAGAAGTATGTGCTGCTTTAGACTTAGCCGCGCTGACGAGTGTCTTAGAAAGATGAAGTTATCGTTGTCAGCAAAAAACAAGCACTGAAATCGTTTTCAAGGAGTTTCCATGAAGAAAGAAGCGAAAAATGCCAAGCAAAAGGAGCCGCTTACCATGACGGCGCTTTTGCGCCGCAATCCGGTGCCGTTCGGAGACGTGCGGAAGTATTATTATGCCGCGTGCATCGGAACGGTTGCGCTTCTAACGCTTTGTTTTCATATATCCGTTGTTGCCATAGCCCTTCGTACCGACACCTGTGAGCAGCTGTCAAACGTATTTATTGTATTTCTTCTGCTCTTCTGTATCACAACGATTGTCGGGCATCAGATGAGAAGCCTTCTCGGGTATGGAATCTCTGCGGTCAGCAGCCTGATTGTACTCCTTCTTCTTCAATTTTATCACGGAACCGGAGTAATGATTATCAGCAACCTTCCGGAATACGGGGAAGTATTCCGTGACGGTGCGAAGAGTACGGATTTCTGGGTTCTTCTCGCGAAAGCCATCGCAGTTGTTCATTTGCTTTTGACAGTTGTCTTTATCAATTCCACCATAAAAGTTAAAGAAGAGCCCGCCCTTAAAGGAATGAACGTTCAGATTCAGAAGATTAAGGACTGGATGGATAAGAATAATAACAGCCTGCCGGCAGGGCGAAGGGCTTCGGATTACTGGTTTGTAGCGGGTAGTATCTTTCTTTGGATGATCTCTGTTGCTTATAATCCAACAATGGGCAAATTCGATTACTGGTCAATGGGATTGCTTATCGCGGGCAGTGTGCTGGTATTTCTGAAGGGAACGTTCAGCGGAGCCTTTATGCTTACGGCATCAGCACTGATCCGTTGCACAATGTATCAGTTACGGTTTGGGTTTTGCGCTCCTGTGGTAGCTGCGTACATAGGAATCTGGGTAGCCTTGCTGTATCTTGCATTAGAGACGATGCGACTGAGACAACTTTCGCAAAAAGAAAAGAAAAAGACATGGACTGGCATCCTGAAAGACGTTTTCCCGTGGTTCGCAGTTGCCTGCTTTGTTGCATGCTTTTCCATGCATGAGATGACAAGCGCATTCTCCGGATCCTATATGGGTTATCAGAAGGATAATCTGCCTCTGCTTTTCTTTCTTCCGGTAATGGCCTTTTTAGTGTTGTGGGCAGGACGCTGGTGGGGATACTTCTTCGGAGCGGCTGTCTTTGTCTGGCTGTGGGATTCGTTAAGGAATGCTACGCCGCTCAACGGAAGAAAGTTTTTCGGGTTTTCAAGTCTGGAGGAACACGGTGAAATCGGGGAACGCACTACGGAACGCATGATGGTTTTGGCAAACGGAACGATGCTTGCGCTAATCATCCTGGCGGTTCTGTTTGTTTGCGTTGCCTGCGTTTTCTTCTTTAAAGAAAGGAAGGATAATCATGGAACAGAAGCATAGATTGTGGATAGACCTGTTGATTATCCTTGGAATGGTGGTTCTTGTATATCTGCTTGCGCAGCCCTTGAGCCGCAAATGGGACGAACAGACGGAAGAGATGTATACCGGGGAAGAAGGGGTATACGCTCTTGACATGGACACCTATTATTATATTCGGAAAGCACGCGAGTTCACAGAGGGCGGGCTTTCTTCCATCCGGCTGTTTTCGGGAAGATCCAATGATCAAATGATGACGGCGGTACGTTCGAATGCAGACAGCAGAGATCCGCAGCTTATGAGCGCAATGGCGGCTCTTGTATGGTTCCTGCTTCGGGCGATAGGAATACGCATCAGCATTTATGCCCTGTGCATTCATTTCAGTTCGTTTATTCTGGGACTCTGTACAATCCCGGCATACCTCTTCTTAAAGAAGCGGGTTTCGAGGGATGCCGCGGTGGTCGGAGCGCTTTTGGTTGCATTGGCGCCGCCGTTTTTCAAGCATTCCTTTGCGGGTTTTTTCGATACAGACGCGTTCATCTGCCTGCTAGCCGGAACTATAATCTTTTCTTTGTACGAGTGCGTGCTTTCGAAGACGCGGAAAGAAATGATTACATATGGAGCAATTACCGTTGCCGCGACAATCCTTTTGCGATTTATCTGGGGCAGCTTTTATTCCTATGTTGTTATAGCAATCGGGACGACCGTTTTTGCGATTGTTGTTACCCGGGTTTTGCTTAAGCAGAAGCGGCCGCTTCTGATTCCTGCGTTTGCGGTTTGTGGGATGATGATTCCGCTGCTTCCCAAAATGACATCGATGATTAACCGGTTCAGGTCAATGTTCGGTACTGTCAAGATCCAGGAACCCTGGCCGGAGGCGTCTGCCAATCTTGTTGAGATGACGAAGACCAAGCTGGTATCCTCGAAGGGATTTTGGTATTGGTTTATGTCCGTGGATTCGGACCTTGTCAGCTACTGCGGCGGCCTGATAGTTATCGGATTTGTGTTACTCTCCTGCGTGCTTTGTACAATTCGTTTTATCAAAAGACGAAGCAAAAAGGAAGAAGGCAATTCGGAGCGGGATTTTCTTTTCGTGGCAGCAGGTTGCTGGCTGCTGGGGTCTGTCTACCTGAGCTTGAGGGCGGTCCGGTTTATGGAATTTGTTGTGCTTCCCATGGCCGTTGTCATAGCATTTGGCTTCTTTATAGTAAGAAACTGGCTGGTTCAGGAGCAAAGAACGAAGATACAGAGACGCGCAGGCTATCTTATCTGCGCCGGAGTCATATTCATGGTCGTCGTTTACTGGAATGGGACAGCGGCATGTGTTTCGGCGGCGCTTATTATGGCATACGGATTCTTCGGAAGCCGTATGAAAAAGGACTATGTGCTCCTGGCTGTACTTGCCGCAGCGATTCTTGTAAGCTCGTTTGAAAACACGCAATTGAATGTGTCCGGGGCAACTCCTGTTGTGGAAAAGCCTCTGGAGGATGCGCTGATTCGGATTCGTGATAATGCGGACGAAAAGGCCGTAATCGCAGACTTCTGGAGTTACGGCTATGCTTACCAGTATTATGCGAAACGCAGGTCAATAGCAGACGGCGGAACTTATAACGGGGAGTACTTCTATTGGCTGGCAACGATGCTGTTAACCGACGATGAGAAGCTTTCCGCGGGTATTGCCGGAATGCTTCAGGGCAGCGGACTGGATGCAACGGATTATGCATATGGGCTGTGCGGCGGGAACCGAAAGGCTTGTGAGCTGCTGAAGGAAATCCTTCCGCTTTCAAGAGAGCAGGCCGAGGCGGTTCTGAAGGCGCGCTTCTCGCAGGAGCAGATAGAAAAGCTTCTTTCTCTTACACATCCTAAGGATTGCCCGGAGATTTATCTGGTCATGAACACGAATATGTTCCGGACAGCAGCGGGGTTATTGTATTTCAGCGAATGGGATTTTACCGGAATGATGACGCCGGAGAATGCCGCCGGGGTGAGTACATTCCTTGGGCAGCAATCGGTGATAAAGCCGTCTGAAGGAGAGCGTGCAACGTGTGCGCTTTGGAATAAGAATTCAATCGGGGAATGGAAGGCGGTCCTTTCTGTTGAAGACGGGGAGATACTCGGCAGGTTAATCAATCCGGGCGGAGTATCCGCGGTTGCGAAAAGAACCGTATATATGAAAGACGGCGTCCTTGTATATGATGAATTAGCAGACCCCGCATCGACGGAGGAGAATATTGTTGACCGCGGAGCGTTGTTGATTCTTGAAGAGAATAACAGGATCTCGGTTGTTTTCTGTGATGTGAAAATGCCGGATTCGGTTTTGTTCCGCCTGTATCTTTTCGGCGGAGCCGGCCAGGATACATTTGAAAAAATGTGTGAGGACCTGATTCCTTCCGATGTGTCAGAAGAGTCCACGGTGACGCAGCGCCGCATCGGTTCGCAGAGTGTAAGAAAGTACAACAATTACGGGGTTTCTGTTTGGAGAGTTCGGACAGGCGACTAAAACCGGAGTGAGGAAAATGGGAAAGCTATTTCTGATAATGGGCAAGAGCGCGTCCGGAAAGGATACGCTCTATAGAGATATTAAAAGCCGATTCGCAGACTGTCTGGGGTCGGTTGTTCCGTATACAACAAGACCAAGGAGACAGGGAGAATCGGAAGGTAGGGAATATCACTTTATAACGGAGAATCAGA
This sequence comes from Lachnoclostridium sp. UBA1241, assembly GCA_002308955.1. Classification (GTDB taxonomy): domain Bacteria; phylum Bacillota; class Clostridia; order Lachnospirales; family Lachnospiraceae; genus ISDg. The sequence continues at coordinate 3,947 of DBWJ01000074.1, read as the reverse complement.
TGGTTCAGATGGTAGAATCCGGAAGAATCATTGAGGAACGTCATTATAAAACCCTTTTTGGATACTGGTATTATTTGACCGCGGATGACGGGCAGATTGACCTTTCTAAAAGAAGCAGCATTCTGATTGTCACTCCTGCCGCATATGAAAAGCTTCGCGACTATTTCGGAGCGGAGCATGTCATACCGCTTTATATCGAAACCGATGACGGGGTTCGTCTGGAGCGTGCCCTTAAGAGAGAACGTGCGCAGGCAAAACCGAAGTATGAAGAAATGTGCAGGAGGTTTCTTGCCGATGCGAAGGATTTCTCGGAAGAGGTTTTGAACCGATTGGGAATACAGAAACGCTTTGTGAATGACGACTATCAGCGGGTTCTTGATGAACTCTGTGCAGAGATAGAGAAGGAGTGCGGGGATGAAGTTGTTTCGTGACATCATCGGTCATAAAACAATCAAGGAACATCTTCAGCAGGGCATTCGGAATCATCAGGTTTCACATGCTTATATCTTTGAAGGCGATGACGGAATCGGAAAGCGGACCATGGCGTTCGCATTTGCCGCCGCACTGCAATGTAAAGAGGGCGGCACAGAGCCGTGCGGACGGTGTCTTTCGTGCCTGCAGATGGAATCGGGAAATCAGCCGGATGTTGTATGGGTGACGCACGAGAAGAGCATCATCTCGGTCGGAGACGTCCGGGAAAGCATCTGCGCGCCGATTGCCATCAAGCCATACGCAGGACCGTATAAGATTTTCCTGGTGAATGAAGCCGAAAAAATGAATGAGCAGGCGCAGAACGCGCTTCTGAAGACGCTTGAGGAGCCTCCCGAATACGGCGTGATTATTCTTCTTACGAACAACCGGGAAGCCTTTCTTCCGACGATTCTATCGCGTGCTGTGGTTCTTAATTTTCTGCCGGTTCCGGATTCGGAGCTTGTGCCGTTTCTGATGAAAGAAGCGGGAATACCGGATTATCGCGCCCGCCTTGCGGCAGCATATGCCGGAGGAAGCCCCGGCAAGGCGCTGGCCTGCGCCGCATCCGAGGAGTTCCAGGAGAGGAAGGATCTGGTCGCGGGACTGATGCAGAACCTGCCGGATATGGACGAGGAACGGATGGCGTCAATGGCAAAATCGCTCGCAGCTAGGAAGGATGACCTCGGTGACATTCTTGAGCTGATGCAGGTCTGGCTTCGGGACCTCCTGTACCGGAAGGCGTCCGGAAAGAAAGCCGAGCTGATGTTTTCGCAGGAGGAGAGCGCGCTTTCGAGTCAGGCGGAAAGAATTACGTATGAGGGGATTCGTAAGCTTCAGGAAGAATTGGAAGAACTGATTGCCAAGCGAAAGGCCAATGTCACGCCGGAACCGGCGGTCTGGCTGATGCTTGTACATATGAAAGAGAGCTTTCGCTCTTAAGAAAGGATTGTTATGATTTCAATTATCGGAGTTCGTTTCCGGCAGGCCGGAAAGGTTTATTATTTCGACCCTGTGGATTTTGAAGTGGAGCGCGGCAGCCATGTTATTGTGGAGACGGCAAGGGGCGTGGAGTACGGCACGGTTGTGCTTGAGAAAAGAGAGATTGAGGAAACGCCTGACATGCCTCCCGTGAAGCCGATCATCCGGCTGGCCACAGCCGCTGATGAGGAACGGGTTGCGGCAAATGCCGCCAAAGAAAAGGAAGCGCTCGCGCAATGTGCCGAGAAGGTTGCGAAGCACGGGCTTGATATGAAGCTGATCAGCTGCGAATACACCTTTGACGGAAGCAAGCTGCTTTTCTATTTCACCGCGGACGGGAGAGTGGATTTCCGTGAACTGGTAAAGGACCTGGCGACGGTGTTCCATACAAGAATTGAGCTTCGCCAGATTGGTGTCCGCGATGAGGCAAAGCTTCGCGGGGGCATCGGCATATGCGGCCGCGAATTGTGCTGTCATACCTACCTTTCGGATTTTATTCCGGTTTCCGTAAAGATGGCAAAGGAGCAGAATCTTTCGCTGAATCCGACGAAGATCAGCGGAAACTGCGGCCGTCTGATGTGCTGCCTGAAGCACGAAGAGGATGCCTATGAGTATCTGAACAGCCGCCTGCCGAATCTCGGAGAGACGGTTCACACACCGGAAGGATTAACCGGCGAGGTAACAGAGCTTAACGTACTGAAGCAGCGCGTTAAGGTGCTTGTTCATGTGAACGGCGTAGACGGTGACGAGAAGGAAATCCGGGAGTATGGTCCGGAGGAATTAAAATTCCGCCCGCGCAAGCCTCGGAAGGAATCCAAAGAGGACGCCTCCGAGAAAGCGTTGAAGGCGTTAGAGTAATTATGGAAAAACTGGTGGATCTGCAGCGAAACGGGCTTAAGATGGTGGAAGACAGCGATAAATTCCGCTTCGGAATGGATGCGGTTTTCCTCTCGGGCTGGGCCGAAGTAAAGAAAGGGGAGCGTGTGCTGGACATGGGAACCGGCACAGGGATACTCCCCTTGCTTTTGTCTGCGAAGACCGAGGCGGGACAGATTGTCGGGATAGAGGTGCAACAGGAATGCGCAGAGCTTGCTGCGAGAAATGTTACGCTTAACGGGCTTTCTGACCGGATAACCGTTGTTCACGGGGACCTAAAGGATTCCGTGAACCTGTTTGGCAAAGCATCGTTCGATGTTGTCGTCTCGAATCCGCCGTATATGACCGGCGGTCACGGGCTGATCAACCCGCAGAACGCCAAGGCGATTGCAAGGCACGAGGTTCTGTGCACATTTGCCGATGTAGCGGAACAGGCAGCGGCCGTACTTAAGCCGGGAGGGCGGTTTTATCTTGTCCACAGGCCGTTCCGTCTTCCTGAGATAATCACCACCCTGGTGAAATTCGGACTGGAGCCCAAACGGCTGCGGATGGTCCATTCGTATGTCGACAAGGAACCTAACATGATGCTTCTCGGCTGCGTGAAAGGCGGAAGACCGAGAATTCAGGTCGAAAAACCATTGATTGTGTGGGAAAAACCGGGAAAATACACGGAAGAGGTCATAAATACATACGGTTTTTAGCCTTGTTAACAAAATGTTAACAATTTCTGACGGATATTATTGCATTAAACATTTGCATTTTAACGATGTTTGAAATTTGCCGTTAACAAAAAATTTACAAACACATGTGACAAATGCCCGAAAATAAAGGGTTTCACCACAACATCTAGAAGACGACAGAAAGAAAACCACAAGAAAGCAAAAATATTTGGAACAAGTGCACAAAAAGTAAGCGTTTCGCCTTGAAATTTTTTCTCGAAAGTGGTATTCTCTAATTGTAGACAAGACCTTATTGTATCGAATGAAGGAGGCTTTCCTGATGGCCGGCGAAATCTATCGTAAGAAAAGACGACTGGGTGATATGCTCGTTTCCGAGAATGTTGTAACGCCCGAACAGATTGAACAGGCAATGGAAGCCCGCAAGACGAACGGCGGAAAGAAACTCGGTGAAACCCTTGTAGAGCTCGGGTTCACCACTGAGGAGAATATCACCAGGGCGCTGACGAGGCAGCTCGGAGTTGAGATGGTTTCTCCGTCTACAATCGTTATCCCGGACGATATCGTTAATCTGATTAATCCCGGCATTCTCAGAAAATACATGGTAATGCCGTTTGGATATGCTACCGGCGGACAGAACATTCTCCGCGTGGCAATGGCCGACCCCATGGATATGGTGGCAATCGATGACCTTTCGATGGTTACCCATATGGAGATTGAGCCTTATATCGCAACAACACGCGATATCATGATGTGCATCGACAAGTACTTCGGTAACGCCGAGGCGCTGGATGCCGCCGAAGCTTACGCCAAGGAGCGTGAAGCCAAGAAGGCGGCCGGTGAAGAGGAAGACGCAGAAGATACCGTAGCCGATTCCCCGATTGTAATCATGGTTCGTAACATGATTGAATCGGCAGCCCGCCAGAGAGCATCCGATATTCATGT
>DBWJ01000026.1:9102-27983 GCA_002308955.1 Lachnoclostridium sp. UBA1241 | reverse complement strand
CCGCCGGACTGCTTCTTGTGACGTCCCTGAACCTGAACCTGCTTCTTGATCGTCTCGCGGTAAGCAATCTTCGGCTTACTGATAACCATCTCAGCCTTGTAACGGTTCAGGATCTTGCTGACCGTAACCTCAAGCTGCTGGTCGCCGATGCCGTACAGAAGCGTCTGACGGTTTTCCTTATCGTTGACGATCGCAAGGGTCTTGTCTTCTTCCATGATCTTCGAAAGAGCCTGGGAAATCTTATCGTCATCGCCCTTGTTCTTGGCTTCGTAACGTACATAGGTGTAAGGAACGGAAAACTTGATCGGATCGTAGATGATCGGATTCGCCTTGGTGGAAAGAGTGTCGCCGGTCTGCGTATCGGAAAGCTTACCGATGGCGCCGATATCACCTGCGTACAACTCCTTCACTTCGATCTGTTCCTTACCGCGCAGGATGTAAAGACGGGACAGTTTTTCTTCGGTTTCCTTGTTGGCGTTGTAGATTACGGAATCGCTCTTCAGAACGCCGGAGCAAACCTTGATCAGGGAGAACTTACCGATGAACGGATCGGCGATGGTCTTCCAAACGCGTGCAGAGAAATCCTTATTGGCATCATAATCCGCGAAGAAGGTCGTGCCGGTCTTCTGGCTCATACCGGTAACAACGCCCTTGTTCGGTGACGGGAAATACTTATCAATGGCCTGCAGGAGCGCGAACGTTCCTCTTGCCTGAACGCCGGAACCGCAAAGTACGGGAACCATATCGCCGGCGCCTACGCTTCCGCGGATTGCGTTCTCAATCTCAACCATCGTAAACTCTTCGCCTTCGAAATACTTCTCCATAAGTTCTTCGCTGGACTCCGCAATAGACTCCATCAGAGCGGCGCGGTAATTCTCGGAATATTCCTTGCAGTATTCCGGAATCTCACCGTCAACGTACTCACCGAGGTTGTTGGTGAAACGGCGGCCTGCATTCTTAACAACGTTAACGAATCCGACGAACTTCTCGTTCTCACGGATCGGGGTATGGAACGGCGCAATCCGGTTGCCGTAACGCTCTTTCAGGTCCTCTACAACGTTCCGGTAGCTCGCATTGTCATCATCCATATCGGTAACAAAGAACATACGGGGCAGCTTAAACCGTTCGCAGATGTCCCATGCCTTCTGCGTTCCGACCTCAACGCCTGCCTTCGCGGATACAACGATAACCGCGGCATCGGCTGCGCTGACAGCTTCCTCTACTTCGCCCACAAAATCGAAGTAACCGGGAGTGTCGATGAAGTTGATCTTCGTCTCTTCCCAAAGAATCGGAACAACGGTGGCGCTGATGGAGAACAGTCTCTTCTGCTCTTCCTTGTCATAATCGCTGATGGTATTGCCTTCCTCAACGCGGCCGAGTCTCTTCGTAACTCCGGTCGTGTAAGCCATAGCTTCCACCAGTGTTGTCTTTCCGCAGCTGCCATGTCCCAAGATGGCAACGTTACGGATCTTTTCGTACTTATAGGTCTGCATAACGGTAAACCTCCATTGGATTTGTAAAACACAAGGATATTTTACCAATTTTTCGAAAATCTTTCAATTGTTTTTGTGAATATTTCCGAAAAATGTGAAAAAGAAGACCTTTTTCGGGAAACCTTACGGAAAATCCGTCGCATTTTCCGAAAAGTACTCCTCTTCCTCCGGTGTTTCCTCCTTCTTCAGAAGAAATTCGGCTTCCTTTTTGGCAAGCGCCTCCCGTAATCCCTTCACCGCGTCGAACGGCATAAACTGCTTGGCGCGGTCGGCAGGGCTCATCTTCGGCCTGGTTTTATTTCCCACGTTTATGCCCTCCGATCTGATTGTTACGGTCCCTGGCGGTAGCGCCTTCAAGGAGGTCTCTTCCTTTGAGCATGGCATTTCCGCCGTAGCGCTCCTTAATCGAGAGCACCGCCTTCTGAAGGGTATGCTCCCTCCTGTCGTCCTCCGCCTGCTCGGCGGTATCGAAAAGGCTCAGCTGCCTTATGCCGGTATCTTTCACAATATTGTTGCAGGACAGTCCGAGTCTTCTGATCGGAAGCTCCGGGTCGACGACACGGTCGAATGCTTCCCGAACGGCCCGGATCCACTCCGTATCACTGTTGGACTCATCGGGAAGGGACGCGGTTCCGCCGGACCAGGGAAGCGCGAGACCGTTCGAATAGCCGACATAGAAGCTCATGGATTTGGTCATAACCTCTTTCCTGACCATATCAAGGCAGAGCGTCTCAACCATCTCGGTCAGCACGAGCTTTGCCTCGTCAAAGGCGTAATCCCGCATCAGAACCTGTCCGGAACTTAAACCGTTGGTTCTCGGTTTGTACGCCTTGATGTCCTGCATCGTCGTGCTCTCCCGTCCCCACGCGTGATCGATCAAAAGCTCCGCGTCGATGCCGAATGCCTTATAAAGCATGTCCTCATCGGCATGCGCAAGGTCGCCCATCGTATAGATGCCGCGCTCCGCGAGGCGTTTCGCTATTCCCGGCCCGATGCGCCAGAAATCCGTGATCGGACGGTGGTTCCATAGCGTCTTCCGATAGGTCTCCTCCGTGAGTTCCCCGATGAAATCCGACGCGTGCTTTGCCGTGATATCAAGGGCTATCTTCGTCAGATAAAGGTTCGTTCCGATTCCGCAGGTTGCCCGGATGCCGAGCTTTTCATGGATTTCTTCCATAAATTTGACGGCAAGTTGCCTTGCCGTCATGTGATACCGTTTCCGATATCCCGTCACATCGATGAAACATTCGTCGATTGAATAGACATGGATATCCTCCGGCGCAATATACTGAAGATAAATCCCGTAGATTTCCGCCGCATAATCAATGTATTTCTGCATCCGCGGCTCCGCCATGATGTAATCGATATTCTTCGGAATCTCGAAAACACGGCAGCGGTTCTTAACGCCGAGCGCTTTCATCGAAGGCGATACAGCGAGGCAGATGGTCTTATCCGAGCGTTCCGGATCCGCAACGACAAGGTTGGTCGTCATCGGATCCAGATGGCGCTCCGCACACTCTACGGATGCGTAGAAGGATTTCAGATCAATACATAAAAAAGCGGAATCTGCGTTCATTCGTCCTCTTAATAAATGTCACTGCTGTTAATGCCGAGATGCTTCCAGAGAATTTCAAAGGTGCACGGGCCGATGTTCAATACCGCGGTCTTCGCTTCGATATCCGAATAGCCCTTTGCCTCCAGCTGCTCAAACGTCTCAAGCATCAGATACCGGCCAATGGTATACGGAAGATAAACCAAAGCATCCACGGCAACCGCGTCATATACATACGATGCGGTTTCGTCATCCCCGAGTCCGTAACCGACGAGGAAGTTTTTCAGATCATCAACATCCCATCCCATATAATTCACGCCGATATCGGCGATGGCGCATAAATCCATATTGAGATTATAATCAATGGCGTATAGATCAGCCAGATTCGTATCCTCGAGGATATAGTAATAAGCCTGCTCGCCGGCAACTACCGCCCAGCCTTCCGTATAACCGGTATAGCTCAGCAACGCATTAATCGGACGATATCCTTCACAATGGGAGAAAAACTCGTGCTGGTAAAGGTGTCCGGGATAGCCCTCATGCGCAAGGGTGCCGAAGAAGCTGGTGCAGTCACTGATCCCGTCCGGATTGAAACGCATGATCTTTCTGGAACCGTTATCGTACTGGGGCGTCATAAAGTATGCAAGTACGCCGTCCACCCGAAGCGCTTTCGGCAGCGCGCTTACCGTATAGCGCGTCTCGCGGATTTCGGGATAGTTCTGCTTGATATACTCCTTCAAAGAATCCAGAATCACTACCGGATCCTCAACGGTATAGTCATCCGAGGGATAATTGTTAAACGAATCCGGATGGAAACTATACAGTTTTAGAAGTGCCGAATACTCGTCATCGAATTTTGCTTTCAGGTAGTCAAACATATCGGTGCCGCTCATGTCGGTGCCGAGTGTTGCCTGCGCGCTGTACTCATAGTATTCCTTGCCGCCCGGAAGCTTGCACATGCCGAAGGCTTCGTCATCGCAGGCATCGTACCACTTCTGAATCTCCGCCTTAAAGGACTTAAGCGTTGTGAACAGATACTGTCTCAGCTTATCCTGATACTGCCGGATATATTCCGCATTCTGCTCCTCGGTAAGACCGGCCTCCACAATGTTCGCGGCAAATCCTTCCACAAGCGGATTATTATCTTCTACAATAATTCCGTCAATGTATTCGACGGTAACATCAATCATAGACTCAAGCAGAAGGCATCCTTTATCAAGATATTCCTTTCTGGCAAGCTCCAGTACTTCACTGAAAAATCTCGGGCTGTCCTCGATGGTCTCAAGAAAATCCTTTATATCCTGCTCATTCAGAAACGCGTATTCCGTAAGCATCGTGGAAACGCCGTTAACGATATTGTTATTCTCACTGAACAGGGCGCAGTAGGTCTCATAGTTCAGGGATTCTGCCTGGATTCCGATATTAAATTCATACATCAGACGGTCGTAGTTTACCTGCTGACCGGGCGTCAGCGCTTCATAATCGAATCCGGCCATGCGGGACTTATACTTATTGCAGAACTCCGCATATTCCGCCGGGTCGGCTTCCACTTCTCCGAAAGTATTGCTCTTCGACATGCCGAACTGCTCGGGATATTCAAAATAGAAATGAAGATCCATTCCCGAGTCCTTCCCCATTTCGCGGGTGATTTCATCCAGGAAATCATCAAACTGCTCCTGCTCATCCGTATACTGCGGGATGTTAACCGCAGGCGTGCTCCAGGGCTTGCCGTCGACCGGCGTCGGCGTAACAACGGGCCCCGTAGGTTCTACGGTAGGCTCCGGACCGTCCGTAGGAGTCGGCGTACTCGTTACCGACGATTTCTGTGCTTCACGCGTCTTTCCCTTGGAAACGGATTCCTGTTTCGTGCATCCGGAAAGAAGCGACAGAATCATGCAAAGGACAAGCAGAATTGCCGCCTTTTTTCTGAAAAACTTCATAAATAACCTCCCATCACCGGCCGCGTTCCCGAAATCCGGGATGCAGCCTGACGTTCCTCTTTTAACATTTGTTACAGTATAAACGATTATAGCGGCAAATACAACCAAAATTGCCGTTTTTTCGTAAAATCTGTAAATAATACTTGCATTTTTCGTAAAAATCCGTTACAATGGCATCAGTAAGTAAACCAAGTTTACAAGCTTTTTCGTTTTTCCCATAGTTCGTAAGGAGGATTTTTATGGATCGCGCGGAATTAGGAAAGATTATCAAAGATGCCCGCCTTGCCAAGAAAATGACGCAAAGCGAAGTTGTCGGCACCTTTATCACCCGTAATATGTTAAGCCAGATTGAGAGCGGCGTTGCCGTTCCTTCAATCAAGACTCTGGAGTACCTCTCCAAGAAACTGGATATCTCAATTCAGATGCTTTCGGCCGGCGAACGGACCGAGCGCTCCGCCGCTACCCCGTCCGATTATGATTACATCCGGCAGTCGAAGCAGAAATTCAAGGCCGGACAGTACGAGGAAGCCGCCGCAATTGTAAAGCCGTGTCTGGAGGAAACTTCGGAATTCTTCGATGAGGCATGTGCCATCTACACGATGAGCACACTCGCATTTGCCGGCAAGAGCGATGTCGACAAGCAGACGGCCTGCGCCTATGCGCGTGAGGCACTCCGCTACTCGGAGAAAGGCTTCTACGCCTGCCGTGAATGGAAGGTCGAAGCCATCTGCCTGATTGAGCGGCTGAGCTGATAATTGATTTCCGAATGGCAAGAGGCCGTCGCTTGATGCGACGGCCTCTTTTCTTGCTTATCATACTATTCTGTCTTACGGATTCTCTTCCGTTTCGATCTTACTGGTTCTCTTCCACTTCAATCTTGCGGATTTCCTTCGTATCGATTTCCTTCTTGATAGCAACAATGAAATCGGAAAGCTTCTTCTGGCCTTCGTCGCCTAAGAAACGGCTGCGGACGGATACAAGTCCTTCCTCTGCCTCCTTGGCGCCGACAACAAGCATGTAGGGAAGTCTGTCAAGACGTGCCTCACGGATCTTGTAACCGATCTTCTCGTCACGGGCATCGACCGTAGCAAGAATGCCTGCCTTCTTCAGTTCCGCGCATACCTGCTCGGCGTATTCGTTCGTCTTCTCGGAAATCGGAAGCACGCGAACCTGCTCGGGGCAAAGCCACGTCGGGAACTGACCTGCATAATGCTCGATCAGCCAAGCAAGCGTACGCTCGTAGCAGCCCATGGACGTTCTGTGAATGATCCACGGAGACTTCTTCTCGCCGTCCGCTCCGACATACGTCATGCCGAACTTCTGGGCACTCTCGCAGTCAAGCTGAATCGTTACCATCGTATCTTCCTTGCCGTATACGTTCTTGGCCTGGATATCGATCTTAGGACCGTAGAAAGCGGCCTCGCCGTCGGCTTCCGTGAACTGGATGCCGTTCTTGTTCATAACGTCTCTGAGATACTGCTGCGTCGAATTCCAATACTCTTCGTCGCCTTCGTATTTGTCCTTGTTCTCAGGATCCCACTTAGAAAGACGGTACGTAACGTCTCCGTCGATTCCGAGCGTCTTCATGACGTAGTTTGCAAGCTCAACACAGCGCGTCAGCTCCTCTTCCGCCTGGTCGGGACGAAGCACGATGTGACCTTCCGTAATCGTGAACTGACGTACTCTCGTCAGACCGTGCATCTCACCGGAATCCTCGTTACGGAACAACGTACTCGTCTCACTCATACGGTAAGGAAGATCTCTGTAGGAACGCTGCTCGTTCATGTATACATAATACTGGAACGGACACGTCATCGGACGGAGCGCCATAACCTCCTTGCCGGCTTCGGCATCCTTGTTGAGGATGAACATGCCGTCCATATAATGATCCCAATGACCGGAAATCTTGTAGAGGTCGGACTTGGCCATCAAAGGCGTTCTCGTTCTTACATAGCCCCACTCGTTATCCTCAAGGTCTTCAATCCATCTCTGAAGCGTCATGATCATCTTCGTGCCCTTAGGCGTGAAGAGCGGCAGTCCCTGACCGATGACGTCGGCCGTCAGGAACAGTTTCATCTCGCGGCCTAACTTGTTATGGTCGCGTTTCTTGATATCCTCAAGATGGGCAAGATATGCGTCGAGGTCGGCATTCTTCGTGAAAGCCGTACCGTAGATACGCGTCAGCATCTTGTTCTTCTCGCTTCCTCTCCAGTAAGCGCCCGAGGAGGAAATCAGCTTGAATGCCTTAATCGGCTTCGTGCTCATCAGATGCGGTCCGGCACAGAGGTCCACGAAACCGCCCTGGTCATAGAACGAAAGTTCCGCATCCTCCGGGAGGTCGTTAATGAGTTCTACCTTATACGGCTCGCCCCGCTTCTCCATGAGAGCAATTGCCTCGGCACGGGAAAGCGTGAAGCGCTTCAGCTCGTTGCCTTCCTTGATGATCTTCTTCATCTCGGCTTCAATGGCATCAAGTGCTTCGCGGTCAAGCGGCTCCATATCGAAATCGTAATAGAAACCGGTGTCGATGGACGGACCGATGGCACATTTGGCATCGGGATAAAGCCGCTTTACAGCCTCGGCAAGTACATGGGAGGTCGTGTGACGGTAAGCTGCCTTACCGGCTTCATCGTTAAACGTTAAAATGTTCAGTGCGCAGTCCTGATCAATGACGGTACGAAGGTCCATAACCTTCCCGTTCACTTCGCCTGCGCATGCCATACGGGCGAGTCCTTCGCTCAGGTCCGCAGCGATGTCAATGATCCGCATCGGCTGTGCGTACTCTTTAAAAGAGCCGTCTTTGAGAGTAATTTTCATGTCTGTTCTCCTTTTCGTTGATTGTGACATTTTCCGTCGGCAGGAATTAAAAAATCCCTGTCGACACTTACGTATCAACAGGGACGAATTATCTTCGCGGTTCCACCCTATTTGACTTTCCGAAGAAAGCCCTCTTCATTGTGACGATAACGGAATCACCGGACCGGATTGGGGTCTCTCGGGAGGTGGTCTTCGGCTCTTTCCTTCCACCGGCGCTTTCAGCTCGCTTACGCGGCGCCTTTCTCTGTCGGAACTCCGGAGCTTACTCTTCTCCTTCAACGATTTAACAGTAGTATAGCACCCATTCGGCGTTTGTCAAGCAAAAACTATTGATATCCGCCTTTTGCTGCCGGAAGGGACTGATATTCCTTCTGCCGATACAGAATCTTCGTCAGTTCATCAAAGAACACCGAAAGATTATGCACCTTCAGTTCTCCCGGAAGTCCTTTCAAAATAGCGTTGTTCGTGGTAATCGTGTACGTCTTTCCGTCGAGCGTGTACGTGAACGAAATCTGCTCAAGCGGTGAAACCGTTGCCATGAAATCCCCGATTCGCTTCGTATACTTTTTCACATCCTCCGAGGGCGTCGCTACATCATATTTCTTAATGAGCGCCGCGATTTCATTAAGATTCTCATCGGAAATCTTCCAAACTGCGGAAGTAACACCGTTTGCAACCAAGTCCTTTTGAATAATGTTCTTCTCGGTCGAGAAGATGTTCTTCCGGCTCGGCTCATACCACGAGGAATACTCAAACGAAAGCTCCGAAGCTTTCTCTTTCTCTTTCTTCCCGCATCCGGCAAATGTCACGGCAAGTACCAGAAGTAACCCCAACAGCAATACTCTTCTCATAATATAGTCCTCACACGTTTTTTAGTGTTTCTGACAGGAAAAGTATATCTGTCAGAGAATTGAAAGTCAAGTTTCTTTCTGCTGAAGGAACAATACGGACCAGACGCCTAGGACGGCTATCCGGTCCGTATATTTTTCAACTTCAAAGAAGCATATGCCTTTTCAAATCTCAAAACCCTGAAAACACCCGGTCAAGTGAATTCTCAATATAAGCCTCCGTCACCATGCTTCTCATTGCAAACATTTTACCGGGTCCGCCCCTTACTACTTCGCCAGCTCCTCTGCCCTTGCGAGCGCCGCGTCGATGTTCGGAAGGAAGTTCTCCTCTCCGATCAGCCGGTCGAAGCCGGCCTTCTTCATAACCGACATAGGCTGCTCGTTCACATGGGAAAGAAGGACCGTCTTCTCGGCTTTTTTGAATGCCGTGCAGATATTGGTAAGGTTACGAAGCGCCGTCAGATCCATTGCGGGAACGTTCCGCATACGGATGATGACAACCTTGTCCGAATCATTCAGCGTAATGTGCGCGAACCGGTCCGCCACGGCGAAGAACATCGGTCCGTTGATCTCGTATACACTGACGCCCTTCGGTACGGGCTTCAAACCGTGGAGCTCGTCGGTCTGCTTTTCGTCTTCGGCGATATAGGTCCAGTTGCGTACTTCGGTCACTTCCGTCATACGCTTTAAGAACAGGAACGCCGCGAGTACCATGCCGACCTCGATTGCGACTACGAGGTCAAATGCGACGGTCAGGCCGAACGTCAGCAGAAGCACCAGAATATCGCTTTTCGGCGCGGTTTTACAGATATCACGTAAATGTCTCCACTCGCTCATGTTGTAGGCAACCATGAAGAGAATGGACGCAATCACGGGCATCGGAATCCAAGACGCATAAGGCATCAGAACAACAAGAATCAGAAGTAACGTTACCGAGTGTACCATACCCGAGATAGGGGAACGTCCGCCGTTTTTCACATTTGCCGCGGTTCTTGCGATGGCGCCCGTTGCCGGAATGCCGCCGAACAGCGCGGATGCGATATTACCGGTACCCTGGGCGATCAGCTCGGTATTCGAATTGTGGTGACTTCCGATCATACCGTCCGAAACCACGCAGGAAAGAAGGGACTCGATTCCCGCAAGAATTGCGATCGTGAAGGCGCTCGGAATCAGTTCCTTCACGAGTTCAAACGAAAACGAAGGAACCGTGAACTTCGGAAGGCTTCTCGAAATGGAATACAGGTCGCCGATGGTGTTCACCTTAAGATTCGCAAGCTTCACGATCAGAACACCGACAATAACGGCTACCAGCGAACCCGGGATTTTCTTATTGATCTTCGGCCAGATAATCTGAATGGCAAGCGCGAGAAGTCCGATCAGAAGCGCCATATAGTTCCATGAGGAAATGTTCTTCACGACATTGACCGCCTTGTCGATGGTTTCCACGTTCTTCGTACCGTCCGGATACGAAAGCCCGAGGAAATCCTTCACCTGCCCGACGGCAATCGTGACGGCGATACCCGCGGTAAATCCGGTCGTAATCGTATAGGGAATGTATTTGATCAAAGAACCGAACTTAAAGAGTCCCATCAAAATCAGGATAACGCCGGCCATAATCGTGGCAAGCGCCAGCCCGCTCATGCCGTATGCGGCAATGATCCCCGCGACAATCGTGGCAAATGCGGCGGTCGGTCCCGAGATGTTCACGCGGCTTCCGCCCATCAGAGCGATGATGAAGCCAGCAACAATCGCGGTATAAAGACCCTGCTCCGGATTTGCGCCCGACGCGATCGCCAGTGCGATGGAAAGCGGCAGGGCGATGATCGCGACGATGATACCCGCTACGATATCCTTGATGATCTGTTCCTTTTTGTACCCTTTAAGGGCCGTTGTAATCTTCGGTTGAAAAACCTTCATGGAAATTCCTCTCTTATCTGCTTCGGTCCGCTCCGGGCGGGCCGTAATATGCTTTCTTCAAGGCACAACAAGTAGGAGTTTACTCTCTTTCCGTTCTTTTCGCAAGAATGAGAATCACCAAAAATCTAAGGCATTTCGGAAAATGTTATAGATAATCCCTACAAAGAAAAAGAAATTCCATTTTCCGCATAAAAAGATTATAATAATATCAATGTGACAAATGCGGAGGACAACTTATGTACTACCAGATTAAAGACACGCTTACGGAATGCGCGGCAAAGGATATCGGGAACCGGAAGATTCCTTATGTTGCCAACGTTTCCCTTGAGGAATTTGAGGAGAAGAAAGACCTTTTCGACATGGGCATCGATCTTGATTTGCATGCCGAGGGTGATGACATCACGGAAATTCAGGTCAACTACGATTCGCTGACCGGAAGCTTTGCGATTCCGGACTTCACAAGCATCGACAGCCCGCCGCACACATTTTTGTTTGCGATTGACGAGCGCGGCATCGTCATTCTTGACGACGATGGCACGGCACAGAAGATTCTTGACCGGATTCAGACGAGCAAGCGCTGGAAGCTGCCTTCGATTGAGCGTTTCCTGTATGATTTTCTTGAAGGAATCGTGACCGGTGACCTGATCACGCTCGAGAAGTACGAAAAGGAAATGGATGCCATGGAGGACCGCATTCTCGCAGGTGTCCTTGACGGCATCATGGCGCGGCTTGTAGACATTCGAAGCGAGCTTCTTGACCTTCGTACCCATTATGAACAGTTGGTGGATCTCGGCCAGGAACTTGAGGAAAATGAAAACGGTTTCTTCCAGACGAAGAACCTCCGTTTCTTCCGCCTCTTCATCGAGCGTGCAGAACGGCTTCTGTCCAATGTCGCATCCCTTCGTGAGCATACGATGCAGGTGCGCGACCTTTACCATTCCCAGCTTGAGGTCAAGCAGAACCGTAACATGTCCTTCTTAACGATCATCGCTACGGTATTCACTCCTCTCACGCTGATCACCGGCTGGTACGGCATGAACTTCAAGTACATACCCGAACTCGACTTTAAGTATTCCTACCCCATTGTCGCGGGTGTATGCGTTCTGATTGCGACAACGATTCTGATTATTCTGAAGAAGAAAAAGTGGTTTTAGCCCATTCGGTTTTCTAGTTTTCTGCGCGTAATATTTTGTATGAGGTTTTTATGAAACAACTTTTTAATGACGGCTTTACATTTGCCAAATACTCTTTGGAGGCGTCAGTTGACGAACTCCTTTCGGGCTCTTTTGCCCATTGCCTTAGCCCCGGGGCGCCGGTTGACATTCCGCACGACTGGATGATCGGGCAGGTGAACAATCTTTACGAGGACAGCATCGGCTGCTATCGGAAACATTTCACAATTCCGAAGGACGGCCGGTGTGCACTCGGAACTCCCCGTTACTTTCTTCGCTTTGAAGGCGTCTATATGGACTCGCGCTGCTACCTGAACGGGCGCGAGGTTTTCGCGTGGCCTTACGGCTATACGACATTTGAATTCGAAATCACGCCTTACCTGATTGACGGCGACAATGAGCTTGTGGTCACGGCAACCTACCAAAGTCCGAACACCCGCTGGTACTCGGGCGCAGGAATCTACCGGAATGTATGGCTCCTCGAAAAATGTGACACCTTCCTCGTTTCGGACGGCATCTATGCCGCCTCGGAGCCGGCCTGCGAGACTATGGATGAGGACGGCAGGTTCCCGGGAGTCAGCAAAGTTTTGATTGATACGGAAATTTCCGGCAGTTACACGGGAGAGCTTCTGCTTCGGCAGACCTTGAAGGATTCCTGCGGGAAGGCAGTAGCAGAAACGGAATCCGTCGTCGAGATGCAGGGGAACGGTTCCACTACCGACGATCTCCCGTTGAGGAGTCAGTGTTTTACGTCACCCACGCAAACGCTCACCCTTACGGATGCGCGCGCCTGGGATATCTCCTCACCTGTTTTATATGAGTTGACGACCGAACTGTTCCTTCCGTGTGACGGTTCCAAAGAACCGGTTCTTCTTGATTCTTATACACAAAAGATCGGCTTCCGTTCGGTGCGCTTAGACCCCAGTCAGGGCTTTTATCTGAACGGACGGCACTTGAAACTGAAAGGCGCCTGCATGCATCATGACCTCGGCGCACTCGGCGCTGCGGTCAACAAGACCGCGACAAAGCGGCAGCTTACTTCTCTCCTGTCAATGGGCTGTAACGCCGTTCGCACCTCCCACAATCCGCCCTCTATTGAATTCATGGATCTTTGCGACGAGCTCGGCATTCTCGTGGATTCCGAGGCGTTCGACATGTGGGAACTTCATAAGACCGAATATGACTACGCACGCTTTTTTAAAGACCATTGGAAAGCGGATGTCAGATCGTGGATCCGCCGCGACCGGAACCGTCCGTCCGTCTTCTTCTGGAGCATCGGAAACGAAATCTATGATACCCACAGCGGCGAGGGACTTCGCATCACGAAAGAACTGCGCGACGCAGTCCGTTCACTGGATTACCGTCACCATGCTTACATCACCATCGGCTCGAACTATGTCGCCTGGCAGGGTGCGCAGGACTGCGCAAACGAATTAGAGGCCTCCGGCTACAACTATCTCGAACGGCTGTATGATGAACACCATGAGAAATACCCGCATTGGTGCATTTACGGAAGCGAAACAAGCTCGACGGTACAAAGCCGGGGCGTGTACCATTTTCCGGCGGATGTAAGGCTGCTTACCTTTGCGGATATGCAGTGTTCTTCGCTCTCGAACTGCTCGACAAACTGGGGTGCGAAAAATCCGACCGTCGTCATCACGGGCGACCGCGACACAAGTTTCAGTCTCGGCCAGTTTATCTGGACCGGCTGGGATTATATCGGCGAGCCTACGCCCTACCACACGAAGAATTCGTACTTCGGACAGTGCGACACCGCGGGATTTCCGAAGGATTCCTATTATATCTATCAGGCCGGCTGGACCGACGCCGAAACGCATCCGATGGTGCACATCGTGCCCTATTGGGATTTCAACGAGGGACAACTGATTGACGTACAGGTTTTCTCCAACTGCCCGAAGGTGGAGCTGTTCTTCCGTTCGGATGCTGAAGGTTCCGGGCAAGCCGATTATAAATCTCTCGGCACCCGCGACATCGACCCTCTTCACGGGAAGGAGCTGCACGGCTCCTGGCAGGTAACGTATACGCCGGGCGAACTGTACGCAGTTGCATATGATCAAAACGGAAACATTGTTGAAACCGACCGGCAATGCTCCTTTAACGACCCTGCAGAAATCATCCTAAGCCCCGATAAACGCGTTTTACAGGCGGATGGCGAGGATATGACCTTCATCACCGTTACGCTCAATGACGCAAACGGCAGACCCGTTCAGAATGCCCGTAACCGCATGAACGTAACCATAACCGGTGCAGCCCGCCTTGTGGGTCTTGATAACGGCGATTCCACCGATTATGACGAATACAAAGGCACCTCGAAAAGACTGTTCTCCGGGAAACTTCTCATTATGCTCGCAGTCCGTAAAGAGCCCGGAACGGTAAATGTGAATGTTTCCTCCGCAGGCCTTCCGGACACGGAGCTTACGTTGCAGGCCGTGTTGCCGGATTCTGCTCCCGATTCCGCCGTCTGTGCTTCCTTAAAGAACACACCCCGGATTACCGATCCGGCAATTCTTTCTGAAGTTCCGGTCCGTAAGATTGCGCTGTCGCTTTCCGGCCCCGCAGTCCTTACGAAGGACTGCCGCGAAGTGATTGTAACCGCGGAGCTCTTCCCGGCAAACACGACTTTCCGTGACATCACATTTCGCGTTCTGACGAAAGACGGCATCGATTCCGCCGCCATCCGCGTCACGCCCCGTGAGGACGGCCGCTCCGCTCTGATCACGGCCCTCGGCGACGAGGAGGAATGCTATCTGTACGCCTTTGCGGCAAATGGGAAGCCTCACGCCGACGTCATCTCGTCCCTTGCGATTCGTAGCGAGGGACTCGGCCGCGCGACGGTCAATCCGTATGAATTCGTTAACGCAATCCGCTTCGACGCGAGCAATCAAAAGCCCACGCTCAGCTTCGACGGCGGCGCATTTACCGCGGACGAACCGACGTGGGTAAGGTACGATAACGTGGATTTCGGCGATTACGGCTCCGACACCGTTACGATTCCGCTCTTCTCCTTCTCGGACGTTGTCCCGATTGAAATCTGGGAAGGGACTCCCGATGAGGGAGAACTGCTCTATAGCGGGCAGTACGAAGCGAAAAGCATTTATAACACGTATCAGGCTAACGAGTTTAAGCTTTCGAAGCGCCTGCGTGGCGTAACAAGCCTTTCGATCCGGGTGCCGTTTAAGCTGTCGCTGCATGGCTTCATCTTCAAGCGAATCGACAAGGCGTGGGCCGAAATCGGCGTAACCGAACTTCAGTACGCAAGCGGTGACGCCTATCATGTAACCGAAGACGGTATCTACGGCATCTCAAACAACGTCGACCTTGCCTTTGGCACATTCGACTTTGGGGAACGGGGTGCCCGTTCGATCACCGTTACCGGGTGTTCTCACGTACCGCAATGCACGATTCATCTGCATTTTACGAAGGACGGCGCAACCGAAACGCAGATTATCGACATTCCGAAGACCGATGAGGCGGAAACGTTCACATTTACCCTCGAGCCCGTGTACGGAGCTTGCACGGTGAACTTCATATTCCTTCCGGGAACCGACTTTGACCTCATATCGTTCCGGTTTACATGACATAATTTAAGGCGGAGCAGTTAACCTGCCCCGCCTATTTCTATTCTTCCCCCGCTGCATGTTTTCTGAGTTCGGAAAGGATCTCCTGAAACCGTTCATCATCTCTGATAAAATCAAAGACTTTCTTCTCTTCGAGCAGTTTCATGTGAATGTACGCAGTGTTGCATGTGTTGGTAATCAATACATCCCCTTTCTTCTGCTGAAGGCGGTTCGCCATCGGTGCGGTATAGTCAAAATCCAGATCTTTTATTCGGTCAAACTCGAGTGAATGCTTGCAGCACTCTCTGAGCATTTCAATGGTTTTATCGGCATTTTGGTATTCTGCATGTACATGTGCCAGGCGATAGTAATTATTTGCCAGAGTATAATTGTCAAAGCCGTAGTTCCCGTCGGAATAAAGGCGTTTAATGATATCGATGGCAAATGTGTACGCTTCTGCCTTTTCCTCATAGCTGAGTTTTGTTTTTTGAGGAATCCCGTATGCTGTCGACGCCGCCTCCCGAATCAGATTGCTCAGGTACTCCTGACTTGCCTTAACCCCTTCTTCTCCGCTTAAAACATGGCAGCGAAGATTGCTCTGATTCACATAAAAGTTTCCTCCCATATCCGCGTATTGAAGCGCTTTTTTATCATCATTCCCCCTATAGGAATAACAGAGCATCTGAATCACGCTCTCCCGATAATCCTTATTGGTTGACTTAGAAAGAACGGTTTCCCCAAGTTCGGTAATGCGTCTGAGCTTTTCCTCCGGCATCGGATCTTCATAATTACTCGAATCCAGACAAATCGCATACATCAACTTAACCATGACCCCGAAATCATTCGGAAACTCTTTGTATGCCTTCTCCCAAAGTTCGAGATTCTTCTTCATATCACCCTTGTTGTTTAATTGCCTGCTTTCATCCTTGTAGGCGTTAATCTTCTCTTCAATCCGGGCTTTGTCTACGTTCAGCAGTTCATCCACGGTAATTCCGAAATAGAGCGCAATCTTAGGTAACAGCGTAATATCCGGGTATCCCTCACCGCGTTCCCATTTGCCGACGGACTGGGACGTGATATCGAGATGGTTTGCAAGATCCTCCTGTGTAATATTCTTCTGCCGACGCAATGCTCGAAGTTTATTCTTCAGATCGATTTCCATAATCATCACCTTCCTTTTTGGTTTTTCCGTGATCACTTGTCTATGATTATAATAGCACAGAATCCGGTTTTCAAACACCGGAAAGTATGGCAATCGTTGCATTTTACAACCATTCGTTGTGTGACAGAAGAACAAATTGAATGGTAAAGCATAAAAAAACAGGCGGAGCATAAACCTGCTCCGCCCTATTTCTATGTTGCTCAGTTCGACACCTGATTCGACAGTCTGATTCCGTTTTGAATTTCTTCTGCCCTGCTTTCCGTTATGCCTGCCCGCTCCGCATATGTCATCCACTTTCCGATTACAAGTTCTGTTTCTGCAATCGTTTTCCTGCATAACTCCGCCGGAAGCCCAATATTTCGTCCGCAAAGAAGCAAATCCGCTTCGGTGATTCCCGAAGACTTCCCGTTTACCGACATCTGATGCCTCGAAATCCAGCGGTTATCGGGATGAAAGGCAAATGTAAGGTCATACGCCGGCGAAACACTCCACTCGCCGCGACGGTTCATCAAAAACGCTGCGTTTTTGACATGGTCGTCACAGTTCCCCGAAAGCACACAATATACCATACGGCGATAGATCTGCTCCACCCCTTTACGCCCGACACCAAGCTTCATGGCCATATCGGCATAAGTTTCATAGCTGCACAGGTTCGGCACGTTATAATCAAAATGACCGAGGGCGGCAAGCGTCTGCATATGAATCTTATCGCCGTTCTTCCGGTCAAACCGTTTCGTCATGAAGTGCTTAAGCCCGTCTTTCTCGAAAATCCGGCATTCGCTCATCTCAATGCCAAGATCCAGCGCCATCCGGTGATATGCATATTCAATCAGCGAATACTGCCTGCCGTCCGTCAGGTTGTGGTCACCGTTGTCCGTAACGCCGTCAAATTTGATGATCCAGTATTCAAATCCGTTGCCTGCATCCACCTGACCGGACTTCACTTCTCCGGTTTCCTCGTTCCACGCAATAATCGCTTTTGCGCGGGCTCCGCCGGCCGAAGATCCGATTTCCATCAATTGCGCAATACTTGCATCATGATCACGCAGAATCCGGCTCTCCTTGCCGCTCAAAACATCTGATGCAAGTCCGGTCATCTCGGTCACATCGACTTCCTGTTCAGACCACGCGGGTCCGGTTGCCGGAGCATACTCCAGAGCTCCCATTCCTCTCCGGCCGGTATAGCAAAGCCTTTCAATTGCGGAAAATGAGTCTGCCGCCCTTCCCTGTTCCGATAGCCATCGGTTTATCACTGCGTTGCCGAAACGGTCCGGCAGCGAATCCGCAAAGAGTCCCGGAACGCCGCGAAACGCATCCGTACGGTTCAGCTCCGGAAAAGCATAAATTCTGCCGGAAAGCGGCATCATAAACGGCGACAGTTCAATCCCGCTTCTTTGGAAATATCTGTCATATTCAAAACTTGCCGTACTGTCTCCGTTCCTCTGGTGGAGGACACCGATTCTGGTTCCCCACAGGAATACTTCAGCTGTTTCAATCATTGTTCATCTCCCCACTTCCATTCGGTATTCTTCTCGGATACTCTGGAAGCGCGTTCTCTCGGCTTATAAGTATCAAGATACCGCGACGGTCTCTCCTCCGGATTAATAATCAGTTCCTCAAAATGCGTTACAATCCCAAGCGCTTTCATCAGCTTCACAAAATTACAAAGACCGATATCGTTACCGTTTTCAAAACGCGCAATGGTGCCGACGGAAACCATGGACTTATCGGCAAGTTCTTCTCTGGTCATCGGATAAGAAATACGATACTGCCGGAACCGTTTTGCCAATTCAGACGTTATTGCTTTTTCAGTAAGAGTTTCGTCGATTCTCATCGTGCACCGTACCTCTCTTTCTTTCCTCTTCCGTGCTTATTATACCGTGCGAAACAGTAAATGTCAATATATTATATTTTATATACAATTTTCATACTTATTATATCATATATTATCTTTTAAGCAAAAAAAGAGGAACGGATTTCTCCGTTCCTCTCATACTCTCATATCAAACAAGATCCGCGAACCCGCATCCGACAGTTTTTGCGAGATCCTGCGGGGACAGCTCAACCTGGAAACCGACCTTGCCGGCGCTCACAAACATCTTATCAAGGGACTCTGCCGTCTCGTGGATGAAGGTCTTGAAGGCTTTCTTCATGCCGATCGGCGAGCATCCGCCGTGCACATATCCGGTAAGCGGAAGCAGTTCCTTCTGCTTGATCATCTCGATGGATTTTTCGCCGGCGGCTTTGGCCGCCTTCTTCAGTTCAAGCTCTGCCGCCACGGGTACGACGAATACAAAGTACTGTCCCGTCTTGCCGCGGGTCACAAGGGTTTTGAATACGTGCGCGGGGTCTTCCCCGAGAAGCGCAGCAATCTCCTCTCCGGTCATCGTCGCGTCCGGCGT
>DBWJ01000026.1:4829-9087 GCA_002308955.1 Lachnoclostridium sp. UBA1241 | reverse complement strand
ACCTTCTTCTGGTCGAGCACGCGCATAACGTTGGTCTTCTCATTCTGTTTCATAATAGTTGTTTCTCCCGTTATGAAACAACTGCCGGGTTGTCCCGGCAGTCGCTGACAATTCTATTTTTCTTCAAGACGCTCGCTCATCTTAACCTCGGTCGTAACCTTCTGGTCATAGCAGGCGAACATGGCGTCGACTTTGTCCTTGTCGGGCTTCGGTGTGATCAGACTCACGATCGGAACAAGGATCAGACCGCCCACCATGGAGCATACGCCGGAGTTCAGAGACGACCGGAAGATGTACTCTAAAACGCCGCCGTCAAAGGAAATCGCGCCGAAGGAAACAAGCAGCTGCACAACCGTAACGCCGGTAGCGTATACGAAGCAGGTCGCAACCGCGCTCTTCGTAACTTTCTTCGCGTACAGGCCGTACAGGAACGGCGCAANNTTCCAGTAAAGACCGTAGAGGAACGGAGCGAGGAACGCGCCTGCGAGAGCGCCCCATGAAACGCCCATCATCTGTGCGATAAATGTGATGTTGAAACGGTCCTTCAGAACGGCGATCACAGCCGAAACGATAACGAAGAACACGATGAAAATCCGCATGACAAGGACTTTCTTCTTCTCGGTGAACTCCTTCTTCGAAGCCGGCGCGATAACATCTAAGGTAAGCGTCGAGCTGGAAGTCAGAACCAGCGAGGAAAGCGTCGACATCGAAGCCGCAAGAACAAGTACGATAACGATGGCTATTACAAGGTCCGGAAGCTCACGGAGCATGGCAGGAATGATGGAGTCGAAAAGAATCTTTCCGTCCTTCTTACCGATGTACCGGGAATCTGCGAACAGACGTCCGAAACCGCCGAGGAAGTAGCATCCGCCGGCAACTACGATAGCGAAGAACGTGGAAATGATCGTGCCCTTCTTGATGGCATCCTCATTCTTAATCGAGTAGAATTTGCCGACCATCTGCGGAAGGCCCCAGGTACCGAGTGAGGTAAGGATTACAACGAACAGAAGGTCAAGAGGGCTCGGTCCGAAGAATGCGGTATACGCGCCGTTCAGCGTCGAACCGCCGGCAACCTCAACGGATTCCTTCGAAAGCGTTGCGCATGCTTCGCTGAGACCGCCCTTGCTGATCAGAACGGAAAGCACAACCGCTACGATACCGACCAGCATGATGATACCCTGAATGAAGTCATTGACCGCGGTCGCCATGTAGCCGCCGAAGATAACGTAGATGGCGGTCAGAACGGCCATGATCACGATTACTACCCAGTAGGGAATCGTAAATACGATGTTGAACAGGCTCGACAGACCGTTGTAAAGCGATGCCGTATAAGGAATCAAGAATACAAATACGATAATAGAAGCAACAATCTTCAAAGCCTTACTGTTATAACGCTTCTCGAAGAAATCGGGCATCGTCTTCGTGTCGAGATGACGGGTCATGACACGGGTACGGCGGCCGAGGATTTCCCAAGCAAGAAGCGATCCGATGAAAGCGTTTCCGAGTCCGATCCAGGTGGATGCAAGACCGAACTTCCATCCGAACTGTCCGGCGTATCCGACGAAGATAACCGCCGAGAAGTAGGAAGTACCGAAGGCGAAAGCCGTCAGCCACGGACCTACGTTACGTCCGCCGAGTACAAATCCGTTTACGTCGGTGGCATGCTTTCTGCAGCGGAAGCCGACGAAGATCATCAGTGCGAAGAAGCATACAAGCAACGCACAAGTCAAAGGAATTAACATGTTTCTACTCTCCTTATGTGGGGGATTATATATTTCGGACAAATGCGACACTTCGCACTTTTGCACTCTAAAGTGCCGAGTTATTTGGCCGAAAGATTGTGGGGCGGGAAAGCCCCACAATGTGTTACATTTTTCGGAATAAAACTACTTGATCTGCGCCTCTACAAGGCTTCCGCCGCAGAACTGCTTACGAAGCTTCGGCTTCTCGATCTTGCCGGTCGGGTTACGCGGCACATCCATGAAGACGATCTGGCGCGGTCTCTTATAACGCGGCAGATCCAGACAGAAGTTGTTTACTTCCTCTTCCGTCATCGTCATGCCCTCTTTCACCTGAATCACGGCAAGGGTTACTTCGCCGAGACGGGCATCCGGAACGCCGATTACCGCAACATCGGCAATCTTGTCGTTGGCGCGGAGGTAGTCCTCAATCTGAACGGGGTAGATGTTCTCACCGCCCATGATGATGACGTCCTTCTTACGGTCTACGAGGTAGATGAAGCCCTCCTCGTCCTGTTTCGCCATATCGCCGGTGTAAAGCCATCCGTCGTCCGAAAGAACGGCCTTCGTTGCAGCCTCATCCTTATAGTAGCACTTCATGACGCCGGGGCCCTTGACGGCAAGCTCGCCGACCTCACCCTGCTTTACGCTGTTACGGTTCTCATCGACGATATCGCACTGCCAGCCGTAACCGGGAATGCCGATTGCGCCGACTTTACGGATGTTCTCGATTCCGAGATGTACGCAGCCGGGTCCGATGGACTCCGAAAGTCCGTAGTTCGTATCGTAATCATGATTCGGAAAATGCTCTTTCCACCGCTTGATAAGGCTCGGCGGAACGGGCTGTGCGCCGACATGCATGAGTCTCCACTGGGAAAGCTCATAATCTTCCATCTTCAGCTCGCCGCGGTCGATCGTATCGAGAATATCCTGTGCCCACGGAACGAGGAGCCATACGATCGTAGCCTTCTCGCGGGATACCGTTTCAAGAATCCACTCGGGCTTTACGCCACGGAGCAATACGGCTTTGCCGCCGACAAGGAGACTTCCGAACCAGTGCATCTTCGCACCGGTATGATAAAGCGGCGGGATGCAGAGGAAGATGTCCTCGTGGGTCTGTCCGTGATGGTTCTGCTCGGTAATGCAGGAAGAAACAAGCGCGCGGTGCGCATGCAAAATCGCTTTCGGGAATCCGGTCGTACCGGAGGAGAAATAGATTGCCGCGTCGTCATCATCCGTAAGGGCAATGCCCGGATTCTTCGACGTGCAGTATGCGGCATACTTCTCATAGCTGTCTGCGAAGGACGGGCAGTCCTCGCCGACATAGAACATCTCCTTTACCTTAGGAATGCGGTTTGCGATGTCCTCGATACGTCCGATGAACTCGGGTCCGAATACGAGTACGCTGCAGTCCGCAAGGTCAAGGCAGTACTTAATCTCATCCGCGGTATAACGGTAGTTCATCGGAACGGCCAAAGCGCCGGTCTTCAGAACGCCGAAATAAATCGGAAGCCACTCAAGGCAGTTCATTAAAAGAATGGCAACCTTGTCACCCTTCTTCACGCCGCGGCTAAGAAGGAGGTTTGCGAAACGGTTGGACTTCCGGTCGAAATCCTCCCATGTCATCTCGCGGCGGTACTTCTCGTCGCGGTCGCTTTCAATCAGTTCATATTCGCGCCAGGTACGGCTCTTCTGTTCCGCCGGGTTAATCTCCACGAGGCAGACCTCGTTCGGATACAGCTCGGCGTTTCTTACTAAGAATTCGGTAATCGGCATGTTACTCCTCCGCAAAAATAATTCGGTCAGGCAAAGTGTAACACTCTGACGCGTTAAAGTCAAGAACTATTTTATCAATCTAGGAATTCTTTCCGCCGGATCGGAAAATGCCATATATCCTATTTTGCTGTCCGGAAGATATTAAGCATGTCTTCTTCCTTCAAAAACTTCGCGGAACCCATTCCGCCGTTCACGCCGACCGCGCACTTATGTGCCATCAAAACGAGGTCCTCGTCGGTCGCCGCAACACCGAGTTCTCTAAGGTTGGTCGGCATTCCGATGGCCCTATAGAAGTCTTCAAGCGCCTCAATTCCCTTAAGCGCGATCTCCTCGTCGGTTCCGACAGCCGGAACACCCATTACATGTGTCGCAAAGCGCTTAAAACGCGGCAGGCAGTCATTCATAACGTAGCGGGCCCAGCTGCCCCAGATTGCCGCAAGACCGGCACCGTGGGCAACATCATAAAGACCGCCCAGTTCATGCTCCAACTTGTGCGTCATCCAGTCGCCGCCGTCGTTTCCGCAGCCCGTAAGACCGTTGTGTGCAAGGCTTCCGGCCCACATAACCTCGGCTCTCGCGTCGTAATTCTTGGGATCTTTCGCAAGAATCAGTGCGTTCTCCTTAACGGTACGAAGCAGTCCCTCCGCAAGGGCGTCGGTCAGCTCCATATTGCCGCCGTTCGTGAAGTAACGCTCCATCGTATGCATCATAATATCCGTGCAGCCGCAGGCGGTCTGGTAATC
>DBWJ01000026.1:1192-4789 GCA_002308955.1 Lachnoclostridium sp. UBA1241 | reverse complement strand
CAGTAATCGCTGCTGTAGCCGCGCTTCACAAGTCCCTCCTCCTTGGTGATAACGGAGGAATCGCTCATCTCGCTTCCGGTGGCCGCAATCGTCAGAATGACGCCGAGCGGCAGGCAGGCCGTAGCTTTCCGCTTATAATCATAGAAATCCCAGACATCGCCTTCATTGGTAACGCCGTAACCTATGGCCTTTGCCGAATCGATCGCGCTTCCGCCGCCGACCGCAAGCAGAAAATCAACGCCTTCCTTCTTACAAAGATCAATGCCCTCATAAACCAATCCGAGATGCGGATTCGGAACCGCTCCGCCGAGGGTAATGTACGGAATCCCGGCTTCCGAAAGATTATTCATAACGCGATCAAGAAGCCCTGAACGAACCACGCTTCCGCCGCCGTAATGAATCAAAACCTTCGTTCCCCCGAACTCCCGGATCATCTCCGCGGTGCGGAGTTCCGTCTGCTTCCCGAACAAAACCTTCGTAGGCGTATAATACTGAAACCCGAACATTACCTTCTCCTCCTTTATTTACCAGATCCTATACAGTCCGCAAAGCGCAAGCAGCGCAAACATGTACAGGCAGTTATCGTAGTAACGGCGGCCGCCCTTACGCATGGGCTGGTTCCAGAACCATTCCACCCACTGCTTCGCTACCGCGAAATCGCTATCCGGATCATCGGAATACGGAACCGTAAGCGCACTCTGCGCCATCGTCGAAAGAAGCCCCAGAGGATGCAGCACGGGCCGCTCAATCGGCTTTCCGTCAATCGTATAGGAGCAGCGGACGGCTTCGAGATCGGTTCCGAAGAACTTCATCATCCGAAGCGGCACCGCGAGCTGCCCGCAGTCTTCGCCGAACCATTCCGCATCGAGACCGATGTTCGCAGCCGTGCGGTAAGCGTCGCTGAAGAACGAGCCGAAATATCCCCAAGGCAGCTTCTTCGTCATCGGCGTGCCGTCGAAATTCGCATATTCGCTGTTCAGGCCGGTCACGGGGTGGCAGGCCTTCGCAAGATACTCGCGGCTGACCTGTGCGGCGCGTTTGAAGAACGTTCTGTCTTCCTCGTAAGCCCATTCGGCAAACAATTCATAGAAATGCGGCAAATGATACGAAGGATCCGTGAAAGGGCTTCCCGGAACGAACAGAATCTGTCCGTTCTCCCTATTCCACATCGTCGTGCCCGGTCTTCCGTTCTCTCCCTTATGAAGGCATGCTCTCAAAATCTCCTGCGCCTCGTGGCTGTAATTGAAGATGCCCTCTCCGTCACCCCAGCGGTGGGACGCAAAGAACAAAGCCATTGCGAAAAACTCCTCGCCGTCGGGCGCCGGACCGTACGCATTCTTCGTTCCGTCGGTCTTGCAGGACCACGCGAAGTAGCCCTCGTTCTCGCCGGAATCCATATACATATAGGTCTTCGCCCACTTCCAGATGCGGTCGAATTCTTCCTTTCTGTCCATCTGGACGCACATCATCATGCCGTAGGACATGCCCTCGGTCCGCGCGTCGAAGTTTCCGGTATCCTCAAGATACCCCATGTCCTCTCCGGCCTCATGATAGATGCGCTCATTCTCGTCATAAAAGAATGTCTCCCACGCCTTCCGAAGCCGCGCCTCAATCTCCTCTTTGCTCTTTCCGATCTCAAGGAGGACGTTCCGGTATTCCTTTGTCTGATATGCACTCATAAACTATTCTCTCCGTCCGTATGTAAATCCGCGGTCACCTTCAAATTCCCTGGGCGTGATCGATACGTACCGTACACCCTGCGGGCGGATTTCCGCGTCAAATGTGATCTTTCCGCCTCTGCTCTTCGTAAGAATTTCGCTCTCGCAGAACGGATAAGCGAACTTACGGATCAGCTCAACCTGCTCCTTCGACGGGTTCTTCGGCTCACCGAGGTCATGCCATGCCTTCTGCGGGTTACAGGTTACGGGGTCAACGGTTTCGCTGATTACCGTGTACTCCTTGCAGTCCGCCGGAAGCTTCACACTGACATCCAGATTTTCGCCGTCCTTCATGTTCCAGAAGATGCCTTCGTAGCCACCCTGACGGGTCTTTACGATAACCGCGTTCTTTCCCTTGTAGACGCACTCGGTGGCGTCATCCTGCAGTCTCTTATAGAACGCAAAGGTCCAGAACGTAGGCTTCGGAATGCAGCCGTGCGCAACGAGACCGAATCCGCCGTGGAAAAGACTGAACGGCACGCCGTTCTCCTCGAATACGTCACCGAAGGTCCAGTAGGAATAGGAATAAGAGGTCTCGCCGAGACGCTCCAGCTGATAAGCGAGATAAGCCGCGTTCTCATTCGTATCATGTAACGGGTTCGTGGGCGTATAGGACGTGTTGAACTCCGTCAGATGCATCTCCATGCCCTTGAATTCCTTGTAGGAATCAATGATGTCGCGGGAGCCCTGCAGGTTCTCAAAGCCGAGCTCGGGATCCGACAGCTGCTGGTAGGTATAGTGTCCGTCGTACTTCGGCAGCTCGGTTGTATAGTGATGTCTCGTTGCGAAATCGGGCTTCAGTCCTTCCTTCTTACAGAAATCTAAGAACGCCTTCATCCACTCCTTATCCTTTACGCCGCAGATAGCCGGGCCGCCGACGCGGAAACGCTTGTCGAGCTTTTTGATTGCAAGGAACGTCTCCTTGAAGAGCTTAAAATACTCCTCCATGTTCGCATCCTTCCAGAAGCCGGGAAGGTTGGGCTCGTTCCATACCTCGATCGGCCAGTCGTAAACCTGCTCGCCGTAACGCTTTACAAGATGCGCAAGCGTTGCGGTTACCATATCGGTCCAGTCCTTGTAATCCTTCGGAGGCGTCGTGTTGCCCTTCCAGTAGAAAATCGTATTGTCGCCGCTTGCCATCTCCTTCGGCATGAAGC
Source organism: Lachnoclostridium sp. UBA1241 (assembly GCA_002308955.1). Classification (GTDB taxonomy): domain Bacteria; phylum Bacillota; class Clostridia; order Lachnospirales; family Lachnospiraceae; genus ISDg. Next base: position 1,914 of record DBWJ01000026.1, on the reverse strand, counting down.
CGAGCTCTAAAAACGGCACAATCTTCCGCTCCAGATAAGCATCCATAATGCGATCCAGATACGTAAAATTGTATTCCATCGTAATCTCGCCGGTGAACCAGTTCTTGCGCTTCTGGTAAATCGCAAGATCATCCGTGAACAGTCCGTGACCGCGGATATGCTTGAAGCCGATGATGTCCTGTACGAAGGAAAGCTCCTTCAGGTACTCCTCCGTAAGCGCAAGCCCGGCTCTTCCGGTTCCCACACAGAAATCCACGTTGTTCCAGAACGAGATGTTCTCATCGCCCTTTAAAGAAATGTTCAATTTCATAGCTGATCAAAACCCCTTTACGTCGTATTTGCCGCGTAACGTGCAGCGCGCAGGCAGAAAAAAATGAGACGATATGCCGAAACATATCGTCTCATATTATACTACACGAAAACCTTACTTGTAAAGGTTGTCAAGTCTCTTCCTGATGGAATTACTTATACAATTCTACAAGCTTCAGAAGGTGCTGGTAACGCTCGTTTGCAACCTTCTCGGACTCAGCGAAGAGCTTCTCCGCTCTCTCCGGGAACGGCTTAACAAGACGGGTGTAACGGGACTCGTTGTTCAGGAATTCCTGATACGTTCCGTCGCCTTCCTTAGAGGTAAGGGTGAACGGGTTCTTGCCTTCTGCCTTAAGAGCAGGATTGAAGGAGAACAGGTTCCAGTAACCGGCCTTAACAGCCTTCTTCATCTC
>DBWJ01000026.1:0-1134 GCA_002308955.1 Lachnoclostridium sp. UBA1241 | reverse complement strand
AGGGAAGGACCGTTGTAAGCCTCAGCCTCCTGCAGAACCTTAACGGCCTGAGCAGGGTTAGCGCCGAGCGCGATCTGAGCTACATATACGTAACCGTACTGCATAGCAATCTCGGAAAGGCTCTTCTTGCCGATTTCCTTACCGGCAGCGGCAAACTGACAAACCTCACCGATATTGGAAGCCTTGGATGCCTGACCGCCGGTATTACTGTACATCTCGGTATCGAATACCATAACGTTTACGTTCTCGCCGGAAGCAAGTACGTGGTCAAGNNCCGTAACCGATATCGTAAGCCCAACCGTCACCGCCGAAGATCCATACGGACTTCTTAGCGAGGTAATCCTTCTTCGCAAGAACATCCTTGCAAAGATCGCAGTTGCATTTCTCGAGTTCAGCTATAAGAGCGTCTGCATCGGCAGCGTTCTTAAGGGTGTCATCCTTCGTAGCAAGGAATGCGGAGATTGCAGCCTTCAGAGAATCGGAAGCATCGCCTGCAGCGATTTCTTCGAGCTTGGCAATTGCCTGGTCACGAAGAACCTTCTGGCCGAGATACATACCGAAGCCGTGCTCTGCGTTATCCTCGAACAGGGAGTTCGCCCAAGCGGGACCCTTCTTACTGTCCTTGTTAACGGTGTAAGGTGACGTAGCAGCCGGGCCGCCCCAGATGGAGGAACAACCGGTTGCATTGCTGATGTACATATGCTCACCGAAGAGCTGGGTAATCAATCTTGCATAAGAGGTCTCGGCACAGCCTGCGCAGGAACCGGAGAACTCAAGGAGCGGCTGATTGAACTGGGAACCCTTAACGGCGGGCATCGTATCGGCAACTGCCTTCTTGCCTACGTTCTCAACAAGGTAGTTGAATACAGGCTGCTCTGCTGCCTGAGATTCCTGAGGAGCCATTGCGATAGCACCTACCGGACAAACGGTGATACACTCGCCGCAACCCATACAGTCAAGAGGCGAAACGCTCATCGTGTACTTGTACTCGCTTGCCTTCGGCTTCGTATCCGCAAGCTTGATGCCGACGGGTGCAGCCTTAACCTCGTCCTCGGAAAGAAGGAACGGACGGATCGTAGCATGCGAGCAGACAAATGCACACTGGTTACACTGGATACACTTAGCGGCATCCCA
>DBWJ01000049.1 GCA_002308955.1 Lachnoclostridium sp. UBA1241 | reverse complement strand
TCTGTCCGAAACGGAATCCATGCTGTTAAGAGTAGGCCCATCAAATCCAAGCTCTTTGGCAACATATTCACGATCGAGCGGATATGTCGTTCCTGCCAAAGCTCCCGATCCCAAAGGACAAAGATTCATCCTTTTACGAATATCGGCCAACCTGCTTCTGTCACGCCTGAACATTTCAAAATATGCGCCCATATGATGAGCAAGTGTAACAGGCTGGGCTTTTTGCATGTGAGTGAAGCCGGGCATAAAGGTTTCTAAATTATCTTCCATGATCGAGCAAAGCGTCACAAGAAGATCTTTTATGCAGATATCGAGTGAATCTATATAATCACGTGTATAAAGCTTAACATCAAGCGCTACCTGATCGTTACGGCTGCGTCCGGTGTGAAGCTTCTTGCCGGTATCGCCGATGCGTTCGATCAGGTTCGCCTCCACGAAGCTGTGAATGTCCTCCGAAGAAAGATCAATCGGAAGCGCGCCGCTTTCAATGTCGGCCTCGATTCCAGTAAGACCGGCAATGATCTTATCGCGTTCCTCCTCCGTTAATATGCCCTGCTTAGCAAGCATCGTGACATGGGCAATACTGCCGCGAATGTCCTGATGATAAAATCTTTGGTCAAATCCGATCGAAGCGTTGAAGCGGTTCACGAGTTCGTCGGTTTCTTTGGTAAAGCGTCCGCCCCAGAGTTTCATAAGCGTTTCCTCTCTTTCGATAAGATATTCCTATCATATCACACAATCGTATTTTCGCAAAGTATTTTCGTTGAATTATTGCATTTTACGGGGCAAAATGCTATACTATTTTGGAATTTGTTCCTATAGAAGGAGGACACGCATGGCAGAGAAAAAAATCATGCTCGGCAATGAGGCAATTGCCCGCGGCGCATGGGAAGCCGGAGTTAAGGTTTCCTCGGCATATCCGGGAACCCCGAGCACGGAAATCAGTGAGAATATCGTCAAATACGATGAGATTTACGCAGAATGGTCACCTAACGAGAAGGTAGCAATGGAGGTTGCTATCGGCGCGTCGATGGCCGGTGTTCGTTCGCTTGTTTCGATGAAGCATGTCGGTGTGAACGTTGCTTCCGATCCGCTTTATACCGTTTCCTATATCGGCGTAAACGGAGGTCTTGTTATGATTGCCGCCGATGACCCGGGACTCTATTCGAGCCAGAACGAGCAGGACAGCCGTGCGGTTGCAAGAGCCGCCAAGGTTCCGGTAATCGAGCCCTCCGACAGCATGGAAGCGAAGGAATTCGTGAAGTTCGCATATGAGCTTTCCGAGAAGTACGATACCCCCGTTATGGTTCGTACAACCACGAGACTTGCGCATTCCCAGGGACTTGTTGATCTTTGCGACCGTAAGGAAATCGAAGATAAGCCTTACGAGAAGAACATCCGCAAGAACGTTATGATGCCCGGTATGGCAAAGGCTCGTCATCTGCATGTTGAGGACCGCGAGATCCGCATGGCGGACGATGCCGAGACCTTCCCGATTAACCGTGTTGAGATGAACGACACGAAGATCGGTGTGATCACTTCGGGTATCCCTTATCAGTATGTAAAGGAAGTGCTTCCGAACGCGTCGGTTCTGAAGCTCGGCCTTGTAAATCCGCTTCCGAAGAAGATGATCAAAGACTTCGCCGCGAAGGTGGAAAAGCTCTACATCGTTGAGGAACTGGATCCGATCATCGAAGAGCAGGTAAAGGCAATGGGTATCGCCTGCACCGGTAAGGAAATCTTCACCGTGCAGGGCGAGTACAGCGCGAACATGCTTCGTAAGGCCATTCTCGGAATGGACCTTAATCTTGAGGCTGCGGCGCAGGTACCGAACCGCCCGCCGATTCTGTGCCCGGGCTGCCCGCATCGCTCCACATTTTACGTACTTAAGAAGCTCGGCCTTCATGCCGCCGGCGATATCGGATGCTACACCCTCGGCGCGGTTGCGCCTCTCGGAGTTGTGGATACGACGGTCTGCATGGGCTCGTCCATTTCTACGCTTCACGGCATGGAGAAAGCGAAGGGTTCCGACTATGTGCGTAACTGGGTTGCCGTTATCGGTGATTCCACCTTTATGCACACCGGCGTGAACTCCCTTATGAACATGGTTTACAATCAGGCTACCGGAACGGTCCTGATTCTTGATAACTCCACAACCGGCATGACCGGTCATCAGGACCATGCCGGTACCGGTAAGACCCTGAAGGGCGATATCGTCAACGCAATCGATGTTGTAGCCCTTTGTAAGGCAATGGGTGTTCCGAACGTACAGGTTGCGGATACCTTCAACGTGCCCGAGCTCGAGCGCATCATCAAGGAAGAAGTTGCGAGACCGGAGCTCAGCGTTGTTATCGTCAAGGCACCGTGCGCGCTTCTTAACAAGAAGAAGGTTACCGTACAGTATCAGTCCAATGCCGAGAAGTGTAAGAAGTGCGGCATGTGCATGAAGCCCGGATGTCCCGCCATCACAAAGGCCGAGGACGGAACGATCTCGATCAACGCTACTATGTGCAACGGCTGCGGACTCTGCGC
>DBWJ01000076.1:6567-7004 GCA_002308955.1 Lachnoclostridium sp. UBA1241 | reverse complement strand
CCGGAAAGCTCACAGTCATGGTAGAACAGGAACCATTCGCGGCCGATCTTTACGATGGAGTGGTGCGTGGTCCAGCCGAGTACCGGCTCCATGATGCGCCCCTTGTAGGTGAAGGGACCTTCGGGCTTCTCGCCCTCTGCATAGCAGAGATAATGGGTGGTACCGGTGGAGTAGGAAAGGTAATACTTTCCGTTGAACTTATGCATCCAGGGGCCTTCGAAGTAACGGCGGTCCTCGTCGCCGGCCTTAATCGGCTTGCCCTTCTCGTCAAGAATCTTAATGTGCTTCGGCTTATGCTTGAAGCCGTCCATCTTGTCATTGAACTCCGCGAACATCGGGCCGAGAGCAGGCTCGTCACCCTCCGGACGGTGCGCGTTCGGATCGAACTCGCCGGACTGCCACATCTCGAGCTGGCCGCCCCACAGGCCGCCGTAGTA
>DBWJ01000076.1:6273-6455 GCA_002308955.1 Lachnoclostridium sp. UBA1241 | reverse complement strand
GGGAAAACGAGGTAGTATTTGCCGTTCTTCTTAATGCAGTCGGGTGCCCACATTTGGTTCTTAACCCACGGGATGTCATCCTCGGAAAGGGCAAGACCGTTGTCCACGCAGGGGGAATCCAGGCTGTCCATCGACAGAACGTGGTAATCCTTCATAATGTACTGGTCGCCGTTGTCATCATC
>DBWJ01000076.1:0-6244 GCA_002308955.1 Lachnoclostridium sp. UBA1241 | reverse complement strand
TCGAATACGTGTGCGGACGGATCCGCAGTATAAATCTCCTTCACAAGAGGGGTTCTTTCATTTGCTCTCTTAAGCTTCACTTTTTTCATCGGGATAGTTCTCCTCACAAAAAGATATTGGTACATCTAATAATAATTTATAGCATTTTCCGCGGAATGACAAGAACAAAATGCGGGAATTTACGCGAATGTAAAAGGGTTTTGCAACATTCGGAAGTTTTTCTTGACATCGGGCGCGCGCGGGCGTAAAATGGCACTAATTTTTTTCGTGAGAGGAGGGAGATAAATGGAACAGAAGAAGCAGCCCGAGATTACGCGTTCCCGGGCGATTCAGAACAACTTCTACGCACTGAAACTTCTGTGGCGGATCTGCCCATCTCTGGCGGTTCATCAGGGCGTGATGCGGTTCCTCGGGTACTTTGAGTGGCTGTTTTACAGCGCGTTCTTCATGCGGCATGTCATCAATTCCATGGAGAACGGCGACGGGTTTTCGAAGATTTTCATCTATATCGTCGTGGTGGTGTGCGTATACGGCAGCATGGTGTTATATGAGAACATCTTCAGCGGGGCGATCCTTCCGGTCAGCCAGACGGTGGTCAACAAGGGACTGTACCGGAAACTGTTCCGAAAATCAAGAAACGTCGAGCTTTCGTGCTTTGAGGACAGCGATTTCTATGATAAGTACACCTTAGCCATGGAGAAGGCGGACACCCGCATCATTTCGACGACGGAGGCGCTTTTCAAGACGTTCTTCGGCGCCATCGCAAGCGTCTGCGCGTTCGTTTTCATGTACCAGATCGATAAGATCTCGGTGCTGTTCATCATCTTTCCGGTAATCGGCAACTTTGTATTCAACCGCCGGATCAGCCGGATTGATTATCAGAGAAATCAGGACATGGCGCCGCACAACCGGCGGATTGCCTACATCAACCGTGTCATGTACCTCCCGGATTATGCGAAGGAGATGCGGCTGACCGGTGTGTTCCGGCTTATGCGGCACCAGTACAAGGACGCTATCGCAGGCGTTTCGGACGTGACGAAGAAATACACGAAGCGCGCGATGATTCTGCACTGGCTGTACGTCATGTTCACCTTCACATTTATCTTCGAAGGCCTTCTGATCTACGGCGCGTACCGGACCGTCGTGAGCCACACGATGAGCCTTGCGCAGCTGTCGGTTATCACCAGCATGATGGTGTCCACGACATGGATTCTGATCGGATTTACTGAGGCGCTGACCGAGCTTTTCAAGAACGGTCTGTTCGTCGAGTATCTGCGCCGTTTTATGGAGTATAAGGAACGGATTCCCGAGGACTACGCCGGGGACGATCCCGGCACGGAGATACGAAGCATTGAGTTCCGCGACGTGTCATTTGCCTATAAGGACAAAGAGGTGATTTCGCACCTTTCGATGGAGTTCCGCGGCGGCAAGACCTATGCGCTCGTCGGCCATAACGGCGCCGGCAAGACGACAATCATCAAGCTGCTCCTTAGGTTCTACGACCCGACCTCCGGGCAGATTCTTCTGAACGGCCGGGACATCCGCGAGTACGACCTTCGGAAGTACCGGAATCTGTTCGCGACGGCGTTTCAGGACCACAGAATGTTCTCCATGACCGTTGCGGAAAATGTGATAATGGGCGAGCCGATTCCTCCTAAAGAGCAGGAGTCCCGCGTTACGGAAGCGTTGAAGCTTGCCGGCGCATACGACAAGGTTATGTCACTTCCGAAGGGCATCGATACGATACTGACGCATGAATTCGACGACAAAGGCGCCGTTCTGTCAGGCGGCGAATTCCAGAAAATCGTCGTTGCGAGGGCATTTGTCAAAGAGTGCCCGTTCAAGGTGTTCGACGAGCCGTCGAGTGCTCTGGACCCGATTGCGGAAGGCACGCTTTTCGATAATATCTACCGCACCTGCGAGAAGAATACGCTTGTGTTCATCTCGCACCGGCTTTCTTCCGTGCAGAGCGCCGACTGGGTGTACCTTCTTTCGGACGGCACGGTCAAAGAGGCGGGAACGCACGACATGCTTATGAAGCAGCACGGCATTTACGCCGACATGTACGAGAAACAGGCGAAGAATTACCTGGCGGTATCCGGCGACGGGGATGGAGGCGTCACATTTGGCGCGGATGCGAAGGGAGGTGCCTTCGCATGAAGCATGTATGGAAAAACCAGCTGTATCTGTGGAAGCTGTGCTTTAAGACCTGTCCCGGATACATGATTTACTTTTTGTATGACGGATTCCGTTACCAGGGAATCATCTTTTTGGAGCATGTGCTCGGCATCCGTTACGTGCTTCGGTGCGCGGAGTTCCAGGAGCCTTTCTGGAAGCCGCTTTTGGTCATCGGAATCATCCTGACGATCAACATGCTGCAGATCGTTCCGGACGGGTTCTTCATCCACGGGTGGACGTACCGGAGCAAGCCGAAGCTGTACCGCGCTTTGAAGGAGCAGATGTTTAAGAAGGCGGCCGAACTGGATCTGTCCTGCTACGATGACACGGAGTACTACAACGATTTCGTGCTGGCGGTGGCGGAGGCGGAGAGTTCGATTGACCGGTTCCTTACCATGTGTAACCGGATCATGCAGGCAATCACGATCCTGTTCACAACGGGTGTGTTCTACCTGCTGACGGACGCTGCGGGCATTTTGTTCGTGCTTGGGTCGTTTATTCTCCGATTCCTTGTGTCGCGGGTACTCAACAAGCTGAATTACAAGGTGCGTCTTGCCGTCAACCCGCTTGAGCGGAAACGCAATTACGTAAGCCGAGTCTTCTATCTGAACGATTTCGCGAAGGAATTAAGGCTGCATCCGGCGGTCGGCGACCGGCTGGAGGCGGAATTTGCCGAGGCGGACGACGAAATCTGCAAGGAGCAGAAGAAGGTTGCGACCAAACGGACGCTTCTCGGATTTACGCGGAATTACGTGGTGGGCGACTTCATCATGGACGGACTTTACATCACGTATCTTGTGTTCCGGGCTGCGGTAAAACATGCCATCGCGTACAGCGACGCGGTCGTTCTCTTCAACCGGACCGGTAGCTTAAGACGGGGCATGGCAGACCTTGCGGACATCTTCCCGCAGGCCCAGGAGAACAGCCTGTATATCGACAAAATCCGGGCATTTCTCGCATATGAACCGAAGATTAAGAAGAACGAGGGTGAGGACGTGCCGGACGGCAACGCCAAGCTTACGCTTTCCCATGTGAGCTTTCGGTACCGTGAGGATGCCGAGGACACGCTTCGTGACATTTCCCTCTCGGTAAAGCCGGGCGAGCACATCGCAATCGTCGGCTATAACGGCGCCGGCAAGACAACGCTGATCAAGCTTCTGATGCGCCTTTATGACCCGACCGAGGGTTCCATCTGCTTTCACGGACACGACATCCGCGAGTTCCGGCCGGACGACTACCGGAGCCGGTTCGGCGTTGTCTTCCAGGATTACCAGATGTACGGCGCATGCCTTGCGGAAAATGTCATCATGGACCGTCTTCCGAAGAACTTCCGCGGTTCCGACGCCGAGGAGATTACAAGCGCCCTTAGGCGGGCCGGATTCGGCGAGCGCCTTGAGAAGCTTCCGAGAGGTCTTCGGACGCCGGTAACGACCGAGTTCGATAAGGCGGGAATCAATTTCTCGGGCGGCGAGAGCCAGAAGATAGCGATTTCAAGAGCGTTCTATAAGGACGCCGACATTCTGATCATGGATGAGCCCTCAAGCGCCTTAGATCCGATTGCCGAGTACGAGCTCAACAAGGCAATGGAGTCGGCCGCGAAGGGCAAGACCGTATTCTATATCTCGCACCGTCTTTCGACGACGCGGGATGCCGATCGTATCCTGATGCTCGAGAACGGTCGGATCGTGGAGGAAGGCACACACGAAAGCCTCCTTGCCATGAACGGCCGCTACGCCGAGATGTGGAACGTCCAGGCCGGACGGTATCATCTGGGGTAAGATAGAGCCGTCTCCCTGCGGAAGAATGCGGGTTGTGATGGCTGGCAGTGAATGAGTTAACGGTGGATAACTTGCGCAATATTGCGGGTTATCCACCGTTTTTGCGTGATTTTATGGCATTTTCCGCGGCAAATCCCACATTTTTATCCACTTTATCCACAATTCTATTCCATTTTTGTAGTATGGCGGGGAAGGCGCGCTTTGACAGAGCGAGGAAAAGGCTTGTTTCCTCCAAAGGTACGGACCGGAGAAGAGATTTCTGAAGCTGGTCTGTACCTGCTTCTTTTCGAATTTGTTGCGGAAAGGCTTGATTTGGCTAAAGGTACAGACCGGAGAGACATTTCTTGAAACCAGTCTGTACCTATTTCGTTTCGAAGAAGTTGCCGGGAAGGCTGACTTCGTCAAAGGTACCGACTGTAAAAGCATTTTTGCATCCCGGTCTGTACCTTTTCGAATATGTACCCTTCTTGGAGGAAGACGGCGACGAGACAGGTACAGACCGCAAGTCAGAAATGACCGTACGGTCTGTACCATTTGTCATGGCATGCAAAAACCGGGTGACGCAAAAGGAAGAATCGGATGAAACAACAGGGAAAAGCGACGGAAAAGAAGGCCTTAGAGAGTCCTATAAGCAAGAGCCGGAAATGAAGAACCGGGGCGGGCCCAAAATGAACAAATCGGTTGCCTTTGCCGGCGATTTGTGGTACAATAATTCAGAATGTGGTATTCTGTCGTTTAGTGAATCCACGAGGGAGAGGAAAGCGAATGGGACTTATTACGAAACTGTTCGGTACACACAGTGATCATGAGTTAAAAAGGATTGTACCGATCGTCGATCAAATCGAAGCGCTGGAGCCGGATTACGAGAAGTTATCCGATGAACAGCTGGCGCACAAGACTGTAGAATTTAAGGAGCGGCTTGCGAACGGCGAGACGCTTGATGACCTGTTGGTGGAAGCTTACGCGGCGGTCCGTGAGGCAGCCAAGCGTACACTCGGGCAGCGCGCGTTCCGCGTGCAGCTGATGGGCGGTGTCGTCCTTCATCAGGGCCGTATCGCCGAGATGAAAACCGGTGAAGGTAAGACGCTTGTTCTGACATTTCCTTCTTACCTGAACGCGCTTACCGGGAACGGCGTGCACGTGGTAACGGTCAACGATTACCTCGCAAAGCGTGACTCCGAGTGGATGGGACAGATTCACCGTTTCCTCGGACTGACCGTCGGCTGTATCCTGAACCATATGGACAACGACGAGCGCCGTGTGCAGTATGCATGCGACATCACTTACGGAACGAACAACGAATTCGGCTTCGATTACCTGCGTGACAACATGGTTATCTATCGTGAGAGACTTGTCATGAGAGGTCTGGCATTTGCCATAATCGATGAGGTCGACTCGGTTCTTATCGATGAAGCAAGAACGCCGCTTATCATTTCCGGCCAGAGCGGTAAGTCAACGAAACTTTATGAGGTTTGCGACATTCTCGCAAGACAGCTCACGAAGGGTACCGAAACCGAGCTTAGTAAGATGGACATGCTGCTCGGTGAGCAGACGCAGGAAACCGGCGATTTCGTCGTCAACGAGAAGGAGCGCACGGTCAACCTGACCGAGCAGGGCGTTCGTAAGGTCGAGCAGTTCTTCAAGATTGAGAACCTCGCCGATGCCGAGAATCTTGAGATTCAACACAACATCAACCTTGCCCTGAAGGCGCATAATCTGTTCCAGAAGGACCATGATTACGTCGTCAAAGATGACGAGGTTCTGATTGTAGACGACTTTACCGGACGTATTCTTCCGGGCCGCCGCTACAGCGACGGACTGCATCAGGCAATCGAAGCGAAAGAGCACGTAAAGGTTAAGCGCGAGAGCAAGACACTTGCCACCATCACGTTCCAGAACTTCTTCAACAAATACGAAAAGAAGTGCGGCGCGACCGGTACGGCGCAGACCGAAGAGAAGGAATTCCGTGAGATTTACGGCATGGACGTTGTATGTATCCCGACCAACATGCCGGTTGCACGTATCGACCACGAGGATGCCGTATACCGCACCAAGAAGGAAAAGCTAAATGCGATTGCCGATGCGGTTCAGGAGTCCTACCAGAACGGCCAGCCCGTACTTGTCGGTACGATTACCATCGAGGCATCCGAGACAATCAGCGAGATGCTTCGTAAGCGCGGCATTCCGCATAAAGTCCTGAACGCAAAATTCCATGAAATCGAAGCGGAAATCATCGCCGAAGCCGGTAAGAAGCGTGCGGTTACCATCGCGACCAACATGGCAGGCCG
>DBWJ01000088.1:43873-45546 GCA_002308955.1 Lachnoclostridium sp. UBA1241 | reverse complement strand
CCGGCTACAGCGGCGGAGGCAAGAAGCTGATTGCGGCATACGAGGAAGAGGGACGCGATAAGAAATTCGATTCCGCTAGAATGTATGCGTGGAGCCAGTCGCACAAACATCTGCCGGAGATGAAACTGATTACGGGACTTGCGGCGGAGCCTTTGTTCTGCCCGATGACCACCAACTATCACAGCGGCATGATTGTACAGGTTCCGCTCTTTACGAACCGCCTCAATAAGAAACTGTCTCCCGAAGAACTTCGTGATTTCTTCGCGGATTACTACAGGGACGAGAGATTCATCCGGGTGCTCCCGTTTGGTGCGGAAGTTGAGGCCGGCGGCGCGATTTTCTCGGATGCCTGCGCGGGCTGGGACGGTATGGAAATTCTTGTTACCGGCAACGCCGACCGCGTGGTTGTCGCTTCGCGCTTCGACAACCTCGGAAAAGGCGCTTCGGGCGCTGCCATCCAGTGTATGAACCTGATTATCGGTGCACCGGAAGAAAAGGGACTTGTGCTGTAACATTTTTCTGTACAGTCAACTGAAAAAGTGCTATACTTTGAGCGAGGCAAAGGGGTCTCATAAAAGACTCCTTTGCCCTTTTTTATTGCAGGAACCGCGCCAAATGCGAAAGATCTTGCCCTTTACAAATCCAGCGAAAAGAAGTATACTTTTCGCTGGAAATCTATACGATTGGAGACATCATTTTATGTGCGGAATAGTCGGATATGTCGGAAACAAACAGGCGGGGCCGATCCTTCTTGAAGGTCTTGAAAAGCTTGAGTACCGCGGATATGACTCTGCCGGCGTTGCGGTGCGCGACGGCGATAAGGAGGCAGAGGTAGTCAAGACGCTCGGAAGACTTCAGAACCTTGTAGAGCGCACGGACAGCGGCAAAGCAGTCAAGGGTACGTGCGGAATCGGTCACACCCGTTGGGCTACCCACGGAGCGCCCAGCAGACAGAATGCGCATCCGCATGTGTCCGGAAACTGTACCGGTTCCGGCTCCGGCAAGGTAGAATCCCTCGTTGTCGGCGTTCACAACGGTATCATTGAGAACTACCAGGAACTTAAGGCCAAGATGGAGCGTCACGGGTACGTATTCTACTCGCAGACCGACACCGAAGTGCTGATCAAGCTTGTCGACTACTATTACAAGAAATACAAGGGCGGTCCGATTGACGCCATCGCGAAGACGATCGTGCGTGTCCGCGGCTCTTATGCGCTTGCCGTGATGTTCAAGGATCATCCGGGCAAGATTTACGCGGCGCGCAAGGATTCCCCGATGATCATCGGAAAGAATGACAAGGAGACATTCCTTGCCTCCGACGTTCCCGCGATCCTGAATCATACCCGTCAGGTTTACTACATCGGAAACCTGGAGATGGCAGAGCTTTCCGCCGGCCAGGTAACGTTCTATAACCTCGACGGCGACACCGTGGAGAAAGAACTCACCACGATTGAGTGGGATGCCGAGGCAGCCGAGAAGGGCGGCTTTGAGCATTTCATGATGAAGGAGATTTACGAGCAGCCGAAGGTTACGCTCGACACCCTTCACAAGTATATCCGTGAGGACGGAAGCAGCCGCCGGATTGACCTTTCCGAGGTCGGCATCACGGCGGAGGACATCCGTTCCTTCCCGCAGATTTATATCGCCGCATGCGGTTCGGCATGGCATGTCGG
>DBWJ01000088.1:20141-43838 GCA_002308955.1 Lachnoclostridium sp. UBA1241 | reverse complement strand
TCGAGCTTGCTTCGGAATTCCGTTACCGTAAGGCAAGACTGACACCCGGCGCGCTTGTCATCATCGTTTCGCAGTCCGGCGAGACGGCGGACTCCCTTGCGGCGCTTCGCATGGCGAAGGAGAAAGGCCTTAAGACGATGGCAATCGTGAACGTGGTCGGAAGCTCGATCGCGCGCGAGGCGGATTATTGCATGTACACGCTGGCCGGCCCCGAGATTTCGGTTGCGACCACCAAGGCATATTCCTGCCAGCTGATCTGTTCATACCTTCTTGCCGTGGAATTCGGCCGTGTGCGCGGAACCGTCGGCGAAGAGGATTATAAGAAATATCTCGAGGAACTGCTTTCCATTCCCGCCAAGATGGAGGCAACGCTGACCGATAAGGAGCGTATCCAGTGGTTTGCNNCCCGGGTGCTGGAGGACAAGGAACGCATCCAGTGGTTCGCGGCGAAATTTGCCAACGCGCGGGATATCTTTTTTATCGGCCGCGGCATCGACTACGCGATCTGCCTCGAGGGCTCCCTCAAGATGAAGGAAATCAGCTACATTCACTCGGAAGCCTACGCGGCCGGCGAACTGAAGCACGGAACCATTTCGCTGATTGAGGACGGAACCCTTGTCATCGGCGTACTGACGCAGAACGACCTTTACGAGAAGACCCTCAGTAACATGATGGAGTGCAAGAGCCGCGGCGCCTACCTGATGGGCCTTACGGCCTACGGCAAATACGACGTCGAGGACAACGTAAACTTTGCCGTTTACGTACCCCGTGTCGACGAGCATTTCATCGGCGTCATCGCGATTGTGCCGCTTCAGCTGCTCGGCTATTATCTGAGTGTTTCTAAGGGTCTTGACGTGGACAAGCCGAGAAACCTCGCGAAGAGCGTAACGGTAGAGTAAACAAACCGAAATTCCGGAGAGACTTTCCTCTGCCGGAAGACTGACAACGCCCGGATTTACATTTCTTTGGCAGAAAGACCGAAAACGGCGGAAATTCCGTCACATTTTCAGTAAGTAAAGCAATTGACAGAACTTCTTACAGGCACTAAAATGTAGTGGGCATCATGCAGGGGAATCCTGCGTGCCCGTTTCTGTGTCGCCGATAGTTTCTGCGACATGGCACAGTTTTATTGTACTGGGAGGTACTGTTATGAATTATTTTGATCTCACCGGACAGGTCGCGATAGTTACCGGATGTTCGACCGGTCTCGGGGTGCAGATGGCACATGCGCTTGCAAACCAGGGCGCAAATGTTGTATGTCTCGCAAGACGTAAGAATCTTGTGGACGAAGTAGCTGCGGAACTTTCCGCAAAATACGGCGTAAAGGCTATCGGTGTATCCTGCGATATTACCGATACGAATCGTGTGGAGGAAGCCGTAAAGGAAGTTATGGATACGTTCGGACGTATCGACATTCTTGTCAACAATGCAGGAACCGGCGCGGTTGCTCCCGCGGAGCAGATTACCGACGAGCAGTTTCAGTGGGAGATGGACGTGGATCTGTTCGGCTCCTTCAAGGTGACGAGAGCGGTAGTGAATCAGGCTATGCTTGCTGCCGGATACGGAAGAATCATTAACATCGCGTCGATGTACGGTATGGTTGGCAACAAGATTGCTCCGGCATCCCCGTACCACGCCGCGAAGGGCGGACTTGTGAACCTGACCCGCGCGCTTGCCTGCGAATGGGGCGACAAGGGAATCACGGTGAACTCTATCTGCCCGGGGTATTTTGAGACCCCTCTGACCAAGGAAACCCTCGATTCCGAGTTCTTCCAGAACTACGCGAAGACGATGATTCCCGTGGCAAGATACGGAAAGGAAGGCGAGCTCGATACGGCTACGCTGTTCCTTGCGTCGCCTTTGAGCACCTATGTTAACGGCGTAATCCTTCCGGTTGACGGAGGATATACTTCCATGTAACAGAACCATCCGACGGATGGAAACCGATAACGGAGGCGCCTTAATCGGCGCCTCTGTGTTTTTTAGCGATAAATGTAACACATATTTATGACAGCAAAAGGGGAGAATATCATGAAGAAAGTATGGATTTCACTGATCTGTCTGGGACTTGCGGCAATCGCCTGTGTTTCGATTGTTTTGTACCGGCGTTCGCTTTTCAATCTGCGGATTTCGATTGCGCGGACGGAAATTCCGGTAGGATGGAATCAGGACCTCGGGATCAATGCGATGGCAACCGGACGTTATGTCGAAAAGGCCGTGGAGCTGACACCGAAGGTGACCGGAACCTATGATGTGAACAAGGTCGGAACCTATCACATCACGGTTACGGCGGCGTACAAGGGAAAGACGGTTTCCGGCGATTATGACATTGTCGTATATGACGATGTTCCGCCGCAGATTTCCCTGCAGACGAAGGAGGGCTACTTCACCCTTCCGGGCGCCGAATACGAAGAGGAAGGCTACACCGCCGTCGATAACTATGACGGCGATATTACCGATAAGGTTGAGCGTTCGGTGGACGGAGACCGCATTACCTATACCGTAACGGATTCTTCGGGGAACAAGGCAACCGTGGAACGTACCGTCGAGCATACGGACCCGGTTCCGCCGGTTGTGACGCTGCTCGGTGACGCGGAGATCACTTCGGAGCGGAGAAACCCGTTCACGGATCCCGGCGCAACGGCATCGGATAACTTCGACGGCGACCTCACCGATAAGATCAAGGTGGACGGCGAAGTCGACATCACGAAGATCGGCGACTACGAGCTGACCTACTCCGTTACCGATACCTACGGAAACCTCGGCAAAGCAAACCGCGTGATCCATATCGTAGAGCGGGCAAGGCCGCTCGGCGACGAGGCGGAGGCAGCAGGCAAGGTAATCTATCTGACCTTCGACGACGGCCCCAGCGGCTATACGCAGAAGCTTCTTGACGTCCTTGACCGGTACGACGTAAAAGTC
This sequence comes from Lachnoclostridium sp. UBA1241, assembly GCA_002308955.1. GTDB lineage: Bacteria > Bacillota > Clostridia > Lachnospirales > Lachnospiraceae > ISDg. The sequence continues at coordinate 40,916 of DBWJ01000088.1, read as the reverse complement.
ACATTTTTCGTATGTAACAACAACATGGACAGCATGATCGCCGAGGAGGCGAAGCGCGGCCACACCGTTGCGGTGCACGGCTGGACGCATGACTACAAGAAGCTGTACACGACGACCGACGGCTTCTTCGATTACTTCTACCAGATGCAGGATCTGATTTATGACCTGACCGGCATCCGCACCAATCTGATGCGTTTCCCGGGCGGCAGCTCGAACACCGTAAGCCGCAGCTACTGCAAGGGCATTATGACCGAGCTTGCGAAGATGGCGGAAGAGAAGGGCATCTATTACTTTGACTGGAACGTCAGCAGCGGCGATGCAACCGGAACGCCGATTTCCACCGAGCAGGTTTACAAGAACGTCGTAAACGGCGTTCTCGGGCTTAAGGGAAAGCCTGCGGTCGTTCTGCAGCATGACATTAAGGGTTTCAGCGTTGACGCTGTTGAGGACATTATCAAATGGGGCCTTGCGAACGGTTACACGTTTATGCCCCTTGACGAGACGAGTTATGGCGCACACCACGGGATTAACAACTAAAGAGCGCGCAAGGGCAATCTGCGATCGGCTGAATGAGCATTATTCGACCGAGCTGATCTGTTACCTTGAGCATATGGACGCGTGGCAGTTACTGATCGCGACGATTCTTTCCGCGCAGTGTACCGACGCGCGGGTCAATATCGTGACGAAGGATCTGTTCCGGATATATCCGGATCCCGGGGCGCTCGGGAAGGCAGATCTCAGGGATGTTGAGAAGGTTATTCATTCGACCGGGTTTTACCATGCAAAGGCGAAGAACATCATCGCCTGCTCGAAGGTGATCGCCGAAGAGTACGGCGGAAAGGTTCCTTCGGACATCGAAACGCTTGTTAAGCTTCCGGGCGTAGGACGTAAGACGGCAAATGTAATACGGAGTAATATCTTCCACGATCCGAGCATCGTTGTCGATACGCATGTGAAGCGGATTTCGAAGAAACTGGGGCTCACGAAATCGGAGGATCCGGTACAGGTCGAAAAGGACCTGATGCGGGTTCTTCCGAAGGAACAGTGGATATTATGGAACATTCAGATCATTGCGCATGGGCGGAGCATCTGTCCCGCCCGGAAGCCGCAATGCGAAGCCTGTTTTTTAAAGGACCTGTGCAAAGAGGGCAAGGGTCGGTAGGACGGCAGTCGGAATGCCGTTTCCGCCACCCTTGTCCTTGTTTTTTGCGCGCCGATATGGTATAATAACTCCGTGTGTTTTGCAGGAGGAAAAGAACCGTGTTTTCGCATCTTACAGTACCGGAATTTCTGCGCATGGGCGCCTATGCCGCAATCGGCCTTCTGATGATCGGATACGGCCTGTTTGTAAGGCGCGCGGCCACCGGAACGGCCTTCTATACGGTCTTTCTGTTCGGCGGAACGGTGCTTCTTCTGTTCGCCGTGTGCGTGCCGCTTCACGTATGGGAGAAGCTCCCGAAAGGGATCCGGATCGCATTTCTCGTATGTCTCACGATAGGGCTTATGCTGTTTCTGTTCGTGGAGGCGCTGATCATAAGACATTTCGGCGATAAGGAAGAGGATGTTGACTACCTGATCGTGCTCGGCGCGCAGGTGTTTGAGGACCGGCCGAGTCTTGTTTTAAAGTACCGGCTTGACCGGGCTGCGGAATACCTTGCGGCGCATCCGGATACGATATGCATCGTCTCCGGCGGGCAGGGAACGAACGAACCTTTCCCGGAAGCGGAGGGGATGTACCGCTACCTCACGGAGGAGATGGGGATTGACGGCGCAAGGATCATCAAAGAGCCGAATTCTTCGAACACGGTGGAGAACCTTAAGTTTTCGCTTGAACTTCTTCCGGGCGCGGACGTGAAGGTCGGGATTGTGACGAATAACTTTCACATTTTCCGCTCCCTTGGAATAGCGAAGAAGCAGGGGTATAAGAACGCGGCGCCGGTTGTGTCGCCGTCGAAGAAGGAGTATCTGCCGACCAATATGCTTCGGGAATTCGTCGGTGTAATCAAGGATTTTTTGTTCGGAAATATGTGACCGAAAGGAGATAGGATTGGATGGAAGAGAATGTCAGAACCGATTCGGGCGAAGAGCTTAGGAATCTGTCCTATAAGTGCCCGAACTGTACGATGCCGTTAAGGTTCGACAACGAAATGAAGCGTTTCGTGTGCGACTACTGTGACGGATCGTTTCTTCTCGAGGAGATTAAGGACGCGGCCAACGACGAGGAGGGCTACAGCTGGGAGGAGGACCATGAGAATCTTCCTGAGGAGCAGCTTGAGGGGACGCGTTCCTATGTGTGCAAATTCTGTGGCGCGGAGGTTGTAACGACGGCGATCACGTCCGCCACCAAGTGTCCGTACTGCGGCAACGTTCTTCTGGTTACGGAGAGCCTTACCGGCATGCTCCGTCCGAACAAGATCATTCCTTTCGAGGTGGACCGCAGCAAGCTTATAAGCCTGTTCAATGCCTTCGTAAAGAAGAAGCATTTCGTGCCGAAAGCCTTCAAGAACAATCCGGTTCTTCAGGAGGTGGAGGGCATCTATGAGCCCTTCTGGCTTTACGATTCGGGCGTGCAGGGCTCGGTTACCTATAACGCGACGAAGACCCGCCGCTGGAGCGATTCCACGTATGACTATGTGGAGACGAGCTATTACGAGGTTGACGTGGACGGCGAGATGCATTTCTCGAACGTGCCCGCCGACGGCAGCAAGCGTCTCGACGACCAGATGATGGACTCCCTCGAGCCGTTTGATTACTCGAAGATGATCGATTTCGAACCGGGCTACCTGTCCGGTCATATGGCGGAGCGTTTCGACGTAAGCGCCGACGCCAATCTTAAGAGAACGAAGAAGCGCATGTGGAACAGCGCGGAGGCACAGCTTCGTTCAAGCGTTAACGGATACTCCTCCGTGACGAAGAAGTCCTCCGCTCTGAATCAGTTTGACCGGGATGTCCGCTACGCTTTGTTCCCGGTTTACGTGTTCTCGATTCAGTACGGGGACAAGAAATACGATTATGCAGTGAACGGGCAGACCGGTAAGATTGTCGGCGAGCTTCCGTTTTCGAAGAAGGTTTACCGGATTTGGAAATGGTCTCGCATCGGAATCATTTCCGCAATCATCTATCTGCTTATGTTCTTCATGAATTAGGAGGGCGCGATGAGAAGAAGATTATTATCTGTTTTGATTCTTGTTCTGCTCAGTGCCGTCCTTACATTAGGCAGCGCTCTTGCAGCGGACGGTTCCGATGCCGGCAAGACCTCCGAGTCGGATTCGAGCGGTACGGCTCCGCTTTCCGAGAACGGCAAATACTACGTCTTCGGACGTGTTGTCGACCTCAGTGAGACCCTTGAGAAGGAAGACCGCAACGAGCTTTCCCATTACATTTTCGATTTCATGAATGCCACGGGATGCGATATCCAGATTTATATCATCCCTTCCGTTGAGCAGGTCGGTTACACGACGATGGATGAGTTTACCGACGCCAGCTACTTCGATGAGGAGTATCCGCCGGGATACGCCGATACCGGCGCTGACATCATTCTCGTCTATGAGACGGAGAAGGAAGAGGCGTATGTCACATTTTACGGCGGAAACAACCCCTTCAGTCCGTGGTGCATTCTGAAGGCCCGCCTGTTCTTCGAATACTATTACCGTGTCGGCAATCCGTACGATGGCTGCATGGGCTTTATCGACCGGCTCTGGACGGAGATCGATAAGAACCATGAAGCTACGGAGCTTCGCACCGACATGATGAACGCGACGTACTTCAAGCCCTACAATAACGACCATATCGCGAGAGTCCTCGACTATTCGGACCTGATTTCCCAGAAGGGCGAGGAGAAGATGACCGAGCAGATTGCGGCAATCCGCGAGAAGTACGGCATCGACGTCGTTATCCTGACGGCTCCCGACAGTGACGGCAAGGACAGTGAAGCCTTCAACGATGACTTCTACGATTATGTAGGTTTCGGTGTCGGTCCGGACAACGACGGTATCATTCTGTTCGTCAACATGGACCCGAACGTCCGTTACTATACGATTTCCACCTGCGGTCTCGGACAGGACTACTTCAACGAATATGTGGAAGACATCTATGACGCCATGTTTGATTCCTTCAAGAGCGGCGACTACGAGCAGGGCATTCAGATCTATCTCTCGGAAGTGGAGAAGCTGATCAACAAGAGTGTTCCCGTTGAGGAGTTCAACGGCGTAAAGCGCGATGACATCAAAAAGGCGGACGATGACGACGACCGTGTCATCGACGATGCCGGCGTGCTGTCCGACTCGAAGAAGAAGGAGCTTGAGAAGACCATCCGCGAGATCCGCAAGAACTACGATATGGACGTTCTTGTGCTGATCCCCGAGGATACCCCGGAGTTCTACCCCGAGGACTATCTCCGTTACTATTACGAATTCATGGGCTACGGCGTCGGAAAGAGCGCCAGCGGAATCGGAATCGTGCTGGATCCGAATTCCTCCACGCGCAATTCGATTCAGGTGTTCGGAAACGCATCCGAGCTCTTTGACAGTGCCGCGCAGTCGCGCCTTAACTCGATGGTGCAGTCGGCCCTCGGCAGTAAGAATAACCGCGCGAAGGGCGCACAGACCTTCGTTAAGAAGGTTCGTTTCCGCGCCAAATGGAAACACTATCCGATGACAACCGTCGGAACAATCTTTATGGTCGGCGTCGTGTTCATCGTTATGTCGATCATCGGCCTTGTGAAGAAGGGCTCGAACAAGACGGTTGCAACGGCAGACTCCGCGACCGGGTATCTTGTTCCCGGCTCCTGCAAGGTATTCCACGTGAACGACCGGTTCTTAAATACCAAGGTCACCAAGTCGAGAAAACCGGAGCCTTCGTCCTCCTCAAGCCGGAGCGGTGGCGGAAGCCATTACAGCAGCAGCGGCCGGAGCCACGGCGGTGGCGGCGGAAGACATTTCTAAACCTGCCTTTTTTGTATGGAGATGAGCATGATCTTTGCAACCTCGGTGATTCGGATTCTCGGCGACTGGTATGTGCCGGTGAGCACCTTCTACGGACTGCTTGTGAGCTTTCTGATTCTCTTCAACGTGCACCGTGTGCCGTTCATGATAATCGGACTGTTCTTCACGCGGAAGTTCCCGCCTGCGAAGCAGTACCATAAGTACGCGGTGCTGATTCCCGCCCGCAATGAGGCGCCGGTTCTTGCTAATCTGTTGCAGAGTCTTGCAAAGCAGGACTACCCGAAGGAATATCTGACCGTATTCGTCGTTGCCGATAACTGCACGGATGACACGGCGGGCATCGCCCGGGCGAACGGAGCCGTATGCTACGAGCATCAGAATCCGAATGAGCGGACCAAAGGGTATGCCCTTAAATATCTGTTTGAGCAGATTGCGCGGGACTACGGGATTGAAAGCTTCGAGGGGTATTTCATCTTCGATGCGGACAACCTTTTAAACCGCGATTTCATAAGCCGCATGAACGATTCGTTCGATGCGGGAGAGAAGATCGTTACATCGTATCGGAATTCCAAGAATTTCGACGAAAACTGGGTGTCGGCGTCGTATGCGCTTCACTGGATCCGCTCAAGCCGGATGCGCCACCGCGCGCGTTCCGTGCTGCGCCTCGCGACCAACATTCAGGGCACCGGTTTTCTGTTCGCGAACGAGCTGGTGCGGGACGGCTGGAAGTATGTTTCCCTGACGGAGGACCGTGCATTTACCGCCGACGCGGTTGCGCACGGCTACGCGATCTCCTATAACGATGCGGCGATGTTTTATGACGAGCAGCCGACAAGCATAAAAATCGGCTTCCGGCAGCGCATCCGCTGGTCGAAGGGACACCTGCAGGCCTTCGTCGAAACCGGCTGGTATCTGTTTTTGAACATCTTCGTCGGAAACGTGTTCCGAAAGAAGGAAGAGCGACGTAAGATGCCGCTCGGAAAGCGCATTCTCGAAGGCATCCGTCACCGGTTCGCGGCATACGACACACTGTCGCAACTGCTCCCCGGGGCATTGATCAACGCCATCGGATTCGTCATCGTGACCGCGTTCTTTTTGTCCTGCCGCGCCTACACCGTCGGTACCACCGTTAACCTGTTCGGCGGAAAGGACTGGATTTCGGTAATCGTGCGGTTCTTCCGCGGCGACGCGATGCCGGTAACGATCTCACCCGGCGTACGCGCGGTCATCGGCAACGCAGGCCTCACATTTTTCGTGTTCTGGCTGTCGCGCGTGCAGATTGAGATTGCCAACGTGTTCCAGGCGGTTTACCTGTTCTTCACGGACCGAAAGCGCATCAAGCCGATGCCCTTACGGCGGAAAGTCCGGTTCATCCTGACGTTCCCGACCTTCGATCTGTTCTACCGCTGGTCGATGTACATCGCCCTGTTTAAGAAGGTCACATGGAAGCAGATTCCGCACACAAGCGCAATCACGATCGAAGATATAGAAAGTTCTCAGAAGGAAGTTGTAAGTTGATTAAGACTAACGGAAAATCCCATTGTAAAGACGTGAGGTCGCGTAAGACCGCAGCAATTATTCTTGCCGCGCCCCTGCTCGTGATGGATCTTTTTGCACGCGGGCTCGTGATAGCCGGGACGAATTACCGGTCTATGTACATGTACCTGCCCGGTATCCTTTTCATGGTCATGTGGATCGCGCTTTTCACCGGATTCTGCATGTTCCTGCCGCGCCTTGCCGGGCGGATTACCTACGCGGTGATTGCCGTACTCACGTACATATTCTTCCTTTGCAACATCATTTCGTATACCTACACGGGCTTCTGCTTCAGCTTTACGCTTATGAAGATGGCCGGTGAGGGCAAGAACTACATCGGCGGAGCCATAAGGGCTTCCGGACCGATCCTGTGCGCGGTTTACTTTAACGTGTTCCTTGCAATCCTTTTCGCGATCCTTGCCGGTTTTCCGGAGAAGAGGCTCAGCGGAAAAGCGTTCTTCGGCATAGCGGCCGGTTTCCTCGCGCTGCACATCGTAAATCCGTTACTCTACGGCGCCAAAGCGGACGAGCTCCGCTGGGATGCATGGAGAAGACCGCGTAATGTCTACGAGGCCTTCAACGACAAGAACAAGAGCCTGATCATCAGCGGGCTTACCGAATACACCGTCCGCGACTTCTACCTGTCCTTTTTGAAAAAAGAGGAGAGCATAGGAAGCGAGGATGAGTCGTTCCTCACGGAAGCTTTCTCCGATAAGAGTCTTGCGGAAAGCAATGATTATACCGGAATATTCCGCGGAAAGAACGTCATCTTTCTGCAGCTGGAGGGCATCGATGACTGGCTCGTAACCGAGGAGACGATGCCGGTACTGACCGCACTTTTGAAGGAATCCTTAAACTTTACGAATCACTATTCCTTCTTCAACGGCGGCGGATCTACTTTCAACTCCGAATTTGCCGTCAATACCGGATATCTGACGCCGCTTTCCTATCAGCGGAACGCGTTCACATTTAACGCAAATGCGTTTCCGTACTCGATGCCGAGACTGTTTCAGGCGGAGGGGTACACGGTCAACGCGTTTCACATGAATACCGAAGAGTACTATTCCCGGGGCATCAACTATAAGGCGTGGGGCTATGACGGCTACCACGGTTTTCTGGACCGGCCGGGTTGTAACGATATACTGCACCGTCTGGACCGGACGCTGATTCTTGATGAAGAGTTTGCAAGCATGATCTTCGAAACCGGTCATCCGACCGTGTCGTACATCATCACATTTACCCCGCATGCGCCCTTCGTTACGACAGGCAACGAAGTCGGTACTTATCTCGCGGAGGAGAAGTACGGCGAGCCGCAGAACTTCGACGAGGAAGAGACCGCGAAGCTGATGGGCGGCGAGACCGACCGGATGATCGGGCTGCTTCTTGACAAGCTTCGTGAGACGGGCCTTTACGAGAATACGGTGATTGTCGGCTACGCGGACCATTACCTTTACACGATTGAGGACAAGGACGTGATTCCCCGGAACAAGCCGGACGCGGACACGAACCTCGTGAATCATACGCCGTTCTTCATCTGGAGCGCGGACGTGACACCTGCGGAGATTACGAAGGTCAATTCCCAGGTGGACATTCTGCCGACGGTTCTTAACATGATGGGCATCCCGTATCAGAAGAGCACCTACATCGGAAGCGACATCATGTCACCCGGTTACAAGGGCTTTGTGTTCTTCCCGGACACTTCCGTTTATGACGGGCGCATCTATGCGGAAAATGCGACGATCGTCAAGGGCTCCGGCACGAAAGAGGAACTTACGGAGCTTCTTTCACAGGTGAATTACCTGATCAAAAAGAACGATCTTACGCTGAAATACGACTGGTTCCGTGAGCATTAGAAGCAGGGAAACGACAGGTTCTGAGGGCGTTGGAAGCAGGGAAACGACAGACTCCGAAGCACAGGAAAGCAAGAGAACAGGTATGAAGACTACGGTTCAGGGATACAACATAAACTATAAGATTTCCGGCGAGGGCGATCGGACGCTCGTGATCCTTCAGGGATGGGGCACGAAGCTTGAAGTGTATGATTCGGTTGCCGCCTGCGTGAATTCGGGCATGCGCGTCGTGCAGTTTGATCTGCCCGGCTTCGGCGGTTCGGATGAGCCGCGGGAGAGCTGGGGCGTCGACGAATTTACCGATTTCTTCGTCGCTTTCATGGAGGAGCTCGGAATCCGCGAGGCAACGCTTCTCGGGCACTCCTTCGGTGGACGGATCATCATTAAGCTTGCAAACCGGGAGAATCTCCCGTTTACGATTACGAATATCATTCTGGTTGACGCGGCGGGCATCCGCGCGAAGCTTACGAAGAAGCAGAAGCGCAAGCAGCGTCGCTACAAAATCCTGAAGAAGATCCTTCTGTGGAAACCGATCCATGCGATGTTCCCGGAGTTGATCGACGACTGGAAGTCTAAGCAGGGTTCGGCCGACTATCGGAACGCGACGCCTCGCATGCGTGAGTGCATGGTGAAATCCATTAACGAGGACCTGACCGACCTGCTCCCGGGCATTAAGCAGGAAGTGCTTTTGATCTGGGGCGACAATGACACCGCGACGCCGCTTTCAGACGCGAAGCTCATGGAGGCGAAAATCCCGAACAACGGGCTTGTCGTACTGTCACCGGCGGGACATTACAGTTTCCTTGACCAGCCGGCAGTGTTCCGGAACGTGATGAAGTCCTACCTGAAGCCTTAGGCAATCTGAACTGCATGCGGAGGCCCTGGGCGGGCAGCGCCGAATAAACTTTACGAGGCAGATTTATGATGCTTTATCGAACAATCGGAATGGCTGTGCTTACGCTTGCCGCATGGTTTCTGACCATGCGCTACAATCTGCACATGCTGCAGCTGAACGGCTATAAAAACGTAGAACACCTGAAGCGTACGCTTCGGACCTGGAACCGTCAGTGGCTTCTGATGGCCGGCGTGATTCCCGGCGTAATCCGGTGTATTTGGACCGGCCTCTGGGCGGACATCGTATGTGCCGTTTATCTGCTCCTTCTGATTCTGATCTACAACCTGATGCGCCGCACCAAAGCGAAGAAGAAGCTCGTGTACACGGCGCGTGTGAAGCGTATGCTTGCGGCGCACGTGATCGTCTCGCTGGCACTTCCCGTTGCGGCATGGCTGGTATTCGGCTTTTCGTACCTAAGTGCCGGACTGGTGCTTACCGTGAGCCTGCAGTGGATTCTTCTCGTGCTCACGAACTTCCTGATGAAGCCCGCCGAGAAGGCCGTCGGAAATCATTACATCAATGACGCGAAGCGTCGCCTTCGGGAGATGGGAGGCCGCCTCACGATCATCGGCGTCACCGGAAGCTACGGCAAGACCAGCGTCAAGTTTTATCTGAAGACTCTGCTTTCCGCAAAGTACGACGTGCTCGTTACGCCGGAAAGCTTCAATACCCCCATGGGCGTTGTGCGGACCATCCGCGAACAGCTCCGCCCGTCGCACGAAATCTTCGTCTGCGAGATGGGTGCGAGACATGTCGGTGACATCAAGGAAATCTGCGACATCGTTCATCCGAAGCACGGCGTCATCACCTCAATCGGACCACAGCACCTCGAGACGTTCTTCACGATGGACAACATCCGCAACACGAAGTACGAGCTTGCGGACGCGCTTCCGAAGGACGGAATGCTTTTCCTGAACGGCGACAGCGAGGAAGTGGTGAAGAAGGCTTCGGAGTATCCGGACGCAATCTTTTATCACGCAGGGGCGGCAAATGCCACGGAGGCGGACGCCGCGGATAGCGGTGGTTCTGTCGTGGGTGCAGACAGCAAAGCAACCGATTCCCTGAGCGGATATTATGCGACAGATATTAAGGTTTCCTCCCTCGGCACGGAATTCACCGTACACGCGCCGGACGGAAAGGAAGAGACCTTCCAGACGCGCCTTGTGGGCGGTCATAACGTGATCAACATCATCGGCGCGATTGCGGTAGCCAATCAGCTCGGAATTGTGCTTTCCGACCTGAAGATTCCGGTGCGGAGACTGGAGCCTGTGCCGCACCGCATGCAGCTTCTCGGCCGCGGAGCGGTGACGATTATCGATGACGCTTATAACTCGAATCCGGTCGGCAGCAAAGCCGCCGTCGAGACGCTCGGGCTGTTCGACGGCGTCAAGATTCTGGTGACGCCCGGCATGGTTGAACTCGGCGATAAGGAAGAAGAGTATAACAAGGCGTTCGGCGGTTATGCCGCGAAGAACTGCGATTACATCTGCCTCGTCGGCAGAAAGCGCGCGGAGCCGATTGCTACTGGCGCGCGTGAGGCAGGTTTCCCCGAAGAGAAACTGAGAATCTTCGACCGGCTGCAGGAGGCACTTGATTTTGCCTATTCAATCGGTGACGAAGGGCACAAGTTCATCCTTTTGGAGAATGACCTGCCGGATAACTACTAGAACGAATCAATCCGATATAAAACCCGAAGAAACCGGGAGAAAGGACGGACTCGGTCACATTTTTCGCAGGCCGGGTAAGTAAAAGCATGAAAACAAGAGTCGCAATGATGTTCGGAGGAAAGAGCGTGGAGCATGAGGTTTCGGTTATCACCGGAATCCAGGCGCTCCTCAGCATGGATACGGAGCAGTATGACGCGATCCCCGTATATCTGACCAAGAAGAATGAAATGTATGTCGGAGAGGACATCGGGAAGATTGAATGCTATAAGGATATCCCTTCTTTGCTGAAACGCTCGCAGAGAGTCATTCTGGTGAACGAGGGCGGCCGGTTTCTTCTTCAGCCGTTCCCGCAGAAGCTGTTCGGCGGGAAGAAGGCGATTGAAATCGATGTCGCATTTCCCGCCGTGCACGGCACGAACGTCGAAGACGGCACGCTGCAGGGCTATCTGAAGACCGTCGGCATTCCGTTCGTCGGCTGCGACGTGACTGCGTCGGCTGTCGGAATGGAAAAGTTTGTGCAGAAGGCAGTGCTTAAGGAATACGATATTCCGCTTCTGCCTGCGAAGATTTATAAGCTTTCCGATTACGCCAAGCTGGACACTCTGCTGGATTCCGTCGAGATGACGTTCGGATATCCGGTTATCGTAAAGCCCGTCAACCTCGGATCGAGCGTCGGTATCAGCGTTGCGAAGGACCGCGAGGCGCTGACGCAGGCAATGGACGACGGCTTCCGTTATTCGACCAAGGTAATCGTTGAGCATGCGATTTCGAAGCTTCGGGAGATCAACTGCGCGGTACTCGGCGATGAGAACGACGCAGAGGCCTCAGAAATCGAAGAACCGATGCACAGTGAGGAAATCCTCAGCTACGAGGATAAATACGTAAGCAACGCCAAAGGAAGCGGTCAGAAGGGCATGGCAAGCGTCGCCCGGAAGATTCCTGCGGAGGTTCCGAAGGAAATGCGTGAGGAAATCCGCAGTCTCGCAGTGAAAGCCTTCCAGGCACTCGGCTGTAACGGCGTTGCCCGAATCGACTTCATGATTGATGAAGAGACCGGCAGGCTATACTTCAACGAAATCAACACGATTCCGGGTTCCCTGGCATTCTATCTCTGGGAGCCGCTAGGAGTTCCGTATAAGGAGCTGCTGAACCGCATGATCAAGCTTGCGCTGAAGCGGGTACGTACGGAGCAGGCTATCACATTTTCCTTCGATACGAATATTCTGAATACGGCATCGTTCGGAGGCAGCAAGGGGGCGAAGCGATAATGTTTTCTTTTTTGCAGAAAGAGACCCACGGCGAACTTGAGAAGATTGTCACAAGGCTGAAACTGAATGCTTCGAACAATTACCGCGACGCGACCAAGGAAGATCTCGCGGAGCTTGAGAAGAAGTACGAGGAGCTTAAAGCGGCCGGGAAACTGAACCGGAAGCAGATAGATTACTACAGGTGTAGAATAGTGGAATATACCGGAAAACTTGAGTATTTCTCGCACAAGTCGCAGAAGGCCGGAAAGTATTCCGGAAAGATTTGACAGCCTGCGGTATAAGACGTGAAATAATCTTTTATAGCATTCGATAGAGTTATGTCGTGGAGTGACTATGAGGAGAAGAATTGCTTGTTATGTGGTGCTTTTCTCATTTCTGATCTGCGCCGGAATATGGTTATTGTGGGATCGGCATAAGTCCCCAGGTGACGGATTGGAAGCGAACAGTCAGGAGGATTTGATATCCTTATATATTCCGGATGACATTGTCCGAATCGAGCTTGTGAACAATGTTACTCGTGAAAAACGGGTTATTATTCGAAACCGGGAGAGCATTCAGGAAATCTGCGGGGAATTGCGGGCATTTGCCGGCGAAAAGGCCCATATTTCCGGGGAAGAACAACCCCGATATACGGTTTATTGTTATCGTGACAAACCGACGAAGTGTACGGAGATTTGGCTGATTTCCGAAGATGAGATATATAATTACACAGAAAGAGTAAAGATAATCCGTGCGGAAGAAAAAGAATCTGCTTTTTCGTATGTGGAAAAGATTTTTAATGAGACCCCGGGGATAACGGATTATTATCACGGAGCGCATCCTGCCGCACGGGATTCGCTTCATACGCCGTTTTTGATAATCGAAAACCCGCTGTTGACTGCGGAGACGGTTTGGATTACGGAAGGTGTTTTTCCGAAACCGGGGGAATATGTTAGAATATACGGTTGCGTACTCTACGCTAACGGAATCAATGCGGAAGATTGCAGTGAGGGCATTTTGGTTCCCAAAGAAAGTGCTTTTTTGCTAGACGGGCAGGAGGCAGTGTTGATACGGATATGGTCGGGAACAGCTGATAACCGGGAATGCCTCTTTTCGCTACTGAATGAAGAAGAAACAATGAAATACCTTCCGTTCGTTAACGGCAGAATTCAAATGCCTGAATCGCTTGACGACTGCAAATCTTACGCGTTTTTGCTTGATATGAACAGTTATATCGATTCTGTGAAGGAAGCCTCCGACAGAGGCGCTGAGCTTTCCGAAGATGCGCGCCTGATTCCGAAGCAGAGGCTTTCCGGGGGCATGACCGTGCAGGAGGTTATTGATTTTTTTGAGGCTTGGAGGAACTGGAGTAGGTTTTATTAGCAGGTCTTCGGATGGAAATTCACATTAAGGTAGAATACATACTTCGGATATACGGCTGCACGAGTGTCAATGACGCGATGCCTGTCTGCTTTGCAAATGACAAAGCAGATGGGCATTTTCCATATATTCGGACAGAAATCTTTATGAATATTGCCGACTTGTGAATGGATCACGGAAATGCTATGGTATGTGTACACTATTCCGGAGAGGGGGATATGCGAATTCTGAAGTATGGATTTTTTCTAGATGTGCATTGAAAAGATGCGCATTGACAGAATACGCATTATAGGGTAATATGATAAAGGAGAAGTGTGTATGTCGAAAAAACCAAAGGAGATGGAGAGGGAATTGTTAAAGGACGGATGGGTTGTATAGCAGAGAATTAACCAAAGTACAAGAAAAATCTATCCGTAAACAGGCGGGACTGGATACGACGTGTCCGAAGTCCGGAAAGGAGTAAAAATGATATCGATTTATCCTGCTTGCTTTTTTAAAGAAAAGAAAGGGTATTCCGTGGTTTTTCCTGACCTGAACTGGCTCGCAACCGGGGGGAAGAATGAGCACCACGCCATGGAGATGGCAATTGAGTGTTTGGCGGGGTATCTTTATGCATCGAAAAGAGACGGTGATGAAATCCCGAAAGCGTCGGCAATGAAGGATATATCCCCGGCGAAGATTGCGAAGGAGTTGGGAATCGATGTTGGAGAGACTTTTGTTTCAATGGTCTCCGTTGACGTGGAGGAATATGCTAAGCTTCATTTCGAGAAGTCGGTCCGCAAGACCTTAACGATTCCGGCCTGGCTGAATGCTGCCGCATTAGAGAAAAAGATTAATTTCTCACAGGTTTTGCAGGAAGCTTTGCTTAAAAAGATTCGCTCGTAAACCCAATATCGTAATAACGAAAATGCTTCGGCTCCTTTTCGGCGGCCGAAGCATTTTTTTAAATGTCGTACACGCCTCGCAGCTCGTGGCAGATGTGATCGAGGTCCGGATAGAGGGAGCCCTCGGTGATGCCGAACACTCTGAGGCTTTCGATGAAGTACTCGCGCCGGTCGGCGGGAATGATAATCTTATAGAGCATGTTATCGTCACAGATGTCCTCGAGACGCCTTAACGAATTGTGCACCGTGAAGCAGGCCTGCTGCGAGTAGAGACGCAGATGGCTGTCGGTCGAGTAGCAGGCGAGAATCTTATCTTCGAGAACAGGATTGTGATGCAGATGCTTGAACGCCGGAAGGAGCATCTCCTGCGCAGTGTCTGCGTCAATCGGGTAGATGCAGTTTCCGAAGCCTTCCTTCTCGTTCAGACGGTTCGGTGCGAGCACCCAGACGCAGGCGTCCATGCCCGGATTATTGAGGTAAGTCTCGGTGGCAAAGAACACCGCAATCAGCGGTGAGCGGGACCAGTCGAGCATACGTGTCGGAAGGCCGTGATGCTGCATCAGGGCAACCCACCCGGAGTAGTCATGCTTGTCGGGCGGATTCTTTAAAATCTGCTTTCCGCGGATATAGAAATCATTCGTGATGAAACGCTCAATCGCAAGGCGCTTCTCACTGCGCTGAATCGACGGCACGAGCGTCAGCGAGGAATTCTCCTCACCGCGGTACCAAAGCCCCTGCTGATGCCTTGCGGCCAGCGCTTTCAAAAACTGTAACAGCTCATCAATCGTGCTGATGTCAATCGTAATCATAGGATTCTCCTTATCGGTTTCCATTTATACTATTATAATCTTTTTGGGGAAATAAGTAAAGGAATGTTGCCCTTTTCTTCGGAATTTAGTATACTGAATAGTCGGAAGGAATTTCAAAAAACAGAATATCGGGGGGATATTACATGAAAGACAGGAAAAAGTTTCTTTTGAAAATCGGCATTATCGAGGGCGTGCTGCTTCTTGCAATTGTGGTTCTCGTAGTGCTGAAGCTGACCGTGTTCTCAGGCTCCGGAAAGAAGCCGAAAGAGGATAAGCGTGACCTTAACGGCCTTGAGGTTACGATGCTTGACTGGTGGACGGGGGATACCTGGGGCGAGGAGAGCAGCGATTATGACAAGGCTTTCTTCGATATGCTGCATAAAGCGGAGCAGGAGCATAACTTTAAGTTCAGCCGGTACAGTGATCCGGATTATTTCTGGGGAGACGATTACACGGAGCGAATTGCGCTGTCAATCACCAATAACATTCCGATTGCGTCCATGTTCGTATTAGACAGCCGGTGGGTTGCGTCATTCCTTGAAAAAGGGCTTCTCCTTGACGTAAGCAAAGCGTCCACGGTTCAGTGGGACGACGACAAATGGAACGCCGCCGTCGCCCGCCTGATGAGCATTCACGGCGGGCAGTACGGATTTGCCTGCGGAACGGAGTACGGCTCATTCACCGGCGTTTTCTTTAACAAGTCTATCTTCAAAATTCTCGGCGTGGATCCGGATCTTCCGTATGATCTTCAGAGCGAGGGCAAATGGAACTGGGAGGAGTTCCGGCATCTCTGCATGGCGCTGACGAAAGACCTCGATAATGACGGCATTATCGATATACACGGCGTTTCCGGAGACCCGGAACTTGTATGCTATGGCGCACTTCTTTCAAACGGCACCGACCTGTTTACGAAAGACGGTAACGGCCTTCTTACGGTAAATGCGAACGATGAAAAGGTAATCGAATCCCTGAACTTCGTCCAATCCCTCAGCGAAGACTGCTATTTCCTGCCGATGGACGGTATATACGGCGACACGGATTCCGGATGGTGGTGGGACTGGTACCGAACGGGCTTCTATGAAGGCCGGGCTGCGATGTATATCGATGAGGAATGGTTCAGCGAGAATGGCGGAGCGGGTGAAATGGAACTCGGTTTCGTGGCATTTCCGTACGGCCCTTCCGTTGACGGGTATGTATCTATAATCCGTGAACCCGTCGTTGCCTTGCCGAACTGCGATGCCGTTCGGGACATTGCGGATGACATCCTGTATGCCTACAATATCGCGACGGAGGTTCCTGAGGGATACAAGCGGGAGGACGGTAACTGGAAGCTCTTCTGCGAGCCGTACTTTAGCGATGAGCGCGCCGTGAACGAGTCAATCTACCGTATGCTTTTTGAATATCCGCAGGCGATGGCGTCTTCGGCGCTGATGACGGATATTCTCACGGATTCCACAGAGGCGATGCGTTACTGGGCATTCGGAATGGTTCAGGACAATGTCGGGGCAAATGAGACGATTGAAGCCTACATGGCCCGGTGGCAGACGAATGTCGATCTGTTTAACAGTCATTTTACTGATTAATACTATTCAAGGCGGAAAGCCTTCGGGGAACAGTCTCCGAAGGCTTTTTCATTTTTCAGAAAGATTTTTGAATTTCCTGTTGACAAAAGAGTGTATATAGGTGTATATATTGGATATACACAATGTTACAACACAACCACTGCAGAGGTATGTTATGAACATCTTGATCAACAATAGCTCCGGCCAGCCGTTATACGAGCAGATTGAGGAGCAGATAAAAAGCCAGATCCTTTCGGGGGAACTTTCGGAGGGGGACGCCCTTCCTTCCATGCGCGTACTCGCTAAGGACCTGAAGATCAGCATTATTACGACGAAGCGTGCTTATGAAGATCTGGAACGCGACGGGTTCATCGTGTCCGTGACCGGAAAGGGCAGCTTCGTTAAGGGTCTCAATTCCGAATTTGTCCGCGAGAGCATGCTCTTCGAAATCGAGGAAATGCTTGAAAAGGTTGCGGAGAAAGCGGCTGTCGGCGGGATTACGCTTGAGGAGCTGACGGAGAGACTCAGGATTATTACGGAGGAACAGAGGAATGGATAATATAGTTTTGGAAGTGAAGAACATCACCAAGGATTACGGTGACTTCAAGCTTGATAACGTCAGCTTTTCGGTGCCCCGCGGAACCGTATGCGGCTTCATCGGCCAGAACGGCGCCGGCAAGACGACAACAATCCAGCTGATTTTGGACGCGATTACGAGAGATTCCGGAGAGATTACGCTCTTCGGACAGGAAGTGATTCCCGGCCGGTCCCACACCTTACGGGAAGATATCGGCGTCGTATTTGACGAGATGGGTTTTCACGAATTTCTGACCCCCGCGCAGCTTGATGAGATTATGAAGAGGATTTATAAGAACTGGAATTCCGAGACGTACTTCGGGTACCTGAAACGGTTTTCACTGCCTTCGAAGAAGCGCTGCGGAAACTTCTCACGAGGCATGCGGATGAAGCTGCAGATTGCTGTGGCGCTTTCGCACGGCGCGCGATTTCTTATCATGGACGAGCCGACGAGCGGTCTCGATCCGATTGTCCGGAACGAGATGATTCAGATATTCCGCGAGTTCGTCGTGGAGGAAGACCATACGATCTTATTGTCTTCGCATATTACGGGAGATCTTGAGAAGATTGCCGACGAGGTTGTATTCATTGACGGCGGGAAGATCGTGCTTGCGGGCAACAAAGACGAGATTCTTGAAAAGCACGCAATCTTAAAGTGTAAGAAGGAGGATGCGGACCGCGTCAGCAATTCCCTTGTCGTCGATAAGGAAATATCTTCCTTCGGCGCGGAGATGCTCGTGAACGACCGCGACGCCTGTGAGAAACTGTATCCCGGTATGGTCATTGAGCCCGCAACCCTTGAAGAGATTATGATCCACTACGTCAACCGCGCAAAATCCCATAGCGGAAGGGCAGAGTAGGAGGCGCGTATGAGAGGCTTGTTACTGAAAGACTATTATTGCCTTAGGCGTAAGCTTTTCGCCTGGGGCGTCACGGTTCTTGCAACGACGATCGTATGTGTGATGTTCATGGTCAGTACGAAGACGGGCAATATCGCCATAGTCTATGAGAAAATGGCAAACTCGGAGGATAGTATGGATGCGGAGCTGATTCCGTTTCTCACAAGAATCGTGCTGACGATGTTCCTGCTGCTGCCGGTTGCGGCGTCCTTCGACCTGATCCAGTACGTCTTTATGGACGATAAGACCGCGTCGTTTTACAAGGTTGCTTCTTCGCTTCCGTTAAGCACATACCGGCGCGTGGGAGAGCGTTATCTGCTTCTCGGGATTGTGATAGCGGTGTCATTTGTCGTGGATGCGGTGCTTCTGGTGCTGGTAAAACTGACGTCGGATCTGATGCCTTTCGTTGATTCGTTTCAGATTGTGCTTGCCTTCGGCGGTGTGTCATTGTTCTGCGCGACAATCGCGCTGCTGTTCGGATACCGGTTCGGCGCCGAGGCCGCAATCTGGGGAAATCTTCTCGGTATTATCATCCTGATTGCCGTGGTTGTGATCCGGAATCTCTCCTTTTTCAAGGAACTTTTCACCGTGGACGGAGACGAATCCACGCGCTGTATCCTAAAGGGTTTCACGGGGGCTGCGGATTTCCTTGAGCATAAGGGTGTATTTGTATTCCTCGTATCGCTTCCGATAGCGGGGGCGGGATACCTTCTTTCGGTATGGATCATGGGCAGAAAGCGGGGTGTTGCGTGATGAAAGGATTGCTGTATAAAGAGTTTCTTGTCATAAGGGGACGAATCCTCCTTATGGGCATCGGAATTGCGTTACTGGCGTTTCTGATGCTTCGTATCGCCTTCCCCGGAGCGGATGTGATTGCGAAGGAAGAAGAACTGTCGTCCATACCGGTCGGCTACATGTATGATACATGGCTTATGTTTTTTGCAATGATCACTCCGGTCCTCGGAATCGGACTTCTGACGCCGCTTGTAAAAATGCTTACCGAGAGCGGGCGGAGACGGAAGGAGCGCGCTTACACGATGGCGCTTCCGCTTCCGGCGGATTCCGCCGTAAAGGCGAAATACATCACATTTGCCGGATGCGTCGTGCTGTTTCTTGCAGTATCCGCGGCTATGACCGGAATCTATCTGATCAATGCGGGGGACAATCAGGCGACCGAAAGAGTCATAGCGTTTTTTAAGATGATTCCGCTCATATTCGCGGTAATCCTTGTAATCGGTTCCGTCGAGATGTTCGCCTATCTCGGACTCGGAAAGAGGAAGGGAGACGCGCTTCTGATCCTTCTGCTCGTGCCGCTTGCCCTCGTGCTTGTATGGTGTCTGTTCTTCATCGATCCGAAGGAGTTTTCGAGGTTTGATATCGGAGCAATCCTCAGGTTCTACCGGAAGCATAAGACGCTTGTCCGGGTACTCGGAGCAGTGCTGATTGCCGGGGCGGCGGGGCTTTACTATCTGTCCTTTCGAATCGTCCGGAAGATGGAACTGAACCGGAAAGCGGAGTTTGATGAGTGAGCCGGAAAATGAGACAAAAACAGCGGGTTCGCTGCACTGATTGTGTGTAGCGAACCCGCTTTCTTGTTAGTGTAAAGTCAGATTCCTAGCGGAACAGGCCCCAGGAGTTAAGAAGACCTACAAGACCGCCCAGCAGGCTGTGGCAGGAATTGCCGTAGCCATAACCGAAACCGTAGTTACCGNNGCCATAACCATAACCGTAGCCATAGTTATTGTGGCCGTAGCCGTAACCGATACCATGACCGTAACCACAGCCCCAGCCGTAGTTGTGACCGAAGCCCCAACCGAAGCCGTTGCCCCAGCCATTGCCATGACCGTTGGAACCGGAGTTCGGATTGGAAGGCTTGCTGAAGTTAGCAAAGATCTGTACCGGGTTTGCAGGCATTACGAAGGAATAGGTACCGTCTTCGTTTTTCCAGAAGTCAACATAGGAGTCCTCAATGTACTCGATGGAACCGTCCTCCAGCGTGGCAGCGTTGAAGATAACAACTTCATCAAGGTTGTAGCCCTGATCTGCCGTTACTTCGACGGTGACAATGTCGCCTTCGCAAGCGGAACTTTCGGGATTCTCGGGAACGAATTCAATGGAACCGCCCTCAGCAACTACTCTGCCGATGAAGTATCCGGGATTGATCTCCGTAAAGTCAACGTTGATGAATACATACGAATCAGGCATCGTAAAGGTGTACCAGCCGGTCACGTCATCATACGTGGGAACGATATAATGGAAGATACCGTCATCATCCGTATAGCTGACGAGAGGATTCGGCAGTTCGAGGATGTCCTCACCAACAAGATAGTTGATATGGTCAGCATAACAGAAACCGTCTTCGGGCATTACGGAGAAGGATACTTCGGCTCCTTCCGGTGCTAAGTAATAACCTTCCTCGTCCACAAACGGCTCAACAATCGTGAGTTCACCGTTAGAAGCGTACCATTGAATCGGGTAACGCGTCTCGATTACCGGATCTTCCGGAGTGTCCTGAATCGGAAGGAAC
>DBWJ01000088.1:12832-20136 GCA_002308955.1 Lachnoclostridium sp. UBA1241 | reverse complement strand
CAGCCGGTTTCATCGTCATACAAAGGAGCGAAGAACTGGCAATTACCATCCTCATCATAATAGTAAATGACAGGATTCGAACGCTCGATGTCTTCCCCATCTTCATACCACAAGGTGCTGTCAGCCAGATAACAACCTTCATCAGGAATTCCGTAGAAGAAAACCCGAGTTCCTTCGGGAACAGAATAATATCCATTCTCATCTGCGGTCTCATAAAGGACAATAACCTCACCGTTGATGGTGTTCGGATAGAGACCATAAGAGTCCGTTACAGGCTCCACCGGAGTGTCCTGAATCGGAAGGAACGTCATGTTGATGTACATGTCGCTTGGCTGCATGTAGAAAGAATACCAGCCGGTTTCATCGTCATACAAAGGTGCAAAGTACTGGAGATTACCATTCTCATCAAAATAGGAAATGACAGGATTCGACCGTTCGATGTCTTCTCCGTCTTCATACCACAAGGTACTCTCAGCCAGATAACAACCTTCATCAGGAATTCCGTAGAAGAAAACCCGAGTTCCTTCGGGAACAGAATAATATCCATTCTCGTCTGCGGTCTCATAAAGGACAACAACCTCACCGTTGATGGTGTTCGGATAGAGACCATAAGAGTTCGTTACAGGCTCCACCGGAGTGTCCTGAATCGGAAGGAACGTAATAGTGATGAACATACTGCTCGGCTGCATATAGAAAGAATACCAGCCGGATTCACTGTCATACTGAGGAGCAAAGTACTGGAACTCACCATTCTCATCATAATAAGAAATGACAGGATTCGAACGTTCAATGTCTTCTCCGTCTACATACCACCATGTGCTGTCAGCCGGATAACAACCTTCATCAGGAATTCCGTAGAAGAAAACCTGAGTTCCTTCAGGAATGGAATAACAATTGTCCGCATACGGCGTCTCATAAAGGACAACAACCTCACCGTTGGAGGCGTCCGTATAGAGATCATAGGAGTTCGTTACAGAATCTTCCGGAATATCCTCCTCTACGGGAACGGGGAAATCCTCGCCGCCGACATTGGGATCTGCCGCTTCATCTTCCCCAAAATACTGGAAGTCATCCTGGGATGCTTCCGCCTTCGCTGCCTTCCCGGGCAGCGTCAGAGTGATGACTAAGAATACAGCCATCAGCAGTGAATAAAAGTGTTTTTGCATGGTTCAAACCCTCCGCGTATTTCTGCGCCTCAGCGCTAATTAGTAAATATAATTTACTCGATTTACGACAAAAAGTCAATAAGAATCGGGGAGAGAATTCCTCAATTTCTGTTTACAAATCAATCCTTGATATGAGTGAGATTCTTCTTGAAGCCCGGAATCGCATAGCGTACGGACCTTATCGATGGGATAGGCGATAGGTCCGTACTTTTTTTCCCAGTCAAGCTTCCGGAGGAGCCGACACTCGAAAAAAGTACGGACTAGATTGGAAGAATGAACGATAGGTCGGTATTTTTCCCCTAATCAAGCTTCCGGCGAACCAGACGCTCAGAAGAAGGTACGGACTAAATTGCAAAAATGAGCGACTGGGCGGTACCTTTTTGAAATTCAAGCCTTTCGTCGCGGTATTTCCCCAACAACGATTACTTTATCCGCCTTCGCAAACACCCCTTTCCCATCCGAAAACAAAACAAGGGCTTCCCGTTACGGGAAGCCCTTGCGGCTTTCAAATTAAACGTTTTTCAGAACGATTTCAAACAATTTCAATTGCTTTCAACCAACTTCAAGTTTTCAATCAACTTCAAGCTTGCAACCCTTACTGCTGAACCGTTACGTTAATTACATGCGGCTGAGCGCCGTTGTACCAGTAGAGGTAAGCTTCTACATCGATGATGTCGCCCTGCTTGAGGTTCTCAACAGCCTTGTACACATCGGTGTCAGCGCCGCGGAGATAAGACTCAACAACGAGAGAGAAGGAAACGCCGTTCAGGGAAACACG
Organism: Lachnoclostridium sp. UBA1241; assembly: GCA_002308955.1. Lineage (GTDB taxonomy): Bacteria > Bacillota > Clostridia > Lachnospirales > Lachnospiraceae > ISDg. The sequence continues at coordinate 18,192 of DBWJ01000088.1, read as the reverse complement.
GAAGTAGATGTCATCTCCGCGGGTACCGGAACCGTCGTACTTGTACATCGGATCGCCGGTAACCTTAAGCCCCTTAACCGTTACAAGATGGTTCATCAGAGCTGCAACCTCGGGAACCTGGCTGATAATCGTATCACCCGTGAAGTAAGGAGTCAGATCAACAGCGGGAGCGATGTAGCTGCCCTCGAGAAACTCAAACGTAGCACCCTCGGCAACTTCGATTTCGCCGGCCCACATAGCCTTATAACCCTTTACGCGAATCTTCGTACCGGGAACAAGTCTTGCTGCATCCTCCTCGGAGCAGGTCATGTTGTAGATGAAGTAAGCGCCACTCAAATCAGCAGCGTAAACGGTGATCTTGCCATCCCACCAGGACTGGGTATCCTGAACGAAGCACTCAATCGTTACTTCGTCGTCAACCTCAGCACCCATATAATCGGCAAATGTCATAACGCCGTCGGATTTGGCGTCAACATTACCGATTACGGTAGCCTTCGTGATGTGCGGGTTAGCGCCGTTGTACCAGTACAGGAAACCTTCGAGGTTAACGATATCGCCTACCTTCAGAGCTTCAACTGCCTTGTAAACCTCGGTGTCCTTACCGCGAAGGTAAGACTCAACGGTAAATGTGAAGACCTGATTATCAAGAGCAACCTTGAAGTAGAGGTCATCTCCGGGAGCTCCGGAGTTGTCCCATTTGTAAGTGGGAGCGCTGACAACGGTAAGACCGTTGAAAGCAACGGGAAGGTTCTGGCAGTAGATAATGTCTTCGCTTCCGAGCATGTTCGTTACGTCCTTAACGGGAGCGATGTAGTTTCCGTCAAGAATTTCAAAGGTAGCGCCCTCTGCAACCTCAATCTCGCCTGCCCAGGTAGCGCGGTAACCCTTAACGCGAATCTTCGTTCCGGGAACAAGCTTCGCAGCATCCTCTTCGGAGCAGGTCATGTTGTAAAGGAAGTATCCGCCTTCGGTGTCGGCAGCGTAAACAGAGATCTTGTTGTCCCACCAGGACTGATGATCCTGTACGTAGCACTCGATAAGAACTTCGTCCTCATCGGCAGCGGCAACATACTGTGCGTGTGTCATAACGCCCTCGCTCTTTACGTCGGGGGCATCCGGAGCAGTGGTAGGGGCTTCCGTAGGGGTAGCAGTAACCGCTTCGGTTGCCGGCGTCGTAGGAGCAGGCGTCGGGTCATTCTTTTCCTTCTTGCCGCAGGCGGTGAATACGCTGAACGCAAGAACGAATGTCAACAGAATAGATACGAGTTTCTTCATTCTTTTTCTCCTTATATCATTGTGGCGCGGGCTTCGGGCCTGTTGCGCCGTTACGGGAATCGCTTCCCGGACTTACAAGTACCATATTATACAAAAAATAACGAAAAATGCAATAGACTTATTTATCCTTCCTGTGTCGCTTTCCATCTTCGGAAGATGAAGATTCCGATCAAAACGGTCCAGACAAATACGAGCGAAACGAGAAGAACCGCCGATGTCTTCGGGAGCGGACCGAAGGATTTGGTATCCGTTACCGTAATCTGGTCCAGATGCTTCAAAGCCGCCGTGTCCTCATACATCTGTGCGATGAATTCGTCGTCGACGGTTTTCTTACGGCGGACGGAACGTGTCACGTTCTCCACAAGTTCGCCCGCGGCCTCACGGACGGAAGCGGAGCCGGCGAAGACGGGGGTCACGAAGGTGCGGTCGATGTTACTGAGGAACAGCTTCGCTGCCTTGATCTTGACGTCGTAATGCAGGTTATTGTCAGCTCCCTCAAGCGAGAGGTATTCCTGATACACGTCGGAATTCTGCGCCTTCGAGGTTACCGGGATGTAGCCCTCGGTCTGGGAGTAGGCAATCTGCACGTCGTTCGTCAGCATGTACTGCATGAAGAGCCACGACGCGAGTACCTCGCCTTCGTCCTCTTTGGTGAAGATGCAGAGCGAAGGACCCTGGGAGATCATGTAGGGATTCGACGGGTCGTACTGCGGAATCGGGCGCACGACGGTTTCAAACTGCACGATGTTCTCGGAATGGATGTCCGAGTTCGGGGCGTTGCTGCCCATCCAGGTCGCGCCGGCCGTCGAATCGATCGCGAAGATGCACTGTCCGGCGTTCAGGTAGTTGCCGGGGTAGCTCGAAATCTTAAAGGTCGAGAACGAACGCGACTTCGCGTGGGGCACGATCGAGTAGAGGATTTCCTTCGTGGTGTCATTGAACAGAAGCACGTGTCCTTCGGAATCCGAGTACGGCGCATCCTTCTGCTTCAGCATGGAAATCATCATGTTGTCGGTGGACTTGTAGATGAACGGGATCAGCGTCGTCTGGCCGTTCACGAGGAACACGCCGTCGGCATCCTGTTTCATCGCAGCCTCCGAAACCTCCCAGATATAGTCCCAGGTCGGAACGTCGGGGATGTCGTAGCCGAGCTTCGTTACAAGGTCCTTATTGATGTAAAGCGCTTCAGTGGAACGCATGTAGGGAAGCGCGTAGTGGCCGTCGCCGATGAAGCATTCCTGCAGAAACTTCGGAACGATTTCCTCCTCGGTCGGACCGTCGAATTTCAGTTTGCTGCCGCCGAGGCCGTAGTTCGGATCCGCCATCAGCGCGTCAATCTGCACGACAACGTTGCTTCCCTTCTGATAGGTCGCGATGTGGTCGGGGTAGGTGATGCACACGTTGGGCGTCGTATCGGTGGCAATGTTCGTGATGACGTCCTGATAAATCGTCGCGTAATCGGTGTACGTCTTCAGGTTCACATGGATGTTCGGGTAGAGCGCCTCGAAATCCGCGATGGCCTGCTTGTAGATGTTTACCTGGGTGATATTCGTGTCATTTTTCGCCCAGAAAGAGATCTCGTACTGTTTACTTTCGTCAAATTCCATAGGCACCCGGAAGGCAACCCGTTTCTTGCCGCCGTGGCAGCCGGTAAGAAGGGCCGTCATGAGGGCGAGGAGCAGAAGGAGAGTAATAAACCGTTTCATCCTTTGGTACCTCCTCTCGAAACGCCTTCCATAATCTTGTTACGGAACACGAGGAACAGAATGACGAGCGGAATCGAGATGACGACGACGGCGGCCATCATCGCGGGGATGTTGTCACGCCCGAAGCCGTTCTGACGGATTTCCTGAATGCCGTTCGAAACGAGGAAGTAGTTCTTGTCGTCCGTAATGAGGCGCGGCCACACGTAGGAGTTCCAGCACTCGATGACTTTAAGAATCGTGATCGTCACAAGCGTCGGCTTCGAAATCGGAACCATGACGCGGAGCAGGTACTTGAAATCCGACGTGCCGTCGACCTTGGCGGCTTTATAAAGCTCCTCCGGAATCTGCTCGAAGTTTTCCTTTAAAAGATAGATGTAGAAGACCGACGTGACGGACGGAAGGATCAGTCCGGCAAAGGTATTCCGCATGTTCCACGACGTGATCGTGACGTAGTTTGTGATGATGACGAGCTCGTTCGGAATCATCATGAGGCTTAAAAACAGCGAGAAGACAAGCGTCTTTCCGGGGAAATTCATCCGTGCGAAGCCGAAGGCCGCAAGCACGATGACAACCATCATCGCGGCGGTGGTGACAACCGTGAAGACAAGCGTGTTCAGGAAGTACCTCGCAAGGGGCACTGCGGTAAATGCCACATTGTAATTCTTAAGCGTCGGCGCTAATGTATAGAACTTCGGGATTTCCTCGGCGTTGTAGGCGCCCTGCGTCTTGAAGCTGGTCAGGATCATCCAGTAGAACGGGAACAGGACGGCGAGCGCGCAGATCACGAGAAATGTGTAAAGGAACACATTCCGAATGGTACGGCGTCTCTTGGCAGCCGCTTCGATGAGACGGTAGTCCTGCGCGGTAGGGGAGGTTGTTGTGATTTGCTTTGTCATGTTGCGCCTCCCTTAATAATGAATCTTATTCTTGCTCACCATCAGGTTGATGCATGTGATGGTAAATACGACCGCGAACAGGATAAGAGCCGCCGCCGAAGCGAAGGACGGATATCCGCCGCTGTTGCCGTAGAGCATGTCGTAAACGTAGCCGACCATGGTGTTCATGCCGGCCGAGTTCAGGTCCGTTCCGAACAGCGCAACTTCGTCGCTGTAGGCTTTGAACGCGCCGATGAAACCGGTGATCACGAGATAGAAGATCATCGGAGAAATCATCGGAAGCGTGATCTTATAGAAGATACGGAACGGTCTTGTGCCGTCCACGCGGGCTGCCTTGTAGTAGTCCTCTTTGACGGACGCGAGGGCGCTCGTCAGGATCAGAATCTTGAACGGAAGCACGATCCAGACGGTGTACAGGCACATAACGAACATCTTCGCCCAGTACGGTCCGTCGATGAAGTCGACGCTGTTGCCGCCGAAGGCCTTGATCAGCAGGTTGACCATGCCGTCGGTGTACTCGGTCTTCTTGAAAAGCACCATGAATACGAGACCGACGGCCAGCGTGTTCGTTACGTAGGGCAGGAAATAAATGGTCTGAAAAGCGTTCCGGAGTGACTTGATCGAGCTGAGCGCAAGGCTTATGAGAAGCGCGAGCCCGGTGGAAAGCGGAACGGTAATGATTACGAGAATGAACGTATTCCGAAGCGCCTGCACAAAGTAGGTGTCATGCAGGACGTAGCGGTAGTTATAAAGTCCCGTTCCGGCGGAAGTCTGTGTTACGAAGCTGTAGCCCTCTTCAAAGGAATACACGACTACGTCAATCAGCGGATAGACCATGAACACGCCGAGAAATACGATTGCCGGCAGCAGGTAGAGCCAGCCCTTATATTGCTTCTGTTTCATGTTATGCCTCCGTACCGGTCTCGTCTGCGGTCTTCGCCTCACCGCCTGCTTTTTCCTCTTCGGCGGGGAGAATGGTCTTCTCGGTTTCGAAATCGAAGAGATGTACCTTCTTCGGCTTCAGGTTGAAACGGACGGTTTCGCCGGAGATGCCTTCCACATCTTCGGAAGGAACGATGGCGCGGATGGTCGTGCCGAGATATGCGGGATGCTCCGCGACAATGCTTGTGTCACGGCCCATAACCTCAATCTTATTGAGCTTCACCGTGAGGGCGCCGTCGGCTGCGGGAATGAACCCTTCGGGGCGGATGCCGACATAGACCTTGCGGGAAGCAGTCGTGTCATCTGAGGCGGAGTTCGCGGACTTATTCGTTACATTTGCCGCGGGGGCGTCGAGAACCGCTTCCTCGCCGATGTAGACTTTGTCGTCTTTGATCTCACCTTCGAAAACGTTGATCGGAGGGGTGCCGAGGAACTTCGCGACGAAGAGGTTGTCGGGGTGGTCATACACTTCCTGCGGCTTGCCGATCTGGTGGATGACGCCTTCCTTCATGACGACGATCATGTCGCTGATGCTCATGGC
>DBWJ01000088.1:264-12682 GCA_002308955.1 Lachnoclostridium sp. UBA1241 | reverse complement strand
TGCTGGCCGCCGGACAGCTCGTTCGGTTTCCGCTCCATCAGCGTATCAATCTGAACGAGCTTCGCGGCCTCGAGGGCACGCTCATGCATCTGCTCCTTTGTGAGCTTATCCTTGCCGCGCAGGTTTCCGAGAGGGAACGCGATGTTGTCCTCCACGGTCAGGTGCGGATAAAGGGCATAGTTCTGGAATACGAGGCCGACGCCGCGGTTCTCCGGCGGTACGTCGGTGACGTCGTTCTCCCCGAAATAGATGCGTCCCTCGGTCGGCGTCTCGAGACCGCTGATGAGGTTAAGCGTTGTGGATTTGCCGCAGCCGGACGGACCGAGCAGTCCGATCAGCTTGCCGTCGGGGATTTCAAATGTCAGATCGCTCGCTGCGATAACGTCTTCCTTGATCTTTTTGTTCCGGTTCGGGAACCGTTTGGTCAGATGCTCTAATGTGATTTTCATAGCGCCTCCGTATCGACGTAAAATGATACTTCGATTATAGGTTCTCCGGTGGCAAAAGTCAATTTTCTTGCGCCCCAAAACCTCATATGCTATAATAGTTGGATAAGATACGACATAAAATGCCGTGTCGGTGGGAGGAATGAATATGGAGGAGAAGCAAAAAGGCGGCTTTTTGATTAAACTGGTTCTTGCGATTGTAGGAAGCTGCGCTCTTTGCGCGGCAGTCGGATATGTGCTCCTGCTCCTGTTCATGCACTTCCTTCCGTGGCGAAAATGGGACGGGGTGGAAGACGACAAGGAGGAATTCCGGAAGAGTTTCCGTGAGAACCTGCAGAAGTATTACGGATTGGGCGAAGGCGATTACACAATCACGGAAGAGAAATACGCGGGGTTAGGCAGGGTGATTGACCCGGTGTATTACTTTACGGTGGGCGGAAAGAATTACATATCCGCAGGCAGCGGGGAGAGCCAGTACACAGACTATTACCAAAGGCAGTTCTTCAATGCGGCGAAGGTGCAGATCCGAAGAACCGTTGAAGGTTCCGGGATGCTTTCGGAGGAAAACTTTGCGGTGCGGATCAACGGCTGCACCTTCCGTGATTGGGAAGAAAACTATCTGCGCCGCGCGGATCCCAGTCTGCTGCCGATGTGGATTAACGAAGAGGAGATTGCGAGGTTTTCGGAGCGGAATGCGGACAAAGCCCGTTACCTGGAAGAAATCGATCTGTCCTGCGACATTCTGCTTAAACCGACCAAAGAGCTGAAGCTTACGAAAGAGCAGTTTTCGGCCATCCGGGACGAGCTCTATTTCGTAAAGGAATTCAATTTCTACACGGAGGACGTGATCTATCACTACAATCCGAAGACCGACGAACTGACGAAGGAGAGAAGGTAACAGTTCGGAAGCATACATCATTCAAAGCGATTGAGTCTATTTCGTCATCCAGCGATTCGACCCATAAAGCGGATTATTGGGGAATAGGTCAAAAATCCGGCCGAAAAAGAGGTCGGATTGTCTTTACTTTTCCCCGTAATTTCGGTATTATAAATGTGTATGGAAAAGGATGCAAAAAAACGAAAAGAAGAGCGGCGCGAACGAAGGGCGATGCGGAGACATCGTCGGTGGTTCGCTTTTTTGCATTGGGCGCTGAAGGGCTTCTTTGTGCGGAAGTTCGGGTATACGTATGACAGCCTTGCGGACGTGGAGGGGCCGTACCTTTTACTTGCCAATCACAACATGGAGCTTGATCCGGCGCTTGTCGGGATTGCGACGAAGAAACAGCTGTATTTCGTGGCGAGTGAGCATGTAATGCGAAAGGGCATCCTGACAAAGCTCCTGATGCACATATTCCGCCCGATTATTCACACGAAGGGTAAGGCCGGTGCCAAGTCGGCCATGACAATCATAAAGACGCTTAAGAAGGGGGCAAATGTGTGCCTCTTCGCCGAAGGAAACCGTTCCTTCAACGGTGTAACGGGGGAGCTTCCGCCGTCAACCGGCAAGCTTGCGAGGGCGGCCGGAGCGTCACTGATTACCTACCGCTTTGAGGGCGGCTTTCTGAGTCAGCCCCGGTTCAGCGTAAAGCGTCGGAAGGGGCAGGTCATCGGACATCTCGTACATATCTATAAGCCCGAAGAACTGAAGGCAATGACCGACGAGCAGATGAACGAGGCAATCCGTCGGGATCTTTTCGAGGATGCCTATGCGGTGCAGGATGAGAAGATGATTCCGTACGAGGGAAAGAAGCTGACGCTCGGAATCGAAAGCACTTTGTTCTATTGCCCGGCCTGCCACGCATTCAACACGCTTAAGAGCACGGATGATGAGGTGCGTTGCACCTGCGGATTCACTGCGTCCTATGACCGCTTCGGTTATCTGAACTGTTCCGACGGCGTGAAGAGAAACCTTCGTGATTGGGATGCCGAACAGAAGGCAGCCATGGAAAATGCCTATACTGACGGCACTTTGCCTGCCTTTACGGATACGGTTTCGGTAAGAAGCATCGGTGCCGACCACAAAGCCGGAAAGCAGTACTGGATTGAGATTACCGCAACACGTGACGGCGTCCGTTATCTGCTTTTGGATGAGGGAAAGAAGAATAAACGCAGACTTGTTGTTCCCATTCTCAATGAGGACGGAAGCATCGATGAGGTATGGATTACGAATACCATCCCGCCCGAAGATCTCAAGGGACTTGCGGTATATTCCCGCAACAGCATGAACGTGATACTCGGTGAGAAGAACGAGCAGTTCGATATCAAGGGGAATACCGGGTTCAATGCGCTGAAGTACCGCTATCTGTATGATTTGATGAAGAATGAATAACAGTGTTCTACTTGAAATGATGTAATTGGAATACCATTATTCTGCTTGAGCTAATGCAAAGCGAATAATAATATACAGCCAGAAAGGAACAAAACAGTGCCTACCGTAGACTATTCGGCCGCCAATTCCGCCCTGTGGAATCCGATTGCCCAGATGGGAATCATCGCGGCGACTATTCTTGTCGCAAACCTGTTAAGAAGGAGATTCCGCTTCATCCGTAAGAGCATGATGCCCACCGCGGTGCTCGGCGGACTGCTTCTTTTATGCATCAAGGTGCTTTTCGACAAGGCGTTCGGAATCACATTTTTGGACGGAACATTCCTTGAGGGGCTCACCTATCACGGAATTGCCATCGGATTTATCGCAATGTCACTTCGCATTCCCGAGAAAGCGGAGAAGCAGCCGGTGAACCGTGTCGGACTCCGTTCGGGCGCGACCATCGTAAGCTCCTATATGATTCAGGGTATATTCGGTCTCGGCATCTCTTTAGCCCTTGCTTATACCGTGATGCCGAAGCTGTTCAAGGCGGCCGGAATCCTGCTGCCGCTCGGTTACGGGCAGGGACCCGGACAGGCGAACAACACCGGTAGCGTTTACCAGAACGACTGGGGATTTGCCGGAGGACGGTCCTTCGGTCTCGCGATTGCTGCGGCCGGTTATCTGTCGGCTTGTATCGTCGGTGTCTGGTACATGAACCGTCTTCTTAAGAAGGGCAAGATCAAGAAGCTTGACCAGGAAATCGTGGACGGCTCGGTAACCGTAGACCGTTTCCAGGATAAGGACGAGATTCCGGTTGCGGAATCCCTTGACCGCCTGTCGATGCAGTTCGCGCTTGTGATTGCGGTGTATCTCGTTACATTTCTCGCGACCTGGGGACTGACAAGCGGCATCAGCGCCATCAGTGAAGGCGCCGGCAAGACGATTAACGGTCTTCTGTGGGGCTTCAACTTCATGATCGGCTCCGGCCTTGCTATCTTAGCAAGAGTGATCCTTAAGCACCTGAAGCGTCTTAAGGTTATGGAGAAGCAGTATCAGAACAATTATCTGCTGAGCCGTATCGCGGGTCTTGCGTTCGACATTATGATCATCGCCGGAATCGCTTCGATCAACATCGAGGACCTTTCGGGACTGTGGCTTCCCTTCGCGCTCATGGCAGCAGCCGGCGCGATCGTGACGCTGTTCCATCTGAAGTATGTCAGCAAGCGCATCTATCCCGAATACTACTACGAGGGACTCATGTCGATGTACGGCATGATGACCGGAACCATCAGCTCGGGTGTACTGTTGCTGCGTGAGGTGGATCCGCAGCTGGAGACACCCGCGGCGAACAACCTCGTTATCGGTTCGAGCTTTGCAATTCTTCTCGGCGCACCGCTTCTTGTACTGATCGGGCTTGCCCCGAAGTCGGCGCTGATGACGTGGATTACACTCGGCATTATGATTGCCTATTACCTGATTCTGTTACTGATTGCCTGCGGCGGCTCGAAAAAGCAGCGCGAGGCAGCAAAGGAAGCAAAAGAAACCGAGGCCTGAGGCTTCGGCAAATGTGAAAGAGACCCGCCCCGATAAGGTTCAGGTCTGACAGGAGCAGCGATGGAAAAACGGAAGAAAAGAATCTTTCATATCATACAAATCGGAACGAATGACGATATCATAAGCCGTGCATTCGATATCTTTATCGTTATCATGATCTTCCTGAATCTGTTCGTAACGCTGTTCGCGACGTTCGATGTTTCGAAAGATTACCAGACCGCGATTGATGTGATTGAGTGGGGCACGGTTATTATCTTCACGATTGAATATCTGTTGCGGCTCTGGACGGCGGAATACCTGTATCCGAACAAGTCATACTGGGGCGCGAAGCTGGCGTTTGTCGTGTCTTTCTTCGGACTGATCGATCTGCTGTCGATTCTTCCGACCTACCTGCCGCTTGTGTTCCCTGCGGGCGCTGTTGCATTCCGGATGTTCCGTGTGATCCGCATATTCCGTCTCTTCAAAGTTAACGCCAAATACGACGCCTTCAACATCATTGTGGACGTCTTGAAGGAGAAGCGTAAGCAGCTGTTCTCCTCGCTGATCATGATCCTGATTCTGATGGTTGCGGCTTCGCTTTGCATGTACAGTCTGGAGCATGGGGAACAGGGGGAGGTCTTCAAAAACGCATTTTCCGGCATCTGGTGGGCTGCTTCGACAATCCTGACCATCGGATACGGCGACATTGCTCCGATTACGACCGGCGGTAAGATTATGTCGATGATCATTTCGTTTCTGGGCGTCGGAATGGTGGCGGTTCCTACCGGTATCATAAGCGCCGGATTCGTTGAACAGTACCAGAAGGTGAAGCGCATCGGCGACGAATCCGAAGTGCATTCGCTTCGTTTTATCACCTCGGAAGTCGGTCCGAAGCATCCGTGGGTCGGCAAATACATAAAGGACATCGTATTCCCGCCGGAACTGCTGCTGGCGGTTGTGCTCCGGGGCAACGAAGAGATTGTCCCGGACGGGTCGCTTAAACTGAATAACGGAGATACGCTCGTATTTGCCGCCAACCGGTATATGGGCAGCAAGGCGATTGCGCTTCGTGAGGTTGTCGTGAAGGACGAGCATCCGTGGGTCGGCAAGGCAATTCGCGATCTCGACATCTCGCGGCTTGAGCTGATTGTATCGATTGAGCGCCGCGGGCGGATGATGATTCCGAACGGCTCGACAATGATCAAGAACGGTGACACGCTTATCATCTATTCAAAGAAGAACGGATGAGCGACTGTTGACGGTTTTCTGTTCTATGGGGGACGGCGGGGGTTATAATGGAGTCAGATGAATTTCTGAAAAAACGATTCGCGGAGCTGGCTGACCGCTGCTACAAGGAAAACCGGTACACATTTACCGGTTTTCTGGGCATCGGAGAGCTGGCTTCGTTTTATTCCATGACGCGGAGCCTGCCGCCGGTTTCTTACACGCTTTACGGCGGAACGGAGAGCGCGGAGCGGCTTATGCTCCGGTTCGGTGACGCAGAGACCCTCGGGTATGAGGAACCGTTCCCGATTGCCTATCTCGAAGTGAAACCGCTCATGCAGAAGTACGCCGACGACCTTTCGCACCGGGATATTCTCGGGGCTGTCATGAATCTCGGGATTGTCCGCGAGATGGTCGGCGACATCTACCTGAAAGAGAACATAGCCTATATTATATGCAGTTCTACAATGGTAGAATACATTTGCGAAAACCTGACGAAGATCAAACATACGTCCGTCACCTGCCGGCAGATCGCATCTCTGCCGGACCTCGTCGCCGGCGAGCCCGAAGAGCTGAGCCTTGCGGTTTCATCCGAGCGGATCGACGGAATTGTCGCGAAGGGATTCAACCTTTCAAGAAACGAAGTGAATGAACTGTTCCGGCGGCAGCTGATTTATCTTGACGGACGCCTCTGCGAAAACAACAGCAGAATGCTGAAGCCGGGTGAGCAGGTGACGGTGCGCGGTTACGGGCGCCTTATGTTCTGCGAAATTACCGGCACGAGCCGGAAAGGGAGGCTCTACGCGCGGATCGAGCGCCGCGGGCGGGGAAAGTAAGCGCTGCCCGGCGGAACGTTCGAGAGCCGGGATCGGACTCGGAGAGAATAACAGGTATGGGAGGAAAATGCCATGAAATGCGGATTTTGCGGACAGGAAAATCCCGATAAAGCGAAGCGCTGCAGCCGTTGCGGGGCACACTTGAAATCGCAGAAGTTATATGCTTCCCCCATGCTTCCCGGCGGGCGGCAGCCGAAGGAAAGAAACCTGGATTCCGAGAACGGCGCGAAGAAGCTCATGATATACACGATCGTGATTCCGCTGATTATTGCGGTCTGCATCATTGCCTACGTATGCGCGGGCAAGATTCTGAGCAAGCGCTTCAAGGACGGCAATCAGGGAACGGTGGACAGCGTTTTGCAGAAAGAGCTTCAGAATTATCACAATCTGGCCAGAAGCGAGTATAAGGTTGTTCCGGAGTCGGAGGATGAAGATAACAGGGATTTCCGGCTTGTAATCGCAGACCGGGAGTACCAAATCCGTGACTGCGGAACGAACGAAACGAAAGACTGGCGTTCGGATTATTTCACGAGCACCTTCCAGAGAAAGGTGCGGGACTATGTCAAGGATATCATCGCCGAAAGCGGGCTGCTTCAGGAGACGGATTACGTTGTCATCACGAAGGTGGAGGGACTGCTTCCTTTGTGGGTAAATCCGGACGAGATGGAGCGTGTTCTTACCGGGCAGGCGGACGGTGCAAAGTGGCGGCAGACATGGGAAACATCGCAGTCCTGGACATCCATCGTAATGGTTCAGCTGCAGGACACGATTCCGGTTTCGGAAGAGATCATGGCGATGTTTGCAAAGCAGTTCTTCTTCGCCACGACACTTGAAATCAGCTGCCCGAACGTGACATATTCCTACGACCCCGCGCAGGGAAAACTTGATGTCATCACGACAGGAAAATAAGAAAAAAACCGGCGGATAATGCCAAGAAAGGTGTGGCATTTTCCGCCGCTCTATGTTACGATATTTACATCACATTATTACAAAAATCGGAGGTACCCTATGGATCCTAACAAGAGACCGGAAACGATGGAAAGAATCACCACGCCTGAGCTCGCGAAGGCATTTATCGACGAGCAGGTTGACGCGCTCCGCGCGCAGGTCGGTGACAAGAAGGTTTTGCTTGCTCTCTCCGGCGGCGTTGACAGCTCGGTAGTTGCGGCGCTCCTCATAAAGGCAATCGGCAAGAACCTCGTGTGCGTGCACGTAAATCACGGACTATTAAGAAAGGGCGAGCCCGAGCAGGTTATCGAAGTGTTCCGCGGCCAGATGGACGCGAACCTTATCTATGTGGATGCGGTTGACCGCTTCCTTGACAAGCTTGCAGGCGTTGCCGATCCCGAGAAGAAGCGTAAGATTATCGGCAAGGAATTCATTGATGTCTTCGCGGAAGAGGCGCGCAAGCTTGACGGAATCGAATTTCTCGCGCAGGGCACCATCTATCCCGACATCCTCGAGAGCCACGGCGTAAAAGCACATCACAACGTAGGCGGTCTTCCCGAGGATCTGAACTTCGAGCTTGTTGAGCCCGTAAAGCTTCTCTACAAGGATGAGGTTCGTGTTGTCGGTAAGGCACTCGGCCTTCCGGACAACATGGTATACCGTCAGCCGTTCCCGGGCCCGGGTCTCGGCGTTCGCTGCGTAGGCGCAATCACCCGTGACCGCCTTGAGTCGCTCCGTGAGGCAGACGCGATTGTCCGTGAGGAAATCGGCAAGCTGGATCCCGTGCCGTGGCAGTATTTCTGCGCGATCCCGGATTTCACCTCCACCGGTATCCGCTACGTGGACGGCAAGGGCGAGCGTTACATGGGCTGGGCGGTTGTTATCCGTGCCGTCAACACCGTTGATGCTGTTTATGCATCCGTTCCCGAGATTCCGTTCAAGATGCTCTGCACGATCCGTGACCGCATCATCGCAACGGTTCCCGGCGTTAACCGCGTTCTCTGGGACATCAGCGAGAAGCCTGTAAGCACGATCGAGTGGGAGTAGGCGGAAGCTGGGTGTAGGCCTGGTAGGCTGATGCTGCTTGGTTGTAGTTTGGACATTAAATTGTGGTTTGACATATTTCGGAGCCCTTGCCGCGAGGCAGGGGCTCGTTTTTTATGTGCGTTGTGTTTTTTACTACGTTGGAGTGAAATTTCTGGGCTTTCCGTAGTAATCCGGCCGGCTCCTTGAGGTTGAAAACAGGCGAATCTCGCAGGATTACTACGAAAAGCACGAATGCTGAAGCATCCCGTAGTAAAGCGAGAGACTTTCGAGGGCTGAAAACAGGGCGGTTTCCGGATTCATACTACGGAAAGCCGGAATACTCACACGGTCCGTAGTAAAAAAACGCTACCATGCGCGAAAAGAGCTTTGAATTCCGCAATCTTTTACTACGGAATTACACATATCCTCAGGCTTCCGTAGTAAAAACCCCCGGCGATGCCTGAAAAGGCCTCGGAAATCAAAATCCTTTACTACGGACTCTGATTCTTCTCGGACTTACTGTAGTAAAAACATGAAAATGCTGTTCAAGAGCCCTCTTATATGGTACAATAACATGTATAGTTACGACGCTTTTCTGAAGCAAGCAGGTTACGAAGCTGTTTTTGGAGAACCGGGAACAGATGCTGAAGAGACTTCTGGAGGAGAAGGAAGAGTAAGAAGCGAAACCGCATAAAGAACAAAGCAGAAAGTAGGTAAAACATGAAGAAGAAAGCATACTGGACGCGGCACACGCACCTGTTCCGAAAGGACGAATACATCTGTTCCGTGTGCCGTAATAAGGCCCCGAAACCGACGGAAACCTGCCCGAATTGCGGCAGCGTGATGCGCGGCAGCAGGACTGACGTGAACTGGGTCGACGAGATGGAAGGCATGGACGCGATCCTGGATGACTGAAGTGTAAACCTGCTTTATGGCGGAAAATGCCATATATGTCGCAAAAAAACTTGTAAATATTTAAAAAAACACTTGACTGTAAACCTTGTTGATAGTTTACGGTGGGCTTGGAAGGGCACGGAAAGCCCGTGTAAACAATCAAAGGAGGCACACTAAAAAAATGACGATTAAAGAAGTTGAAGAAATACTCGGAATCCCGAGAGCATCCATCCGTTTCTACGAGAAGGAGCGGCTGATCAATCCGAAGCGCGAGGGCAACGGTTACCGTGAGTACAGCGAGCAGGACGTTGCGACGCTCAAAAAGGTCGTGCTTTTCAGAAAGCTCGGCCTGCCGGTTTCGGACATTGAAGACATCCTGGACGGTTCGCTTCCGTTAACGGACGCGCTTACGGCCAATGTGAAGAAACTCGAGGGGCAACTTGCGGAACTGAACGGAGCCATCGAGATGAGCAGAACCATCCTGAAGGCGCAGCCGGACATCGACACCCTGGACGGTGAATTCTATTTCGAAGAAGTGGAGCGAGAGGAGGCACGCGGTAGCCGGTTCATGGATATCGCAAAGGATATGGTCGGCTACCAAAAGTCCGTCTTCTTGGATTATTACGGCCTTTCGGACGCCGAGGGCGGTCTGCGGGTAAAACCTCTGGAAGTCATTATAGTTGTTATCGGCTTCAGCCTGATCTGGGGTGTCACACGCTGGCTGGTTATAGAAAAATCGCTTTACAGTTTTATGATCGGCGTGTTCACGCCGCCGCTGACGGTGCTCACGCTGTTCATCGTCGGCTACCCGATTCACTGCCTCGCAAAGAAGCATCCGAAGCTCAAAAAACACGAGAAGGCCACCGGCCTCGTTGTTCTGATTATCGCCATCTTCCTGGTGCTGGTGCTCCTTGACATGTGTAACCGATTCGGGTGGTAGAGGACCTTGATTGGCACCGGCGGTTTGTGTGGTAGATGATCTTGATTGGCGCGACCGGCGCGGGGAAGAGAGGAATGAGCCGTGGCATTTGCCGGAAAGAGAAATGAATATGATTAGAAAAGCAGAGAAAAAAGACCTGGCGCGCATCGCCGAGATACAGATTTTTAACTACCGACTGTACTTTTATCCGATATTTCAGTCGGACGAGTATTATTTCCTTGAGTTGCAGGTTCCGTCCCTTATGAAATCGTATGAAAAGCAGCTTGACAGCCTGTATGTGTATGACGACGGCGCGGTCAAGGGCTTTATCAAGATTGAGGGGACTTATATCGCGCGCCTTTTTGTGGAGCCGGTCCTCCAGAACGAATCCATCGGATCGCAGCTGCTGGAATATGCGGTCAAAGAACACAAGGCGGACCATCTGTGGGTGTTGGAGAAGAATGAGAAGGCAATTCGTTTCTATAAAAGACACGGCTTTTTCGCAACCGGCGAAAGAAAACCGGAGGACGACACGGAGGAATACCTTCTGCTTCTGAGAAGGAAATAAAGAGGACATACGCAAAGAAATACAATTTCGGAACGGAAAGAATTATGATAGCAGAAATAACAAATCCTAAAGAAAAACAAAGAATTGCAAGAAGCGTTCTTGAGGCGCTTAAAGACTGGTTTGAAATCGAAGAGAGCCGGGAGGAGTACATCTCGGGCTGTGTGGACTGGACATTCCTTGCAGCAACGGAAGAGGGGAAGGCAGTAGGATTCCTTTGTTTAAAAGAAACGGGAAATGCTACGGTTGAACTTGCCGTCATGGGAGTGTTAAAGGAGTATCACCGAAGCGGCATAGGCCGGCAGCTCGTGGAAAAGGCAAAGCAGGTTGCCCGCTCCGAAGGATATGAGTTCATGCAGGTCAAGACCGTGAAAATGGGAGTCTATGAGGATTATGACAGGACCAATCTGTTCTACATCAGTTGCGGCTTCAGGGAGTTGGAGGTGTTCCCGCTTTACTGGGATGAGGCGAATCCCTGCCAGGTATATGTGATGTCGTTGAATACAAAGTAAAGAGAATGATACATAAAACAGAGAAGGGAGATTTCAATGATAACCGATTCATTTGACGACAGATCCCCGGCGAAGATAAACGTAAAAAAGAATGAGAACGCCGTTCGGGTGGATGCGGTCATATTTACTTTTTCTCAGGAAATCGAAAAGTTTGTGACCGAGCAGTATCACTGTGAAAAAGTCGGAGAATATGCGACGGCCGGCGGAGCGCATCCTGTTTATGTTTTGCAGTATAACGGGAAGAGATTCGGGTTCTGTAAAACATGGGTAGGGGCTCCTGCCTGCGTGGGGCCGATTGAAGAATTATCGACCGTCCTTGATACAGATAAGATCATTCATTTCGGCGGAGCGGGCTGCCTCAACAAAGAGATCGCCAGAGGCAAGGTCATGATCCCGACGGAAGCTTACAGAGATGAAGGGACGTCTTATCACTATGCGCCTGCATCAGACTATATCCGAATCAAAAACCATGACATCGTGAAAGCTTTCATGGAAGAAAAGCGGATCCCTTACATCTTGGGAAAGACATGGACTACGGACGCGTTTTACAGAGAGACTGTCAGTAACTTCGAAAAACACAAGGCGGACGGTTGCATCTCCGTGGAGATGGAGGGGGCAGCAGTTCAAGCCGTATGTGATTTCCGCGGACTGGATGTATATATGTTTTTTACAAGCGGTGACCTGTTGGATGCGCCGGAATGGACTGACAGAAAAGAGAAGAGCCAGATTGAACACACGCAGCATGATCCGGGGCATTTTGACATCGCACTCGCTCTTGCAGAGTATGTAGTCAATAAAGCATAAACACAAAAGTAAAGTGCAACAACGATTATATCTCAGTTAAACGTAATAAAGCTTTATATGAAACGAGGTGTTTTGGAATGCAGGATGAAAAAGAAAGCAAAATAGGAATAATGATGGTGCAGCTATTGTTTAAAAACAAACCCAAGTCACCCAAAACAGAAGAGTTACGCAGCACCTTTGAGAAATATATAGGGGATTTGGGAGAAATACCATACGCAGAAACATCCAAGGAAAGTGCAGGAGACATGTTTATGTTTCCGCTTTTAAAACACAAAGTAATTCTTAAAGACAAACCGGATGGCGTTCCTGTAATTGCAAGCTTCCTATCCTCCGATGATGGGACGGGAATTGAAGTGGATGATATGAAGCGAAGCCAGTTTTGGGATGTGCCAAATGGAAATGA
>DBWJ01000088.1:0-194 GCA_002308955.1 Lachnoclostridium sp. UBA1241 | reverse complement strand
CAGATTGATGCCGCCATTGATTGCTATCCGGAGTGCATGGGGATTTATGTACACCAGAGTGGAAAGCTGATTACGCCTGATATGTTTAAGAAGCAGAGAAATGCCGGTTTATCAGAGCGTTTCATCAATTTGTTTGTGAATGTAAGATTTTTTAATCTGGCAGATACAGATGAAATGATAGTGGATAGTTTGGG
>DBWJ01000113.1 GCA_002308955.1 Lachnoclostridium sp. UBA1241 | reverse complement strand
AGAATGACATCTTTCGTAAACATAGGGTTCCTTCCGTGTTACGGCTTCTTCCCGTCCTCTAAAAGATTCGTCATGCAGTCCATGCCGAGAAGAACCGTCGAAGTATTATGCAGCAGTGCCGACGTTGCCGGCGGCAATGTACCGAGCGCGCCGAACAGGATCAGCGCCCCGTTAAATCCTATAACGAAACGGTAATTCCTGTCAATCCATTTCATCAGCCTGTCAGCGAGTTTTCGAAGGATGACCAGTTCCCGCAGATCCTCTGCGGCAATAGTAATATCCGCAACCTCTCTTGCGATATTGGCTCCGCTTCCGATGGCAATTCCGATAACCGCGCGCTTTCCGTCGATCATCGTCGCGATTCCGTGTGCCACCACATATTCGACCTCGCTGTGCATCTCCCGGTGATCAAGCCCCTGCTCCCGAGCTGCACGGACCACGGCGTTGGCCACGGAATGGGGGAAGTGCTCCTCNNCATATTCGACCTCGCTGTGCATCTCCGTATGGTGAAGCTTACAATCTCCTTCTTCTTTATATTCTTTACCCGCATAACGGATTAAAGTCTTATTGGATTCTTTCGACCGAAAGCACGGTATAGCCTGCTTCGGCGATAACCGCCGTAAGCTCCTGCTCCGTCGCCTCGCTCTTTCTTAAAAGGGTTACTTCCTTCTTCCCTACATCTGCCGTGCCCCAGCTGCCTTCCATGGAATTCAGCGCGTTTTCCACTCTTCTCGCGCAGTTCGCGCAGTGCATTCCGTCCACCTTAAGCCGGTATACGAAGGGATAGGAAGCCTTGTTCCGATCCTTCACCTTTACCTTCTTCGGCGGCGGGGTCTTCTNNCAACATGAGGAGCCGTAACGGATTCTTCTGACCGTTCCGTAGACCGCCAACGCAACAATTCCCAATAAAACAATGATTACAACCGTGTCTCCCATCATGACACCTCCCTGATAAGATTCTGTTCGTACAAATCTTCATTTCCTTGCCACAACCGTAATCCACGGCTTGCTCTTATGATGATAAGCTTTTATCTTTGAAAAACCCGCTTCCGTGAGTGCCGCGGTGATTTCATCAACCGTGTGGCACTTCATTCCTTCAATAATCTTTTCAAACTTCAGAGCGCCCTCGTCGGTGCCGTCGGATTCATTGACAATCATGAAGATTCCGCCCGGCTTCAATACTCCCGCTACCTGTGAGAAGCACTTAGCAAGACCGGGCCAGAAGTAAATCGTTTCAAATGCGGTTGCAAGTTCGTAGCTTTCCTTCGGCAGCGTAAGCGCCGAAACATCGCCCTGTTTCACCTCGCAGCGTCCGCTTGCAATGGCTTCTTTGTTGTATCCGGAGGCTTTCGCAACAGACACCTCAGAATAATCAATTGCCGTCATCTTCGCCCTCGGAAATCTTTTCAGCAATTCTGCAGCATTTCTTCCACCGCCGCACCCGACATCCAACATCTTCTCCGGTTCCGTCTGCGGCAAATGTGACATGCCCCAGTCCGCCATCTTCGCATGACCGCTGTTCATGCCGTTGACCATCATTTTTCCTAAGAATCCTTCCGGTTTACGGGTCTGACTCACAAATTTTTTGAAAAGTCCCATCACAAACCTCCATTCAAAACACCAACTATCATCCGCACGGTATCTTCAACAGCGCCCTTTTCACACAGAACAATGTCTGCGTACTTCTCGTAAAGCGCACAGCGCTCGTCGTACATCTCCTTAAGAGTCTCTCCGTTTCGGAGTATTACGCCGCGTTTTCTTAAGTCTCCGAGCCGCTTTCGCATCTTCCCGAAGCCGACTTTCAGATATATGATTATCGCATTTTCCTTAAGATGCTTCATCGCGGCATCACTGTACACGACGCTTCCGCCTGTGGCGATTACCGTGTGCCTTGCGGAAATCGAAAGGACCGCGCGCTCTTCTTTTTTGAGAAAAGGTTCAATCCCTTTCGCTTCGATAATATCCCGCAGCCGGCAACCTTCCCTTTGCTGAAGAACGATATCGGTATCGACGAAATCCATGGCGAGCAGTTTCGCGAGAATCACGCCGGCGGTGCTCTTTCCAGAAGCCGGCATTCCGATCAGGACGATGTTCTGTTTCATGTAATCGAATTTCTCTGCTTTGCTCACAATTGATACTCCCTTTCACGCCGTCTGCAATTCCACCATATGCGCATATATACCGCCTGCTGCCATCAGGGAGTCATGCGTACCCTGCTCGCGAATCTGCCCGTCCGTGATTACAAGAATCTGATCTGCGTCGCGGATGGTCTTTAAGCGGTGTGCGATGACAAGAAGCGTCTTATTGCGGCACAGTTCCGAAATGGCTTCCTGAATGGCTCTCTCGTTGTCCGCGTCCACGCTCGCGGTGGCTTCGTCGAGAATGACAATCGGGGCATCCTTCAGAATGCATCTCGCGATGGAGATGCGCTGCTGCTCGCCGCCCGAAAGCGACGCGCCGCCCTCGCCGATTACCGTGTCGAAGCCCTGCGGGAGTTTCATGACAAAGTCATAACAGCGGGCTTTCTTCGCCGCTTCCATGACTTCCTCGCGGCTCGCGTCAGGCTTTGCCATGGCGATGTTGTTATATACGGTATCCTGGAACAGATACACTCGTTGAAATACCATGCCGATATGGTCCATCAGCTGTCCCATCGGTACGGTACGGATATCTCTTCCTTTTGCCAGAATGCTTCCCGACTGCACGTCCCAGAATCTGGCAAGCAGCGATGCAACCGTGGATTTGCCGCCGCCGGACGGACCGACCAGCGCAGTCATGCTGCCCTTTTTCATAGCAAATGACACATCGTGAAGCACCGTTTTATCGGTATAGCCGAAGGATACATGTTCGTATTCGATTTCCGGAGAATTCACGGATTCTTCGATGGCAAATGTGCCCTCGTCCGGCATCTCCCGTGCATTCAGAACTTCTTCGATACGGTCAAGGCTTGCTTCGGTCACGGTAAGCCGTGCCATTTGTCCGTAGTAACTCTTAATGGCAACGAACATGTCAAACAAAAACAGGGCCATTCCGACCATATAGACATCGGAGATTTCGCCGGTGTTATGTAAAAATGCCGTAAGCGCAAGCACCAGCGATGTTCCGATTCCGAAGCAGAGATTCAGCCCCCGGGACCATGGTGTATAGTCAACCTCGAAAGAAATGCTGTCCTTACAGCTCTTTTCAAATTCTTCCGTAAGGCGCTTGGAGCGCTCCCCCAGGAGGTTGTAGGATTTGACGATACCGATGCCCTCCGCAAAGTCAAGTACTTCCTCGGTAAGGGACTCACTGCACTCCTGCTTGGCCTTTGAATGCGTGAGCGTGTTCTTGAGCATCCCGTTTCCGATTAAGATAAAGACACCTGTAACGACCAGAGAAAGAATGCCGAGGCGCCAATCCATAAAGAACATCATCGTAACCATCAGCGCCTGGGAAATCAGGAACGAAACAAGCTCCGAAAGGACACCCATGCAGTTTTCCTCGATGAAGACCATATCGGTGGCAAGTACGGAACTGATCTTTCCGATATTGCCCTCGGTGTAATAGCCCATCGGCAGCTTGCGAAGGTGATTACCGAGCTGCATACGCATATCGGCGAAGACCTTATAGCCCGCCGCAGACTGCAGAACGTTGTTGATATGTTCAAAAACAATTGTCAGAATTACGCTCACAACCATTGCGATTCCGACATAGAGGCACTTCTGTTTCGTCATAGTACCTTCCATAAAAGCACGAACGGTCAGGAAGCACAGAATCAGCGGTGCCTTCATCGTAATTCCCTTCAAAAAGGAGAAAATGTAGGCCGCGCGGATGCGGTTTTTATACTTTCCCGTTACGGAAACAATCCTATACAATATCCGTATCATTATGCCTGCACCTCCTTAATTCTCCAGGTCGCCGCACCGACCGATGCCTTCCATAGTTTCTCGTACTCATCACATTCCTTAAGCAGTGTCTCATGCGTGCCGGACGCGATACAGCTGCCTTCCTTCATAACGCAGATGCGGTCCGCGTTCTTGATGGTGGAAAGCCGGTGTGCGATGACCAGAACCGTTTTCTCTTTCACAATCTCGTCGAGAGCCGCGTTCATCTTCTCCTCATTCTCGGGATCCATGAATGCCGTTGCCTCATCAAGGACGATAATCGGAGCATCCTTTAAGATGGCCCTTGCAAGGCTGATACGCTGGCGTTCCCCGCCGGAAAGCATCTTTCCGCTGTCTCCCGCCTGCGAGTCGATACCCTGCGGAAGTCTCTTAAGAAACTCGTCGCACTGCGCGCGGCTCGCCGCGGCAAGAACCTGCTCTCTCGTGGCGTTCGGGTTACCGATCAGGATATTCTCATAAAGCGTAGTGTTAAACAGGAATTGTTCCTGTGAGACAAATGCGACCTGCCCGTTCAGAGCCTCCAACGTCATATCGGTAATGTCCTGTCCGCCGATCCGGATGGCTCCGCTTCCGAGATCGTAATAATGCACGAGGAGTTTAGCGAGCGTCGATTTGCCGCTTCCTGACTCTCCCACAAGCGCTGTCGTCGTACCCTGCTTAAGTGTCAGGGAAACGCCGCTCAGCACTTCCTTCTCTGCGTATGCAAAATGCACATCGTCAAATGTGACATCATGGTTTTCGCCGCGGAAAGCTTCGGTGCCGGTTTTCAGGGGCGCGTGCTCCATCATCTTCTCAAGCTCCGCAATCTTATAGCTTAACTGCGGGAATTTGCCGGCGAAATTGAGCGCCTTCAGTACTGAAGGACCTACGGCAAATGACATGCAAAGTACCAGAACGAGTTTATCTAAAGTTACCGCGCCCGAGATTACCCACAAGGAACCAATCGGAAGAATCAGAAGCGCGAGACAAGGAAGAATGCCGGCGTATGCTGCCATCCATGGCCAGCATACCCGGTACCAGTCTAACGTAAAGTCACGATAACGGCGTACCATTTCGCCGAAGCGGCGGTAGGAATCGCCGTCCTTATTGAAGACTTTGACGACCTCCATGCCGTTGACATACTCAATAATCGTATTGTTCATTCCGGCGGCGGCCTCGTAGTAAGCACCCATCTTCGACATGCCGGACTTCATCATCCTGCTCATGGCGAACATGCCGATAAGAAGCGGAACGAGGGACAGAAGTCCCAAACGCCAGTTTGTTACGAACATCAGAATAATCACCAGCACCGGAATGGCTATGTTGGCAATTCCTTCCGGAATCGCGTGGGCAAGAAGCAGTTCCACCTGGTCGATATCGTCGGTGAAAACCTTCTTAATCCGTCCGGTTCCCAGTTCTCGGATGCTCCCGAGCGGCTGTCTTTCGAGCTTACCCTGCAGGGATACGCGCAGGTTCTTCAGTGTGTTGTAGGCGCTGATATGGGAAAAAACCAGTCCCTGCGTATAAAGAATTGCATAAAGAATCTCGCATACGGCAATCGCAATTACCCGGATTACGATATTCCGGGTTTCGAGGCTCTCGCCTCTTGTGAGCGGCGAGATAATCCGGTACATAAAGTAATACGGCAGAACGCTGCAGATAATTCCGACAGCCATCAGAATCAAAGCTCCGACCGTGTATTTTTTGTATCGGCCGATATAGGGTGCAACACGTTTAAACATAGTATGTTCCTTTCTGTATTTCTTTATTCCTTACCGTTCTTTTCATCGCCAAATGCCCGTAATGACGCTCTCCCCCGCCGGATCACCAACTCGGTATCGCAGCACAGGTTAATGAGTTCCGGATCATGCGTTGACACTAAAACCGTGCTTCCGCCGTCCGCAAGTTCCCTTAGCATCTTCCCAACCTTTACCATATGCGAGTAATCAAGTCCCGAGGTCGGCTCATCGAACAGAAGAAGCTCTGCTCCCGCAGCGATTGCCGAAGCGATTGCAACACGCTGTTTCTGTCCGCCCGAAAGCGCCATCGGATGCGTGTTTTTATATCCGAGAAGGCCGAGTCTTCTAAGTATCTCAAGACATTTCTGACTGTCCTTCACCTTCATGGAAAGCAGTACTTCGGCTTCCACGCTGTCCGTAAACAGCTGATGGTTCACGTCCTGCATGACCATATAGGAAAAGCCTATCCGCTTCCGGCCCTTATACGTAACACCATCCGACTCGATTGTCCCGGTGCAGTCCTTTTCAAGTCCGCACAGGCATCGGAGGAATGTCGACTTGCCGGTTCCGTTTCGTCCGACAACCGCTATCACCTTTCCTCGCGGAAGTGTCAGTTTAGGGATGCAGAGGCTCAAATCTTCTCCGTCTTCCTTTTTGAACTTATGTTTTCGGAAGACATACGGTTTCTTTTTATAGGAGAAGTAGAAATCCCGAAGGATGATTGCGTCCTCACCGAGAGACACCTTTTCTCCCTCATCGGTATCCGGGCCGTCGTCTCGGAACAGCTTCGCGTATTCGCAGTCAGCCGAAGTCGGTCGAAGCGCCATCTCCTGCAGCTCTGTTTCGGGAATCTTCGCAAACTCTTCTCCGCTCCACGCACCTTCGATCCGGCCTTTTTTCATAAATACGGCGCGGTCGATGATACCGGTAAGGTACCAAAGCCGGTGCTCCGAAACGATTACCGTCTTGCCCTGTTTCTTCCAGGTAAGAATAATCTCGCGAAGGTTCTCCATGGCAGCCCAATCCAGATTGGATGACGGTTCATCCAGAAGAATTATCTCCGGCAGAAGAGCAGCCACAGAAGCGCAGGCGATGCGCTGCTTCTCGCCTCCGGACAGTTCAAACAGGCTTCGATCAAGAAGCTTTTCAATCCCCATTTCCGAAACGACCTGTGCCTTCCGCTTACGGATTTCCGAAGGCGGTAGCCCCACATTTTCCGGTCCGAATACAATCTCGCCGTCCGTATCCACGGAGAAGAACTGGCTTCTCGGGTTTTGAAAAACCGTACCGACCGTCCCGGCAAGGTCGCAAAGCTCGGTTTCCGCGATGTTTCTTTCGGCAACCGTTACATTGCCCGTAAACTCACCGTTATAGTAATGCGGAATCAGTCCGTTAATCAGCCGGATGACCGAGGTCTTTCCGGAACCGGACGCCCCGCACAGAAGCAGTGTCTCGCCGGCATTTACTGCCAGGGAAACGTCATCTAGGGAATCCGTCTCGGAACCCTTGTAGCGGTATTTTATGTTTTCAATTTTTATAATCGGATCCGTCATAACACGTATTTAAAGACCACGAAGACGGCTGCCGCAGCGGTAAATGCGACGGCCATCAGCCAGTCAGCGGCTTTCATCTTAAGATCCGTGGCGCTTGTTCTTTTCACCTTTCCTCCGAGTCCGCGCGTGATTGCCGCTGCGGACAGTTCGTCTCCGATGTTTACACAGGAGAATAAAAGCGGAATCATCCGGAATTCAATCATCTTGGCGGCATTCCCTCCGCCGAGCATGACCCCGCGCATCTTCATAGCGTCGCGGATGGATGCGTACTCCTCCTTGATGGTCGGGAAGAACCGCATAACAACCGCCAAAGAAATCGTAATGCCGTCCGGCACGTGCATTCTTTGCATTGCCGAAACGAACTCTCCGATCTTGGTCGTCCTTACCACGTACCAGGCCGTGATTATTGCCGGCAGAAACTGGACGATAATGCAGCAATACCCTAAAAGAAGTGCCGCAACGATTCCCGTAGACCCTTCGGAAAGAAGTCCGAACAGAAGCGCCAGAGCAATTCCGTAGAGTACCAGGAACCGAAACGCCGATGCGTAATGCTTTTCCGTGATTAAAAGTATGATCGGTACCATTGTGACGGCAATCCGGACGGCCCACAGAAGCGGCGTCGTCGCGCTCATCATGACAATGGCCGATACCACGAAAACCATGAACAGTTTTGTTCTCGGATCAAGACGCATCTTACACGATTCCCGCTTTCTCGAAGTGCTTCTTTACAACCGCCTTGCCGACAAATGCGCCGATGATTCCGAATACAAAGCAAAGAATCAATAAAACGGCAATCGTCTTCCCGTTAATGGCGCGGAACAGGTTATCGCAATACTCTGCCGAGTATCCGCCGTCCAGAAGATCCTTCCGGTAGGAATCGGCAGTTACGATAACCGGGAAATAGTTTGCGCAAATCCACAGACAGAACACGCCGTGGCTTAATGCAATCTTCTTGAAATTCTTATACTTACCGGACTTCGCAATCAGATCGGCAAGCACGCCGGCTGCGATAATCAGCGGTGCACCGAGATAGCCCATTCCGGTAATAAACATAAAGATCGCAATCAGCACCGACATCGTCGTAAGCATGCCGAACTTTTCAATCTTCGTGTAAAAAAGCATCATCGGAATCGATCCCACAAGCGGAATCATTACCACATACGAAGCAACAATATAAGGATGAATAAAGCCGAGCATTCCGCACGCAAACTCCACAACCAAAAGGAGCGCGGTGAAAATCCCGACCGTAATAAAGTCCTTTGCCTTCAAACCTTCTTTTTTCATTTCATTATTCCTCCAAAAATGTATTTGGTTACCCTTTGCTAACATAAAGTTTATAGCACAACAAACGCATAAAATCAATACTTTTTTGCCATCTTTTCTGCCTTTTTCTTACCTATTGCTAACCACTATGGTTTTATCACACAGAAAAGCCGCCGCAACACATACAATGTCACGGCGGCCCGCTCAAGTGAGAGATGGGTTATGCTATTTTCCAGGAGGCTGCTTCGCTCCTTTCGGAAACGAAACGACGGTAGATTCCGTCTTCCTTCATAAGGGCTTCATGCGTTCCTCTTTGAACGATCCGGCCCTGATCGACCACAAGAATCTGGTCGGCGTTCCGCACGGTCTTTAAGCGGTGTGCGATCATGATGATTGTCTTATCTCTTGTGAGTTCTTCAACGGCTTTGACGAGCTCTGCCTCATTCTCCGGATCGACGTTGGCGGTTGCTTCATCGAGAATGATGACCGGGCTGTCCTTTAAGATGGCCCTTGCAATGGAGATACGCTGCTTCTCCCCGCCCGAAAGCGATGTGCCGCCCTCTCCGATCACGGTTTCGTAACCGTTCGGAAGCGACATGATGAAGTCATGGCAGCGGGCTTTCTTCGCCGCTTCGATGACGCGGTCCATAGAGGCGTCCGGCTCACCGAAGCGGATGTTGTTGGCTACGGTATCCTCAAACAGATACACGCGCTGGAACACGAAACTGAAGTTCCGCATCAAAGCGTCGAAGCTGTACTCCTTCACATTCCTGCCACCAAGCGTAACCGAACCTTCCTGTACATCCCAGAAACGGGCGATCAAACTTGTAAGCGTCGTCTTGCCGCCACCCGAAGGTCCGACGATTGCGGTCGTTGTTTTCTCCGGAATCCGAAGGGATACATCATCGATAATCCGGCGGGATTCATACGAGAATCCGACATTCTTCAGTTCAATATCATAATTCTTCGGTACAATCTCTTCGCCGGAAATATCCATAGCGGGCTCGTCAAGAACGCTCTGTGCCTGTGTTACGGCAATATCTATGGTACGAAGCAGCGCCGAAAAATTGCCCATCAGTTCAAGGCTTTCGTATACAAGGAACGAAGACACCGTCATCATGACAGTGTAGAGAAGTTCCATTGTGCCGTCAAAATAGAATTTAACGGAAGCTACGCACATGGCAATTCCAAGCAGCTTGGTCATAATGTTCTGAAGCGTCATGAATGGAATTACGGAGTACTCAAGAAGCGTGTCGCCTTTGCATTTTTCGCGGATGGCCTTATTGAGTTTCTTCGCTTCGTTGCCGGTCAGGTTGAAGTTCTTCACTTCGGCAATTCCCTGAACGTACTCAATGACAGCCGAGACAAGTGCTTCGTCAGCAACTGCTTTCCTCGGTGCCGCGCGCTTTGCGGACATCTGCATCAAAGTATTGAAAGCGCCGAACACCGCTACGCCGATCAAAAGAATGATTCCGATTCTCCAATCAAAACAGAAAATCATAATTGTGATGACCGCTGTCGTGAGAATGCCCTGTGTCGTCATCATGACAACGCGGGCCGCCACATCGGAAAGACCTTCCATTGTATTGGTCGTAATATTCGTGATGCGCCCGAGGCTGTTCCGGTTGAAATAGCCCATCGGCAGGTAGCGGAGGTGTTCCGCGATTTCCATTCGCTTATTGCAGCTGCAGTGATAACCGGCTTCGCACTGAAGCATCGTTGTCTTAAGTCCGATCAGAATCTGTCCGAGTACCGATACGCACATTATTCCGAATGATCCCCATATATGCTTTGCGCCCATGTCCTGATTAATGATTCCCATGGCAATCACGCCGATTGCCGGAATTCTGAGTGCCGCGAAGAATGCCTTCACTACACCGAGAATCATCGAGAGGCGGAGTTTTCTGCGGTCATCCCTGTCGCAGAAATCGAAAAACTTCTTCAGTATTGCTAACATTATGCCACCTCCGTGTCAATCGTGCCGATATGGTCATTCCACATTTTGCGGTACAAGGCGCTGTTTTGCAGCAATTCCTCCTGCGTGCCCTCCGCTTCCACCACACCGTTGTTAATCAGTATGATGTGGTCGGCCGTTGCGATTGTCGACAGGCGGTGCGCGATGACAATCAGGGTTCTGCCCTGTACAAGTTTTGCAACCGATTTCTGCACTATGGCTTCATTCTCGGGATCGGTATACGCCGTTGCCTCGTCGAGGATAACCACAGGCGCGTTTTTAAGCATTGCCCGTGCGATGGCGATCCGTTGCCGCTCGCCGCCCGAAAGGTGCGCTCCCGAGCCGCCTGCGATCGTCTGATAGCCCTTTTCAAGCTGCAGGATAAACTCATGACAGCCGCACGCCTTGGCTGCGGCAATTACGTCCTCATCGGTCGCTCCGGGACGCCCCATTCTGATGTTCTCCATCACGGAAACATCGAACAGATAGTTGTCTTGGGAAACGTAGGCGATGTTTTTATTATATTCCGAAAGAGCCATGTTGCGGATGTCCGCTCCGCCGTACAGAATCACGCCGCCGTCCACATCCCAGAAGGACGCGATCAGCTTGGCAACCGTTGATTTGCCGGCACCGGAAGGACCGACCAGTGCGGTAACCTCGCCCTCTTTAATCTTAAGATTCACGCCGTGAAGCACTTCCTGATCCTTATAGCCGAAATGCACGTCACGGAGTTCAATTGCGTTACCTTTCGGGTTTACAGTCGATTTGGCCGGACGGACAAGGTCACGTTTTACAAGGATTGAGGTTGCTTCTCCGACGATAACGCCCATCTTCGAAACATCGTCCATGTAGCTCGCTACACGCACGAACGGACCCGCAAGGCCGAGAGCAAGAATAACAAGCATCAGGACGTCCGGTCCCGAAATCCAGCCTTTCATATAAAACCAAGCTGAGAACGGAAGCAACGACAACAGCTGCGCGGGCATCAGCGCCATTCCGCAGTTCTGGTCGATGTTGCAACGGCGCATCCATTCGATGAAGCAGTCAGCGCCTTCCTTCGCGGCGTGGACGAATTTGTCGTAAGAGGTTTTCGATTTGCCGAAGGCCTTGATGACTTCGATTCCGTTGATGTACTCGACAGCGGTGTCATTTAACGCTTTCGTCTTCTGAATCGCGTTATCGAAATCCTGCTGGGAGGTCCCCATCATATGTCCGAAGAAGATCATGCCGACCGGAAGGCTTAACAGGGACAGAAGCGTCAATCTCCAGTCAATTGTAAGCATGATAATGAAGATGCCGACCGGGACGACTGCGTTCGAAAGCACCTCCGGAATGACATGCGCGAGCGTCGTTTCAATCGAGTCGACACGCTCTATGATGATGTTTTTATAAGTACCCGAAGCCTGCTCCAGAACATCCCCGAGGGGCATGCGCGAAAGCTTCGCTGTAAGCCTTTTTCTGATCTCCGCAAGTACGGAGAACGTGGCCTTGTGCGACAGCGTGGTCGAAACGCCGTGCAGCAGGCGGCACAGCACCCAGAACAGTGCCATTAAGGCGATTTTGTTCATGCAGAATGTTTCGTCGGCGGTATGGTTTATCAGTCCCTTTACCATATCTCCGAGGAACAGGTACGGCACAAAGCCGCAGATTACACTTCCGAACGCAATAATGACGCTCAGGATATAATGGATTTTATGGATTCCCGCAAATTCCATCACCCAGCTGAGTGTCGAGCGTTCCTTCTTCTTAACTTGATTGGCCATGTTGTTCCTTTCAGCGATTAGCATGTGCTAACCACAACCGATTTTAAAACTGCCGCGAAGGGCAGTTTGTTTCAAAACCAAAAAGCGAACGGTGTTCACCCGGTAAATGAGAATACACCGCCCGCCCTTACGAGTCAAGACACACTTTTTCAGTTTTGTTCACTTACGCCCAACATAACGCTCATCCATCCGGGAGTGAAGAAACAATCCAGCGTATCGGCGTAATGTAAAGCGTCTTCTTTCGAAAAACCGTGCTTCAGTGCTTCGAAGATTGCCTCTACCTGCGTTGTCACCAGAAGATGCAATTCTCCCTGCGGAAGAAGAATTGCTTCTTCTCCCCTCTTTCGGAGCTCCTCAATAAAGCGCCGTGTCGCATTTTCCTCGATTTCGGCAACGTCATGAATAAAGTTTCCGTAAAGGGTTCCGTCGGCGCAGTTAACGAGAAGTCCGAATTCCTCCACATGGTCATAGATAAACTCCATCGCCCAGCGGCAGCCTCCGGTCTGTTCGGAGAACATCCGGTCCCCGTTCTCCATTCCTTCGTATTCCCGCCGTTCGCGTTCATGATACTCCCGCTCGAACTCCGCTTTCACGGGTTCCACAAGGCTCGCGAACATATCCTCCTTGCTCGGAAAATGCTTATAAAGCGCGGAGGCGCTTACCCCCGCAAGCAAAGCAATGTTCCGCATGGAGGCTTCCTTGAAACCGCTCCTTTTAAATTCCGCTTTCGCTGCCGCCACGATCCGTTCGTGACTGTTTCTTCTTCCCGCCATTTTGTTCCTCCGTAAAATCTGACAGGAGCCCCGAAGGACTCCCGTCAAACAGCATATGTAAAGGCAAGATATATTACGCCAAACCGGCAACCCAAATAACGAATTAAGCCCGATTGCATCGGTTACTCTTCCGTCTTCAGTGCGGCAACCATATCAATGTGCTTGTTCTTCCGCGCAACCATCAGTCCGACGATAAAGGATACGGCAAATGTGAGCAGAATTGCCGTCAGGTACGTCGCCGGTCCGAGTACCAGCTTCAACTCGTATTCGGAAGCAAGCGCGACAAGAAGGTATTTAAGAACGCCGACACCGACCGGAATTCCGATGATGATGCCGATTACCGTAAGCCACAGGTTCTGACCGATCAAAAGGCGGGCAATCTTACTGTTCTTGAAGCCGACAACCTTTAAGGTAGCCATCTCACGGTAACGCTCCGTATAGCTCATGACACCGAGATTATAAAGAACGACGATTCCCAGGACGACAGCCGCGATAACCAGAAGCACGATCATCACGTTCATCAGTTCCATAAACGTATCGAAGGAGTCGAGAATCGACTGCTTGCTCTGGCTGTTTAAGATGTGCTGATTCTGCGCAATCTCCGTCTCATCGGTGAAAAGCGTGCTGACGGTATAGGGAATGCCCACCTTATCAGCGTAAGCCTTTGTCATGACTACGCTCTCACTCATGGAGGAAAGGATACCCGCAACCGGAACAGTATACTTTTCATCACTGTCGAAGGGTTCAAACGTAAGCGCGTCACCTTCCTTCAGGTTGAAATCTCTGGCAATCCGGCCGCAGACGTAAGCGCCGTCATCGGAAAGCGAAAAGAATTCCATATCCTGATCCGGGAAGCGCACCTTGTCATGCGTTATGCTGTAAATCTCAAGGGCAAATCCCTTGTCTTCAATCTGAATGCTTCGCTGTGCGCACCAGTCAGCCTTGTACTGTTCGGCAAGCTCCCAAGCCTCCTCATTCGTAACGCTTTCGGCATCCAGATAGACTCTCGTCTTATAGTTGATAGCCTTATCATAGAAGGCATCCATGAAGGCATTCATCGTATCAAGCATACCCATGCTGCCGACGATCAAAAGCGTGCAGCCGATGATGCCGAAAAGCGTCATCGCAGAGCGGGCTTTATGCCTGAGAAGGTCACGGAGGTTCCATTTGATGCCGAAGCCAAGCGCCTTGAAGGCTTTCGTTTCTTCGATCCACATGTGCTTCATCCGCTTCGGGCTGTAAGGTCTAAGCGCATCCGCCGCCGTTCCCTGAAGCATCTTCTTAACCGAGAGGAAGCCGATTGCGGTCAGAAACAGATTCATCACCGCAAGTACGATCCAGCAGAACCACGGCACGTACAGTTTCCAACTCGGCATATCGATATAGGTGCCCATCGCGCCGTTCGGGTTCATGATGTACCAGCCGAGCAGATAGCCGATTCCGATACCGAGCGCGGTTCCGGCAAGCCCGATAAAAAGCGCATAGGACGTATAGTGGCGAAGAATCTTCGCATCCCGGTAACCGAGTGCCTTAAGTGTTCCGATCTGCGTCTTCTCGCTTGCTGTGATGCGGTGCATTGTCGTAACCATGGTAAGGATTGCGATGGCAAGGAACAGCACCGGCAGAACCGATCCCATAGTCTTGCCTTCGTTAACTTCGCCCTGGGCTTCGCTCCAGGACGCCGTCTCATCCTTCGAAAGCACCATATAGGTCTTTCCGAACGCATCCTCCAGCTTCTCCACAAGCTCCTTCTTCTCGAGCTCCGACTTGATGTGAATCTGCGGATAGAACCCGACGGTTCCGAGTCCCGGAAGCAGCTTGTCAAGCGCGTTTCCGATCAGTACCGGAGAAACGTAAGCATAGCCGTAGGAATGAAAATCCGGCATTACCTGCGTCTCGTCCGGAAGGCAGATCAGGTATTCGCTTGCTTTCACAAGACCTTTCACCTTGCCGCCGAGGGTGATGGATTTATAGACAAATGTCATCTCATCCCCGATAGCTATGTCATTTGCCGCGGCAAATGAGTCACTAAGCCAGATTCCGTCCGGACTTTCGGGGTCATAGGGCTCGCCCTTCGTGACCAGAACGCCGGAGATGTTCATATTCTCACTGACGGTAATCGCAACGATATCGGTATCGTTCTGAACCGTCGTGTTAACGCTCAGAAAGCGCGTTGCATCGGTTACGCCGTCGATGGCGAGAACCTTCTCAAGGTCCGCCTTTGAAAAGCCGCCCTCGTTAATCACGCGGAAGTCAGCGAAGCCGGTTGCCTCATAAATCTCGTCGGTATCCACCTTCAGGCTGTACCATTCGATGTTGAAGCCGAAGAAGATTCCGACGCCGATCCCGATCATGATAATCATCGAGATGAACTGGGCTTTGTAAACCCAGAGCGTACGAAACAGTTTTCTCTTTAACATTACCAATCCACCTCGCTAACAGAAAGCGGATTTGCCTGCTCCTCGCAGGACTGAATCCGACCGTTCTTCACACGGACTACGACATCCGCCATCTTGGCGATATTCTGGTTATGCGTAACAACCACGATTGTCTTATGCATCTCCCGTGCCATCGAAAGGAGAAGCTTCAGCACCGTCACACCGGTCTCGCTGTCAAGCGCGCCGGTCGGTTCGTCACAGAGAAGAATCTTCGGGTTCTTCGTGAGGGCTCTTGCAATCGATACACGCTGCTGCTCGCCGCCCGAAAGCTCCGACGGGAAATTATGCTTATGATCAAGAAGTCCGACCGCCTCCAGCATGTCGTGGCTGCTTAACGGATCGGTTGCGATTTCCTTAACAAGCGCGACGTTCTCGATGACCGTCAGCGTCGGAATCAGGTTGTAGCTCTGAAATACGAAGCCGACCTTCGCGGCGCGGTAATCCGCCATCTCGTTACTGTTCAGGGTGGAAATGTCACGACCGTCCACAGTGATGGTTCCTTCCGTCGGATTGTCAAGTCCTCCGAGCAGGTTAAGAAGCGTACTCTTGCCTGCGCCGCTCGGTCCGAGGATGACAACGAACTTTCCTTCCTCAAGCGATAGATTTACGTGGTTCAATGCCCACTGTTCATGATCCCCGTTTCGATACACACGGGATACATTCTGAAACTCAACGATTCCCATTTTTCTTTTCCTCCTGACTTGTTTTGTCAGATATAATTGCAAATTGTTCAGTTAGCATTATCTAACTATACACATTATAGTTAGTGTTCGCTAACTTTGCAAGACATATTTCATTTGCCTTTTTACCAAAAATAAGAAATGAAAAGTTGCTATTTTGGTGATTCTGTGGTAAAGTCAGTTTAATAGGTGTTTGAAAGGAGAATTCTTATGGCATTACAGGAATCCGGCGAGATGTATCTCGAAACAATCTATGTTCTGTCCCTGAACTCCTCTTCCGTCCGCAGCATCGACGTTGCGGAGTATATGGGATTTTCAAAGCCGTCCGTCAGCCGGGCAATCGGCTTACTGAAAGGCGAGGGGCTGGTAAAAATAGATAAGGATGGTTACCTTAAGCTAACCGAGGGCGGATCCATTCTTGCGAAACGTATCTACGAGCGCCATACGGTTCTCTCGAAGCTCTTTATGCAGCTGGGGGTTGAAGAAAAGATTGCCTCCGAAGACGCTTGCCGCATTGAGCACTACATCAGCGATACCACATTTGAGGCAATTAAGAGGCATATGGAGAAGTATATGCCGAAGAAATGAGGCTGCACACCTTAGATACTTGATTTAAGCACATTAGAAAACCGGGAAGGCCCTCGTGCCCTCCCGGTTGTTTTTCTGCTCTCTGCTTTTAAATATAGTTTTTCTTACCATTTCTTTAAAAGGCGGATCAAGATCACTATCACGCCGGATACGGCAAATCCTATGCCTACGAACAAAAACACGAGATACCGCCGATATAATCGCGCATACAGCTCGTTGGAACCGTCCAGCACGGATTGGTGCGCATAGTGAAAGAAGAAACTGAGCCCGAAGCATAACGCCGCCAGTACTAAAAGCACAATTCCGAAAATCAATAGTTTTTTATCCATATCCGTTTTCTTCCTTTCCGACACTGTTATCCCGAATTCTCATGAACGATGCCGCTCTATATTATCTCTGTTGTTCCAATGTCTCATAAACGACGCCGTTCTTTTTAAGCCGCTCCCGCATCTTCTCTACTCTTTCCTTCGGAAACCTGCGTCCTATACAGTTCTCAAGCATAACGACGCGCACACCGGTTTTTGCGGCTCCCAAAGCAGTCTTTCCGACGCAGCCGCACTCGTCTAACCCGCATATTACAACCTCGTCGTACTGCTTCTCTTTCATGTATTCGCGAAAACGTTTCGCGGTATAGGTATTCGACAGGTTCTTTTCAAAATACAGATTCGAAACGACGTCAAGTCCGTCGTACAGCTTCGCGCCTTCGGTCCCTTTGATGGAGAACCCGATGAACCACCGGTTGGTCGCGATATTCGGAAGAATATGTGCGATGTAAAGGATATCCGCCCCGTCGTTTTGATACCGGTGAATCGCGCGGTTCACCGAAGCCGTCAGCTCTGCGGAATCATACGAGAACATGGTTTTCCGTTTCGGTCCCAGATAATCGTTCTGCATGTCGATGACAAGCAGCGCTTTTTTGTTTGGCATTTGCCGTTCCTCCAAAGATTATCTTGCGGCTTTTTAAATCTTATCCCGGAATAATCCGTACCGTACGCCGACGGAATGAACAAATTCGCCGCTCTCGATCATGCGCTTGAGTTCCGCGTCGTCGGCCCATTTGGCGTCAACGGTTTCGCCGGGCTGAAGCACGATATCCGTAATCGGAACACCCTTACAAAGCAGGAAAATGTCGTCAAAATAGTTCTTATAGGAATAGGTTGCAAGAAACCGAAATTCTTCTGCGGAAGCCGAGATCCCGGTTTCCTCCTCAAGCTCACGGACTGCGGACTGAAGGGTTGTCTCATGGCTCAATGTACCGCCGCCCACGAACTCCCACTGGTTTCCTGCTTTCTTATTCGGGTGGCGTTTGGTCGTCAGGAACTTCCCTTCCGAATTCATAACCCAAATTTCGCAGCATTCGTAAAACTCGCCTTCATTAAACTTCTCGCCGCGCACATGCGTGCGTCCGAGCGGTTTCCGTTCTGCGTCATACAAATTCCAAAGCTCCGACATTTTTCTCCTCCTTCGTCCCATTTGCCCCTGCGCCAATATGACGAGCGTCGGCAAAAAGGCGGTTTTTATGATTATACCACAGAGGCATTTTCCTGTCACCCGAAAAACTTTCAAAAAAGTTGAAAATTCCCTCTTGACTCTCCCACTGTGTAAGGGTTTACTATGAGAACGAGCTCAAGAAAACATGCCTCGATCAATGCATCGGGCATCCCATGGGAGGACGATTATGTTACGAATCGGAGATTTTTCGAAATTAGCACGAGTAAGTATCAGAATGCTTCGCCATTACGACGATATCGGGCTGTTACGACCCGCCATGGTAGATGATCTGACCGGATACCGCTATTACCGCGAGGATCAGCTCTATGTTATCGCAAGGATCACGGCGCTTAAGGATATGGGATTTTCCCTGGCGGATGTCGTGAAGATGCTCGACATCTATGATGACGCGGACAAAATGGATGCGTTTCTTAGAAAACAACAGGAGGAGCTCACCGCCCTGTCCGCCCAAACGGAGTATAAACTGATGCTTCTCGAAACAGCCCGAAAGAGGCTTGGAAAGGAGCATATTATGAATTTTGATGTTACGGTTAAAACGATTCCGGAGCGCTACGCCGCTACGGTACAGATGATTGTCCCCGGTTATGCGGACGAAGGCATGCTTTGGACAACGATGTTTGCGGAGACGGCCGCTACCCCGCTCGTGCAGGCAGATCCCTGCCTGGTTGCCGCGCAGTTCTTAGATCCGGAATATAAAGAGGAGGATGTAGAAATTCTCGCCTGGATGACGGTCAAAGGGACCTACAAGGACACGGAGCACGTGAAGTTTAAGATGCTTCCCGCGGTAAAGGTTGCCAGCTGCATCGTCCGCGGCAGCTACGACCAGATGGGCGACGCCTGCGCGTCCGTCGCTTCCTGGATTGACGCAAACGGATACAAGGTAAACGGCCCGATGTTCAACATCTACCACGTAAGTCCCGCCCAGACGAAGAATGTGAACGAGTACGTTACCGAGGTTTGCTTCCCGGTAGAGTAATCCGCGAGATAAAAAGGCACACAAAAACGCTTCCCAACAGTAACCTGAAGGGAAGCGTTTTTGTTGTATTTACGTTTCTTATATTTCTTCGACGCAACATACATGGCATACGTCGCTGAAAGATGTCTTATTGAATTGTACCTCCGCCGAGAACAATGTCACCGTCATAAAGGACGGCTGCCTGGCCTGCCGTAATGGCGCGCTGCGGTTCGTCAAATGTGATCTTCACCCGGTCCTGTCCGATTGGTGTAACTTCCGCCCACTGCTCCTTCTGGCGGTAACGGATTTTTGCTTTGCAGCGGAAGGGCTCCGTCGGAGCTTCCCCGCTGATCCAGTTGAACTCCGCAACAGTAAGTTCGCGGCTCATCAGATCTTCATTGCTTCCGAGTACGACCTCGCGGGTCTCGGGACGGATCTCACATACGTAAAGCGGTTCGGGCGCCGAAATGCCGAGGCCTTTTCTTTGGCCGATCGTATAATGGATGATGCCTTTGTTGGGGCCGATCACATTGCCTGCCTTATCGACGAAATTGCCCGGCTCCGGAACGGTTCCCGTGTAGGTTTCAATGACCTTCGCGTAATCGCCGTCCGGAACAAAACAGATATCCTGGCTGTCGGGCTTGTCAGCGTTAACAAATCCGCTCTCCTCCGCTTCTTTCCGAACGTCAGCCTTATTCATGCCTCCGAGAGGAAAACAGGTGTGTGTAAGCTGCTCCTGTGTCAGGGAATAAAGTACGTAGCTCTGGTCCTTCGATTCATCGGCTGCCTTCTTTAAGAAGTACTTTCCGCCCTTCTCTTCAATCTGTGCATAATGCCCCGTTACAATGACGTCACAGCCGAGTATGACCGCCCGCTCGTAAAGCTTTTCGAACTTCATGTAACGATTGCAGTCGATGCATGGGTTCGGGGTAATACCGCACTGATAGCAGCGGATGAATTTGTCGATGATCTTCTCCTTGAAGTCATCCTTGAAGTTAAAGACATAATATTTCATGCCGAGGCGGAACGCTACCTGCCTCGCGTCCTCAACGTCATTTAAAGAGCAGCAGGTGCGCTCAGTCCGTGTTGCCGTCTGCAGGTCATTGCTCACCGTTGCAGCGCCGTCGATGCCCGCCATAGCCTCTTCAGGGCGGTCATAAAGCTTCATTGTGCACCCGATGCACTCATAGCCGCGTTCGATCATCTTCTTCGCGGCAAGGGACGAATCCACGCCGCCGCTCATGGCAATCAGAGCCTTCTTCTGTTTTGAATCGGATTGTGTCATTTTCACCTTTTTTAAAAGGGCCGGTACATCTTCTGTACCGACCCTCTTTCGTGTCATTACGATTAGCCGTTGATGCTTCTCTTTACGTAGTGCGTATGGAGAATCTCGTGAGCCTTGTGGCTTCCGAAGGAGCCGAAGAACTCATCGTATACCTTCTTGATGGAAGGATTCTCGTGAGACTTACGAAGCGTCTTAGCTGCGTCGTTATCGTACAGAGCCTTCGCACGAAGACCGCGTACATCAACGAAGTTACGAACCTCGGAATCAACGAGAGGCTGACCGCCGCCGTTGATACATCCGCCGGGACATGCCATGATCTCGATGAAGGTGTACGGCGAGGTGCCGGCCTTGATCTGATCCATGATGATGCGTGCGTTGGAAAGGGAGGATGCAAC
>DBWJ01000103.1 GCA_002308955.1 Lachnoclostridium sp. UBA1241 | reverse complement strand
AAGGACAGCTTCCAGGAGGTGGATATCTTCGGAATCACGCTGCCCATTACGAAGCATAATTATCTGGTAAAAGACATAAAGGAACTGCCCGGCGTGATGCGGCGGGCTTTCTCCATTGCGGGAAGCGGGCGGAAGGGTCCGGTTCTCGTGGATATCGCGAAGGATGTGACGACGGCTGAACTGTCGGAGGAAGAGTACCTTGAATGCCTTGCGGCCGAAGAAGCGCGCAAGGAGGATCACGCAAGGTATCATCTGGACCGCGGAGATTCGGAGAAGCTCTGGAAGCTTCTCAGTGAGGCGGAACGGCCGGTGATCCTTACCGGCGGNNCCTGCCGATGCCGAAGAAGAGATTGCCGCCCTTGCGGAACACCTGGACGCTCCGGTCTGTGAGACGCTGATGGGCAAAGGCGCTTATCCCGGAAGTGGATGCCGCTATCTCGGCATGGTCGGACAGCACGGCACGAAGGCAGCCAATACGGCGCTTAGGGAGTGTGACTGCGTACTGGCGCTCGGCGTCCGTTTCAGTGAGAGGGTAACCGGCGGCTCATCGGGATTCTGCTCGCAGGCGAAGATCTGCCAGATCGATCTGGACGCGGCCGAAGTGAATAAAAATGTTTCCGTCGACGCGTGGGTACTCGGCGACGTGAAGGAGTGCATTAAGGATTATGCATCACATTTGCCGAAGCAGAATCACGGGGAGTGGAACTCGCGGATGTGCGAGCTAAGGGAGCAGGACAGAAGGGAAGGACTTTCCCTGTTCGAGCCGGGAACCGGCAATGCGCTCTGCGGCACGTATCTTGCTATGCTGATTGACCGGATCACGGCCGGAAACGCCATTCTTTCTACAGATGTAGGCCAGCATCAAATGTGGATGGCGCGCAATTACCGTGTCACCAAGCCGCATCGTTTTCTGACATCCGGCGGACTCGGTACGATGGGGTACGGACTGCCTGCCGCAATCGGTGCCGCCTTTGCAAATCCGGGGGAGAAGATCATCAACGTGACCGGCGACGGATGCTTCCGGATGAACATGAACGAACTGACGACGGTGGCGCGTTACCGCCTGTCGGTTATCGATATCGTATTTGACAATCATGCGCTGGGGCTTGTGCACCAGTGGCAGCATATGTTCTGTGAGGACCGGTTCTATGAAACCGAGCTTCCGAGCGGTCCGGATTATGTCCGGATTTCGGAGGCGGTGGGAATTCCCGGATACCGCGTTCGGACCAAGGCCGAAGCGGAGAAGGTATTCCGGAGCGTTTTCGCTCTCGGCGGACCGGCGGTAATTGTCTGTGAACTCGGCGTGGAGGACAGCCTCTGGACCTCCGGCGCTGTCGGAAGAAGAGAAGAATAGGAGAAAACCGATGAAGACACATGCAACCGAGAATAAACGTACCGTACGATTCCTGCTCCTGCTTGTCCTTCTTGCAGCCGTACTTATGTGCGCCTGCCAGGAAGAGAAGAAGACGAGCAAAGGAAAATCGAGAGAAGCAGCCGATGATGTGACGCCGACTGCCGTGCAGCCGACGGCCGAACCGACGGCGGAACCGACTGTGGAACCCACGAACGAGCCGACTCCGGAGCCGACGCGGATTCCGGTGCAGAACCCGACGGAGACCGATATTCCCGCGGAATGCTACGGCATGTGGTATGCGCATTCCTTTGAAGGGCTTGAGGCGTCGGCTGTGTGTAAGGATGACCCGTCCCGAGATGAGAGAATGCTGATTTACGAGAAAGGGCTTTGCCTCACTCTGACATTTGACCGGCTTGAGGAAGTCGGCGATACGGATTATTTCGTGCTCCGCACGGATTTTTCGGAGGAGGAACGCGAATTCTACCGTGAAATGGGATACGGCATGGAAACCTACCTGGATAACCCGACCGACGCGTCGAAGGGCCACTTCATCTATTCCTGCACCAACGCGACGCATTACGGCGCGCTGTTCATCGTCAATCTGAAGTCGGACGGCTCGCTGAGCACGGAGTATGCGTATGTGGATGACAACGGCACATTTCCCGTTATGACGGAAGGCGTCTATAAGAGAGAGCCGGTATTCCCGATGGGCACCTATTACGAGGATTATCTCGGCATCTGGTACTGCAAATCCTTCGCAAACTATTTTGAAGACGCGTATATGGCAAGCGATGACGAACCCATTGATTACCGTCTCTGGATCTGCGAAGACGGAACGCTTAAGATTATCGACACCTGGGGGGATGAGCGCGAGAGTTACGACATCTACAAGTACACGCTGTGCCCTTACTTTACGGATGAGGAATTATCGGACTACCGCCGCTGGGACGAGGACGGGATCCTGGTATGGGGAGAACGCGAGCAGGGTCTTGCGGAAAGTATTGCAAAGCAGGGAACCAATCTTGTGGACGGTCATATGATCTTCCTCTGTAACGACTACGGCTACGAAGGCGAGTTTGTTTCGCTTTCCTTCTGGCCGGAGAAGGAGAACGGCCAGGACGTTCTCTGCGTGGACTGGATCGGGTACGATTCGGACGAGCGGCAGGAATACGCCATGTATCTGACGTTTACGCGTGAGAACCCGTACTCCTACGCAAAGGGCACCTGCTACTCCGATTATGTCGGAACGTGGCAGATGCGGGCATACATGGAAGAGGGCGACGATGAGCTGACATATTTGAAAGATCCTTTCAGCTATCCTGAGTTTGTGATTTACGAAGACGACTACGGCGATGAGATTCTTCCGAACGGAACACTGATTGAGTACTGTCTCCGCAGAGATACGAGGGCCATGGACCCGGATTGGCTGATCGATTACGGCATTTCAAGAGAAGTGACGGATTATGCAAACGGACATGTCGTATTTACGACCGAAAAACTGACAGCGACCGAAGGAACCGTGCTGATCCTCGACTACCAGAGAGACGGCACCATCGTGGCGAAGAGCTACGTAATGAAGAACGGAACGGTGACCGAATACCCGCATATTCTGTACGTGCGGCAGGGCGGTCAGAAAAGATGATTTCAACTGCCGTCAGGGTGTCTTTTCTGATTGACTTTTGACGGCAGAAGGAATAGAATGATTTTTGTACGGCGATACCGGCAGATAGTGTCTCCCGATATCACGAAAACCGTACACCCCGAGCTGCCCGGATGGCAGTAAACCGATATATTCTAAAGGAGGAAGTACCATGGCAAGAGTGTATAACTTTTCCGCCGGTCCGGCCGTATTGCCGGAAGAAGTTTTGAAGGAAGCCGCAGCAGAGATGCTCGACTACCAGGGGAGCGGCCAGTCCGTTATGGAGATGAGCCACCGCTCCAAAGTTTTTGACAAGATTATCAAGGATGCAGAGCAGGATCTCCGTGATCTTCTCAATATCCCGGATAACTACAAGGTTCTGTTCCTGCAGGGCGGCGCGCATCTGCAGTTCGCGATGATTCCGATGAACCTTATGAAGAACAGGGTTGCGGACTACATCGTAACCGGCCAGTGGGCCAAGAGAGCTTTCAAGGAAGCTCAGAAGTTCGGTGATGCAAAGTGCATCGCATCCAGTGAAGACAAGACATTTTCCTATATTCCGGATTGCTCCGATCTTCCGATCGACGAGAATGCGGACTATGTGTATATCTGTGAGAACAACACCATCTACGGAACGAAGTTCAAGACGCTTCCGAACACCAAGGGCAAGGATCTCGTTGCAGACGTATCCTCCTGCTTCTTAAGCGAGCCCATGGATGTTACCAAGTATGCCGTAATCTACGGCGGCGCGCAGAAGAACATCGGACCTGCCGGCGTGGTAATCGCGATCATCCGTGAGGACCTGATTACCGAGGACGTTCTGCCGGGCACTCCTACGATGCTTCAGTACAAGACGCACGCTGACAACGACTCCCTTTACAATACCCCTCCCTGCTACGGAATCTATATCTGCGGCAAGGTATTNNTTCAAGTGGCTCAAGAAGCAGGGCGGTCTTGAGGTTATGAAGGAGCGCAACGAGAAGAAGGCTGCGATTCTTTATGATTTCCTTGACCAGAGCAAGCTTTTCAAGGGCACTGTTGAGAAGAACTCCCGTTCCCTTATGAACGTTCCGTTCGTGACCGGTGACGCCGACCTCGACGCGAAGTTCATCAAGGAAGCAACCGAAGCCGGTTTCGTAAACCTCAAAGGACACAGAAGTGTCGGCGGCATGCGCGCAAGCATCTACAACGCTATGCCGATCGAGGGTGTAGAGAAGCTGGTTGCTTTCATGAAGAAGTTTGAGGAAGAGAACGCATAAGTTCTTTCGTGAATGGGAGGTATAAAAATGAAATATGCATGCTTGAATCCGATTGCACAGGTCGGACTTGATGTTTTTGATGATAAGTATGAGAAGGTCGATAATCTTGACGATGCGGAGCTTGCCCTTGTAAGAAGCGCAGCGATGCACGACCTTGAATTCAATGATAAGCTTCTTGCGGTAGCAAGAGCAGGCGCAGGCGTTAACAACATTCCGCTTGACAAGCTGGCAGAGAAAGGTGTTGTCGTATTTAACACCCCCGGCGCCAACGCAAACGGCGTTAAGGAGCTTGTAATCGCAGGTCTCCTTCTTACAAGCCGTGACATTCTCGGCGGTATTGACTTCGTACAGACCATCAAGGATGATGAGAACGTAGCGAAGCTCGTTGAGAAAGGCAAAGGCAAGTTCGCCGGTAAGGAAATCCAGGGCAAGAAGCTCGGTGTTATCGGTCTCGGCGCCATCGGCGTTCTGGTTGCCAATGCTGCAAGCGCACTCGGCATGACCGTATACGGCTGTGATCCTTACATCTCCGTTGAGAACGCATGGAAGCTGTCCCGCAATGTTATTCATGTAAATTCCCGCGAGGAGATTTTCCAGCAGTGTGATTACATCACCGTTCATGTTCCGCTTCTTGACGATACCAAGAAGATGATCAACAAGGACACGATCGCGATGATGAAGGACGGCGTTAACATCCTGAACTTCGCCCGTGACCTTCTGGTTGATGACGATGCAATGGAAGAGGCTCTTGCAAGCGGCAAGGTGGCTCATTACATTACCGATTTCCCGAATGCCCGCACCGCAGGCATGAAGGGTGTTATCGCAATCCCGCATCTCGGCGCTTCCACCGAGGAGTCCGAAGATAACTGCGCGAAGATGGCCGTTAAGGAGCTTCGTGAGTTCGTTGAGAACGGTAACATTATCAATTCCGTAAACTTCCCGACACTGGATGCCGGCGTATGCCGTGTGGAGAGCCGTATCTGCATTCTTCACAAGAACATTCCGAATGTACTCAGCCAGTTTACGAGCGCGGTTGCCGGTCAGAACATCGAGAACATGTACAACAAGAGCAGAGGCGATTACGCTTACAGCGTGCTTGACGTATGCGGAAAGATCGATGCTTCCTCCATCACCAAGATTCAGGCGGTTGAGGGAGTTCTGAAGGTAAGAGTGCTTTAATAACAAGTCC
Source organism: Lachnoclostridium sp. UBA1241 (assembly GCA_002308955.1). GTDB lineage: Bacteria > Bacillota > Clostridia > Lachnospirales > Lachnospiraceae > ISDg. The sequence continues at coordinate 3,857 of DBWJ01000103.1, read as the reverse complement.
GGAGGAAGACCGATTTGGCTAGCAGTGAGAAAAGCGTAAAGGAACTGATCGCCATCTGCGATGAGATCTGCAATACGATTTGCCGATACAATGTAGGTGCCGTGCTCTGCCTCGGTACGCCTTTAAAGACGCTCCTTCATAAGGAACTGGCGGAATTCGCCATCTACCTTGAGGATGCGGACGGCGTTATCACCGCGGAAGAGCAGAACATGATTCGGGAGAATCTTGATCTGATGTTCACAATCAATGAGATGCGGACCCTTCGTGCCCAGCTGAACTCCCCGACGAGTTCGTTCGGCTCGACAAGACCGAAGGCTCTGAAGTATTTCATTCTTGCGGACGCCGGCAAGAAGATTCCGAAGGATCCTTACATGGGGCAGAACGCGCAGATTCTTGTGGATACCTATAAGGCGTTCGGACAGATGATTCTCGCTTCGCAGGAGAAAGCGGACGAGAAGCAGGTGTCCCGCATGAGCCAGTATACGCAGATGCTTGAGACCTTCCTGAAGGAGTACGGCGTCTTCTATACGAACCAGTTCAAGATGGTTCGGGCGAAGCAGATTCTCCCGAAGGATACCGGCGCGGATGTAACGAGCGCGGAGGATGTCGAGAAGGTTCTTGAAGAGCTCAATGCCCTTGTCGGTCTTGACAGCGTCAAAGCGGACGTTTCTTCGCTTGTTGACCTGATTCGCGTACAGAAGATGCGTGAAGCGATGGGAATGAAGTCTGCGGACATCAGCAAACATATGGTTTTCTTCGGAAATCCCGGTACCGGCAAGACGACGGTTGCGAGAATGCTCAGTAAGATTTATCGCGGACTAGGCGTACTGTCGGGCGGCCAGCTTGTTGAGGTGGACCGCGGCGGACTCGTGTGCGGCTATGTCGGCCAGACGGCCATCAAGACGCAGGAAGTCATCGATAAGTCCATTGACGGCGTTCTGTTCATCGATGAGGCCTATACGCTGAACGTCGGTAAGGGCGAGAACGACTTCGGACAGGAAGCGGTAGAGACGCTTCTGAAGGCAATGGAAGATAACCGTGACCGGCTGATCGTCATCGTTGCGGGTTACACCGAGCCGATGGAGAAGTTCATCGAAAGCAACCCCGGACTGAAGTCCCGTTTCAATAAATACATCCGCTTCAACGATTATACGCCCGAGGAGCTGATTCAGATTCTCGAGGGTATGTGCAAGGGTAAGGATTACACGCTTAGTCCCGAGGCACGTGAGATTGCGGTGAAGTATTTTGAGGACCGTGTCGCGAGCAAGGCGGAGGATTTCGCCAACGCACGTGAAGCGCGGAACTACCTGGAGAAAGCCATCACGAATCACGCGACGCGTGTCGTGAAGCTGAAGGACCCGGACAAGAGTGTCCTGTCCACGCTTGTGGCGGACGATCTTGCTACCATTACGGCGGCAAGCATAAGCTAGTAATTGCCGGGGGACTGTTCTGCAGTCCCCCGTTTTATGCCGGTTCGGCGGTTGTTGTTTTGTATTGCGGCGGCGCCGGTTTGGCGGGGACCGTTACATTTTCCGGAGGAGAGTATGGAAACGAGAGTGGCTTTGATGAGTATCCTGGTGGAGGAGACGGACGGACACGCATCCGATTCGGTGCGGCAGCTGAACGAGCTCCTTCATGTGTACGGACAGTACATTATCGGGCGGATGGGAATTCCGTACCACGCAAAGCACGTGAATATCATCAGCATCGCGATGGATGCGCCGCAGGACGCCATCTCGGCGCTTTCCGGGAAGATCGGGCGCCTGTCAGGTGTTACCGTGAAGACAACGTACACGAAGTGATATCGGTCGGACGTGACCGTGAAGATGCAACTCGGTGTGGCATTTGCCGAAAGAACGCTGTGATAATTTCGTGAAAAGGGTTGAAATAGAAGGGCTCCTGTGATAAACTATGAGATGTAGTAATGAAAACCACATCTCATAGTTATTTTGTTTGAATCGAGGCGAAGGAATATGAAAAGAACTCCTCTTGCAGAAAGAGAGTTGCCGGATTACACGAAGGGGGAAGAAATCTTCAATATGGTGACGCACATTGTCGGAGCGGCAATTGCGATTGCCATAACGGTCCTGTGCATCGTCATGGGCGCAAGCCATCACAATCCGTGGGCCGTTGTTACCGCGGCAATCTACGGCGGCGCGATGATCATTATGTTCACGGTGTCCTCCGTATATCACGGTCTTCACAGAAATATGGGAAAGCAGGTCATGCGTGTCATCGACCACTGTGACATCTACTTTCTGATTGCGGGAACCTACACACCGATTGTTCTTGTGGCGCTTCGTCCGACATATCCGGTGCTTGCATGGACGATATTCGGCATCGAATGGGGCTGCTGCTTCTTCGCGGCTACGCTTAAGGCAATTGATGTTGACCGCTATAATATATTCACCTTTATCCTTTATGTCACGATGGGATGGGCCATCATCTTCGCCGTCAAGCCGGTCATTGAAGTGATGACATGGAACGGTTTTCTGTGGATCCTGCTCGGCGGGCTGTCCTTCACCTCGGGAGCAATTCTATACGCGCTCGGAGAGAAGGTTCGTTACTTCCACAGTGTGTTCCATATCTTCGTGATCTTCGGATGTCTGCTGCAGTTCTTCGGAATACTGTTTTATGTGATGTGAGTTGTCCGGCGTGATGATTAGGAGGATTGTTTCACACCCGGCAGCGGTTCTCGTCCGTCTGGTGTGATGAATTGGAAGACATTTTCACACTGAGTAGCGGCTCACGTTTGCTTGGTGTGATGAATTGGATGATTCTTTCACACCCGGCAGCGGTTCTCGCCTGTCTGGTGTGATGATTCGGATGACTTTTTCACACCGGGCGGAGACTCTCGCCTGTCTGGTGTGATGATTCGGATGATTCTTTCACACCGGGCGGAAGGTTCTGTTTCCTGGTGTGAAATAAAAGAGAGAAATATAACACCTGAGGGAAGAGTTTCTTACCAGGTGTTATTTCTTTGCGAATAATGTAACACCAGACGGAAGTCATTCATATTGGGTGTGAAAAGGAAGGAGAAAGGATAACACCGGATTTGGGAGTCCTTTCAGTTGGTGTTACTGAAAGCCGGAAATGGTGACCGGACAACATACAAGCATAACCGGACAACATACAAGTTTAAAATAAACCCGGGGTCGGCAATTACGCCGGCCCCGGGTTGGTTTCATAAGACTTCCGAATTAATGCCGGAAACCATTCAACAGAAACTATTTCAGAACCACTTTCTTGAAGTTCTTTTTGCCTCTCTTTACGAGAAGGCCGGCCTGACACTGTTCTTTCGTGAATGTTGCCCGGAAATCGGACACTTTCTCGCCGTCCACCAAAACGCCTCCCTGCTCGACATTGCGGCGTCCCTCGGAACGGGTGGGAGCAAGTCCTGACTTCACAAGGATGGAAACGATGTCAATCGCACCGTCCGTGAAATCCTCATCGGAAAGAGGAGCTTCCGGAGCATCCTCGGCGCTTCCGGCACCGAACAGGGACTTGGCCTGCTCTTTGGCCTTCTGCGCTTCCTCCTCGCCGTGTACGAGCTTCGTGAGCTCGAATGCGAGAATCTCCTTGGCTTCGTTAAGCTGGCTGCCTTCCCAGGTGCTCATCTTGTCGATTTCCTCAAGAGGCAGGAATGTCAGCATGCGGATGCACTTAAGAACATCGGCGTCCGCAACGTTTCTCCAGTACTGGAAGAACTCGAAGGGAGAGGTCTTCTCGGGATCCAACCATACGGCGCCCTTCTCGGTCTTGCCCATCTTCTTGCCCTCGGAATTGAGAAGCAGCGTGATGGTCATTGCGGAAGCGTCCTTGCCGAGCTTTCTGCGGATCAGCTCCGTGCCGCCGAG
>DBWJ01000111.1:605-12620 GCA_002308955.1 Lachnoclostridium sp. UBA1241 | reverse complement strand
ACCGCTTCGATGGAAGCCGCATCGGGCAGACACAGAAACGTGATATCCGAGCTGTTGATCATCTTCGCGCGTTCCGCCGGATTCTTTCTGAGTTCCGGATTAATCTTTATGAGTTCAATATCATCACGGTTCTCGAATCTTTCGAAAATCCGAAGCCCCGTCGTTCCTTCACTTCCGTCAATGTACACTTTGGTTTTCTCAGCCATACCGGTACCTTCTTTCCTGCCGAATAATAATCTACGGTGGAAAGTATACCGCTTTCCACCATATTTGTAAAGACAGACGCATCAAACTGCGCGACACCCTATTTCCGCAAAGGTCTTACCGTATCAAAGAAATCCGCGCATTCCTTCGCCTTGGTCTCCGAAGCGACCGTCGCACGGTAATTCTGCTTAAGAACATCCCGGATCATCGGACCGAACGCACGCAACTGTTCGTTGGTAACGGAAAGCAGTTCCGTACGCTCACGCTGAACGTCTTCCTGTGTCGTCCCCGTATAGAACCGGTTCAGAGCCGTGTACATTCTCTTCGGCGGCGTATAAGGCATATCCATGTCGCCGATTGTTCCGAGGAGGAATCGCGTAAGATCGTGCTCGCTCAAATCAAGCTGTTCCGCAAATTCCGCCGCTCCCTCGAAAATCTTATAGGATTCTTTCAGATTCGGATCACGGTACGTCGAAAACGCAATATCTCCGGCTCTCTCGTCAAACCAGAAATCCGTCCCGTAAGCTCCTCCCTGAATACGTATCTTCGCCCACAGATAATCCCAGTTAAGAATCGTCTGGAATACCCGGAACACTCCGCTGTAAGGATATCCCGCCCTGCGGAAGCTTCCGGCTGCCGCGTTATACTGCACTGCCCCCGGATACGTAAGCATCTCATTGTTCTTCGGCAGATGATATCCGCCGAGACGCGGAAGCTTCGCCGTCTCTTGTATCGGATCATCCTGAGGGATTACCGAAAGCGTTTCGGCAAATGCCACGAATGCCGGCAGTGCCTGCGCGTAGCCGTTGCTGTCTGCGGAAATACCGTAGGAAAGACGGCTCTTACGGAGGATGTGTCTGCGGATGTTTTCCATATGACGGATGATTTCATCCTTCCGCTCCTCAAAACTATCAATCCACTGACGCAGACATGCATAGTACCCTTCGCCGTCCGTATAATAAACGAACCTGCTGCGGGGACTGAACTGCATCATTGCCAAGGTTGATGCCGTATTCGATCCGTTCGATATGAGATTATCCGGCAGATATACGGCGTTCTCCGACATCAGCTGGAGAAGACGTTTGGTATCCGTAAACTTCGTGCGCCACAGTGCTTCGAAAAGAAGTTCAAGACCTTTCTTCGCGTTGCCGTCCGGCACGTTGAGACCCGAGGTCAGGAAGCCTTTAATCTCCCCCTCTTCTCCTTTGACGGAAGTCGCTTCGGGAAACTCATACATGCTTCCCATGTTACTGTTAATCTCATTCTGGAATTCCGGATATGTATAGTTCTCGGTATCCATCTCGTTAAGCACATTCGCATACAGCTTAAGGTACGGGAGTTCCTCCTCCGGCAGGTCTGTCACGTCAAATCTTACCTGGATATAGGTAATTCCGCCGGTCGCATTGTCGACGTGAATCAACGGTACGTCACCGGCAACCTTTTCCACCGTGTAATCTAACGGAAGCGGTTTCTTATCGATATCCTCTCTCGAAAGGACCGGAATGCAGGCAAGTTCCTCGGCGGTCTCCGTCCGGCTCTGATATGCTTTCAGTGCTGCGGTTTCCTTCACCAGCGCGTCAATTTTCTGCTCGCTCATGGCTGCCTTCATTGCGGCAAGCTTCTCACGAAGCGCATTCTCCTTCTTCGCTCCGAGTCCCTTCTCGGGTTTCACCACAACAAGAACCGAATGATCCGAATCCAGAAACTCCTGCAGCAACTGCTCAAAGTACCCGGTATCCAGTTCCTTGCGAAGCTCTGCGTAAACCTCACCGAGATTCAACGGATCAAACGTCCTGTCCTCATCATAAAGCATTACGGAAAGCGCGCTCATCAGGTAATCCAGTCCGCGCAGTTCTCCGCCGAAATTGTTCACGCGGTAATTAATCTCATTGCGGTTAAGGAGCGCCGCAACGGTCTTCTTATCGATACCGTTTTTGACTGTTTCGGCAACCTTATCACGGATAATTGCGAGGAACTGCTCCGCCTGTTCCGGTTCCGCCTCATCGACCCTGATCAAAAACGGCGACTGACGCAGACGATTCAGAAAAGCGGAAGCGTCGCTTCCGATTCCCGCATCCATGAGGGCTTTCTTAACCGGAGCCCCGGGCATGTTGAAAAGAAGCGAAGAAAGGATATTCCAAGCGGTGGATTTCTTCGCATCCACCCCGTCATACACTTTGGCGGCGTATTGGAGATAGGTCCTGCCCTTCTCGCTCTCCTCCTCACCGATCGGATACGTCTGCTCTACCTTGCGGAATCCGAGAGGCTTCTGGAGCTTCACTTCGGAATCCACCTGAATAATGTCATATGCGCTGAGATACTCGCGGTCAAGATAAGAAAGCATCTCTCCCATATCGGCATTGCCGTACAGGAAGATATAGCTGTTCGCCGGCGAATAGTATGTCCGGTGGAACTCTAAGAACTCCTCAAAACTGAGTTCCGGAATCACATCCGGATCGCCGCCCGAGTCCGAACCGTATGTGGTATCCGGGAACACTGCCTGCATCAGTGACTTGTAGGCGAAACTGTCCGGAGACGAGTAGGCTCCCTTCATTTCGCTGTAAACAACACCGTTAATTCCGAGTTCCGCTTCCGGACTCTCGAGTTCATAACGCCAGCCTTCCTGCAGGAATATCTCCTTTCTCTCCGCGATCAAAGGGTGCAGAACGACATCCATATACACGTCGACAAGGTTTTTAAAATCTTTGTCATTGCAACTTCCGACCGGATAGCAGGTCCAGTCGGGGCCGGTAAATGCATTGAGAAACGTACGTAACGATCCCTTTCCCAGTTCGGAAAACACTTCCTTCACGGGATACTTTACCGACCCGCACAAAACCGAGTGCTCCATGATATGCGGCACGCCCGTGCTGTTCGTAGGCGTTGTGCGAAAGCCGATTGCAAAGATCTTGTTCGGATCATCGTTCGAAAGAAGCACAATCCGCGCGCCGCTCTTCGTGTGGCGCATGATGAGTCCTTCCGCGTCGATGTCGCTGAGGAAACGGTAATCCTTCCGCTCATACCCCGCACACGTAAAATTCTTTAATTCCGTCATTAATTTCCCTCCGTATACATTTGTTACCTTCTATGCAATCGCGCATTTAATCCAGTCCCCTGCGGTTCATCTTCTCCATCTGTTTATGCCACTTGGAGACCTGTTTCTTCAGCGCGTAATTGCTGTGATTTTCGCGGCTTAAGTTCTTATAAAGCGTATACCGCTGTTCGGAAAGCGTCCCGTCCGCGAGCGCCGCTTTGATTGCGCAGCCGGGTTCCGTCAGGTGCTTACAGTTACTGAAACGGCACCTGCTTTCCAGTTCCAGAATATCGGAAAATGTGTCGTCCAACCCTTCCTGAACCGACGCCATTCCGATCTCACGCATACCGGGCGTATCGATGATCGAAACGCCGTTTCCAAGGGTGATCAGCTGTCTTCTCGTCGTCGTGTGACGTCCCTCTCCGTCCGACTCGCGGATGGCGGAAGTCTTCATCACTTCCTCGCCTGCGAGCGCGTTTAAAAGGGTTGACTTGCCGGCACCGGACGAGCCGAGAAAGCAGACCGTCACACCGGGTTCAAAGTACGCTTCGAGCTCGTCAAGGCCGATCCCGTAAAGCGCCGAAATCGCATGGACGCGGATCTTTTCGGAGATAGTCTCCACCTCGGTCACATACCGCCCGACGTTACTGCAAAGGTCCGATTTCGTGAGTACGGCAACCGGTGTCGCGCCGCCTGCAAGAGCGACGCTCGCGTATCTTGCGATACGGTTGTAGCTGTAGTCCTCATTTAACGATGTGACGATGAAGACATAGTCCACATTGGCCGCCATATACTGCATTACTGCGGTCTTCGCCTGATCCGGACGTTTCAAAAAACTCGTCCGCTCACACACCGACTGAATCATAGATTCGCCGATGGGATTATAGACAAATGTGACATAATCTCCCACTACAGGCAGTTCTTCCGATTCCGCCTTATAGAAGTTTCCTTTGAGTTTCGCCTGCAGCTCCTCACCGAAGTACTGAATCTTATAACTGTTTCTGCCGGCTTCCGAAATCCGTCCGAGGCGCAGCTTGTGAAGCGGCTGCTCCGAAAGCTTCAGCGGCTTCATATATGGGAAGTTTTGATTGAACTTTGCTATCTCCGCTTCGTCCTCACAGGTCTCAAATACCGGTCCTTCGGAATAGATTCCGTGAATCTCTTCAAATCCTTCGTTAAGCGGCAGAGCCATGAAGGCGTCCGAGTTTCCGAACCCGCTGTGGTGAATGTCAAACCGGTCACATGTGACAAATCCGAAACGCGTGTAGTACTCCGGTTCTCCGCACATGACAATGCCCTTGAATCCGGCCTCTTTTATGAGCGGAATGACCGCTTCCATCAGCTGTGTGCCGATGCCGCGGTAACAAAGCGTCGGCTCGACTGCCACCGGTCCGATCGTAACGACTTCGTGTGTCTTCTCTCCGTCGGTCACAGCGGCCTTCGAGGTGAATACGCAGCCGACGATCCGTCCGTCCGTTTCTGCCACGAGACTGCATTCCGGCACATATTCCGGGGCTTCGCGCAGCTTATGCACGAGCAGATGCTCATTGCATCCGGGCCGGTACATGTTGAAGAAGGCCCGCATGACCATAAGCTCCGTGTTGTAAAAATCTTCTTTGGTTTCTTTTCTGATAATGATGTTCAATGTCTCTGTTCTCCGTTTCGTAATGTGTTTTCGTTTCTAAGCTCTTTTTTGAGCCTGAATCGGTTACGGTACGAAGGAGACCCCGGATTACAGACACGCGGCACGTGGGATTGTTGCCGCAGAATGAATCGCTGCCCGGTTATGGGCATAAAAAGGCCGTGACAAAATGCCACGGCCGCTAAATCCTGATAAAATTCATTCCATCAAAAGAAGCATACCGAGGTCAACCTTCCGTATTTGGTTACAAGCTCAATTGTTGCAAACATTAAAAAGTACCTCGCTTTCTTTCGTGATGGCTATATTATATCGGCTCCGGCCGGATATGTCAACACCGGCTGATGCTTTTCCTCACATGTTATCTTTATTTCTGAGTTTCATCGCCTGCAGCTGCTCATAAAGCTCCGCCGCCTTCTTGTCTCTGTGCCCCTGTATCAGCAGCACGATGAGCGGAATCCATGAACCGACTGCAAAAAGGCCGACAATAATGTAGCATGCAATTTTCCAGAAATTGCTTGCCGGATAATAAACCTCATCCGGTCTGGACGCAAGGACATATGCCTGAACCGTTTCGCCGATGCCGACATGTTTATTCAGAATCGCTTTGGCTTTCACATTTTTCCCTGCTTCATTCTGATAGACGACCCAAACCTGCTGCTTGCCGCCGACGGAAAGAATCGTTTCCACATAGCAGGGCGTCAGAACACCTTTCTCGACATATTCACGTTCCTTGGCCGATCCGACTCTGAGCGCGAAGAACATGACAATCGGCACAATAATTCCGACGCCGATTCCCAAAAGAAGCGCTTTTCCGATACCGAATTCACCGTTGTTTCCACCCATTCCCTTCTCCTCCTTGAGACAGATTCTTTCATCCATTATAACCGATTGCAGTTTAACTTTCAATCTGTCTCAACATATATTGCGCATAGTCTTTCGCAAGATTCAAATCATACGATATATCAGAAGCCACGGAATACTCACAAAGGGCATTCTTTATCAGACTGTGATACTTCTCCGGAAGGTTGTTAAGCGCCCATTCACCGCCCTCCTTCTTGGAGAGGACAAGGCCGTCTTTCCTGTACGCAAGCACTCTTGCGAGATTCAGTATCAGATACATCGGATTCTCAGAAATTTCTTCCTCCGCATCGGCAATATCATTCCAAATCGAATCCATGTAATCCCGTGCCGGAACGTCCGCGAAAACATCCCTGATTGGAGCGCCGTAAAGACACTTTCCTCTGTGATTTATGATCGTAAAATGCGACGCAAGATCTTTATCCTCGCCCTTCATTTTCGAAACATAATCGTCCGGATTCTTTTTGTACCAATCAAGGTGCGCCACGGAAAAATGCAGTTCAAAAGGCGTCGGATAAACAAAGGGTCTGCAGACGCTTTGCTTCACAACGCTCATTTCAATTCCTTTGGCAGGTCCCATGGCATTTAACGCTGCCACCATGTCCATAAAGGATTTTTTCACCGAATCCGGTACGGAATCCTTCACTACCACGATCAGGTCAAGGTCACTTTTCAAGGGATTAAAGCACCCCATAACGGCGGAACCGTGCAGATATATTCCGACCAGATTATCCTTAAGGATTTCTTTCGATTTCTCCGTAAAAATGTTTATAACCGTGTCCATTTGCCGTCCGTGCAGATCTGTCTCTGCTCTCCGTTCTTAATGCTGTACGCTTCCCCGTAAAGCGTCTCTGTGCCATCGTCCGAAACGATGAAACTGCCGTTATTCAAAGCTATGATCTCGTGTACCATACTGTCTGAATAGGTGATATCCTCTATGAGCCGCATCCCGTCAAGCATTTCATCCTTCAGTTCCTCAAAATGAGGGAATATGTTGGTTTTCGTTATTCCGAGACCGCTGATCCATCTTTGGTAATCCGGATCAATCGCCTCTCCCGGAAGCTCCGGCCCCGCGTAAACCGTTTCCGCGCAGTTCATGGACCCGGCGCTCCAGGCTATAAGAAGTCCGTCCCAGGTCTGCAGGCGTTCTTTTAACCCTAATGTCTTCATAAAACTGTTCTGCGTCGGCACATGTCCGCCGGCCAGAACCAGCACATCCATCTCAGAAAGGCGCTCGATAATCTCTCTGTTTCTTTCGTCACACATCACCACTTCCGAAGCGCTGAGGTCACTCAGGGTAAAAGCTCCGCTGAGGCAGAATAATACGCTGTCGTTCTTATCATAGTCCGCAGGGGATCCGCTGATGATCATTACCCTGGAATTCTTTTTCCAAACTGCCTGAATATGGTTTAATAATCCGTTGGCCTCAAGCAGTCTCGAAGGATATCTCTTACCGTCGATTTTTACCTGCCCGCCGAGGGCACTTGTAAGGATTGCGTTCATAGTTACTGTTTCTCCTTATTTTCAATTTTATACTGTCTTCAGACGATTTAACAAATCCGACACTATTCTCGCATCTTCCAGGCGAGAAATGCCAAAGCATTTCTTGCCTGCATCCTTAATAGAAGCCCCTATATGGTATGCTGTCTTTCCATCCAGGATGATAAATCTGTCATGGAATACCTGAGTCTTTTTCACCGTCAGTTTAGGATATTCCAACTGTTTCAGTTCTATATGACTGACCTTCTCAAAAAGCAAAGCATTGTTAGTTATAAAGCGACGCATCTCACGAAAGGCACGCATAATGAATATGCTTTGTTGTTCAGCCACATCTCCCTTTAATACCGTCGCCAGCATATAGATTCCCTGTTCTGTAAAGGCATATGGCGGCTTTCTGCGACCTCCTTCTTGCCCGGAGTAAAAATTTGAATTTGGTGAAGTCACAATTTGTGATTTCACAATCTTCAACCTCATCCTTCGTAAGCTGAAACATAAAATCATCCGGGAAGCGGTGAGAATTGCGCTTAACCTGCTGATTCAACGCCCGGACTTCATATCCATACAAAGCCGCCAGGTCATAATCCAGCATCACTTGTTTATCCCTGATTGTATATATATGATTTCCGATATCGTATATCCGGATTGTGGACGGAATAGAAGTATAACACATTATTATCTTCCACGCAATGTGTGGTTTGTAAATTTATCATTTTTTATGCTATGTATCACTCAGCCCCAAGCCGCAAGCGGCTTGGGGCTGTCTGTTGGCGTCGGGTATCGCGTCCGGGCAGAAGCAGCTCACTGCGTGAGCCTCTCCTCGTGAAATCAAAAAAAGCCCGCCCGAGTACAAGCACTCGGCAGGCTCTTTTCGATTTCACAGGGATTGCTTCGCAATCGCTTCTGCCCCCTCAGGTTCCCAACTATTTATCACTCATACTCGATCGTCCCCGGAGGTTTACTGGTCAAGTCGTAGAATACGCGGTTAACCCCGCGGACTTCCTTGATGATGCGGTTCATGACAGTGTCCAAAACCTCGTAAGGAATGCGCGCGGAATCCGCGGTCATGAAGTCGGTGGTGCGAACGGCGCGAAGCGCAACCGCGTAATCGTAGGTACGCTCGTCACCCATAACGCCGACGGAGCGGACATTCGTAAGCGCCGCATAGTACTGATCGGGTTTCCAGGATGCGACCTCACCGGTCATCTTCTTATACTCGGAAAGCGTCTTGTCGACTTCCTCACGGAATATATAATCGCTGTCCTGCACGATTCGGATCTTGTCCTCGGTGATGTCGCCGATGATACGGATGCCGAGTCCCGGACCGGGGAACGGCTGACGCATGACAAGCTTCTCGGGAATCCCGAGCTCAAGACCTGCCTTACGGACCTCATCCTTGAACAGATACCGAAGCGGTTCAACGATTTCCTTAAACTGTACGTAAGACGGCAATCCGCCGACGTTGTGATGCGATTTGATGACGGCCGACTCGCCGCCGAGGCCGGATTCCACTACATCCGGATAGATGGTGCCCTGCGCAAGGAATTCTACTGCTCCGATCTTCTTCGCCTCTTCCTCGAAAACGCGGATGAATTCTTCGCCGATAATCTTACGCTTCGTCTCCGGATCGGTTACACCGGCAAGTTTCACATAAAAACGATGCTGCGCGTTCACGCGGACGAAATTCAGATCAAAGTTTCCGTTCGGACCGAAGACGGCTTCCACTTCGTCACCCTCGTTCTTACGTAAGAGACCGTGGTCAACGAAAACGCAGGTCAGTTGCTTTCCGATGGCGCGGGCAAGAAGTCCTGCTGCCACCGAGCTGTCAACGCCGCCGGACAGACCGAGAAGTACACGGCCGCTTCCGATTCTCTCGCGAAGCTCCGCAATCGTCTTCTCGACAAATGCGTCCATCTTCCAGGAGCCGTCACATCCGCAGATGCCGCGGACAAAGTTATAAATCATCTTCGTTCCTTCCGGCGTATGGAGCACTTCGGGATGGAACTGAATGCCGTAAAGGTGTCTCGAAAGATCCTGACATGCAGCCACCGGGCAATCTTTTGAATGTGCCACGGAAGTAAAGCCGGACGCCATTCTACTGATGTAGTCAAAATGACTCATCCAGCATACGGTCTGCGCCGGAACGTCCTTAAAAAGAGGAGAATCCGGATTCGTTACGATTTCCGTTCTTCCGTATTCCTGAACCGATGCACGCTCGACTTTGCCGCCGAGAACATGCTGCATCAGCTGTGCGCCGTAGCACAGTCCGAGGACCGGAATCCCGAGCTCGAACAGTTCCTTCGAGAAGGTCGGAGCGCCGGGTTCGTAACAGCTGTTCGGCCCGCCGGTCAGGATGATGCCCTTGAGGTTCATCGCCTTAATGACCTCGATATCGGTCCGGTAGGAAGCGATTTCGCAGTATACGTTGCATTCACGCACGCGTCTTGCAACAAGCTGGTTGTACTGCCCGCCGAAATCCAGAACAAGAATCTTGTCCATAACATTTGTCCTTTACAAAAAATTATACGTTTATCTGCGCGGTAATTCCGAGGCAGTCCTTGTTCGCCTCAAGAATCGGGGCAACGATGTTCGCGAGAAATGCAACAGTCTGCTCGGCAGAGCGGCCCACATAATTGGCCGGTACCATGTAGCTTTCAAGCTCTTCTCTCGTTACGTCGAATACTTCGTCCGCCGCGATCAGGTCAAGCAGATTGTTCTCGAGTCCCTTCTGCTTTACGGTAGCGCCTGCTTCCATGGAAAGCTTGCGGATCTCCTCGTGAAGCTCCTGACGGTTTCCGCCCTTCTTTACGGCGTCCATCATAATGTTCTCGGTAGCCATGAACGGAAGCTCGCTTCTAAGGCGCTTCTCGATAACCTTCTCATTTACCACAAGGCCGTCCGAAACGTTGAGGCACAGATCGAGGATACCGTCGATTGCGAGGAAGCCCTCGGAGATTGCCACACGCTTGTTGGCGGAGTCGTCAAGCGTCCGCTCAAACCACTGCGTTGCGGAAGTGATAGCCGGATTGAGGGCGTCAATGATCACGTAACGGGACAGCGACGCGATACGCTCGGAACGCATCGGGTTACGCTTATATGCCATAGCCGAAGAACCGATCTGGTTCTTCTCGAAAGGCTCTTCCACTTCCTTCAAATGCTGCAGAAGACGGATATCGTTACTCATCTTGTGAGCGCTTGCGGCGATGCCCGCCACAACGTTCATCACTCTCGTATCCACCTTACGGGAATAGGTCTGGCCGGATACCGGGTAGCATCCGTCAAATCCCATCTTCTCCGCGATCATCGGATCGAGACGGTCAAGCTTCTCCTGATCGTTATTGAACAGTTCCTTGAAGGATGCCTGCGTACCGGTGGTTCCTTTGCAGCCGAGAAGCTTCAGCGTGGAAATCACATAGTCAACATCCGCAAGGTCCATGCAGAATTCCTGAATCCAGAGCGTTGCTCTCTTTCCGACCGTGGTCGGCTGAGCGGGCTGGAAATGCGTAAATGCCAATGTCGGCATGTCCTTATACTTGTCCGCAAAATTCGCCAGTTTCGCGATTACGTTTACGAGCTTGCTTCTTACCAGCCTGAGCGCGTCACGCATCACGATAATGTCGGTGTTGTCGCCCACATAGCAGCTCGTAGCGCCGAGGTGGATGATTCCGGCAGCCTTCGGGCACTGCAGACCGTATGTGTAAACATGGCTCATGACGTCGTGACGGACAAGCTTCTCACGTTCCTTCGCAACGGCGTAATCAATGTCATCAATGTGCGCCTTCATTTCATCGATCATGTCCTGCGTGATGACGGGCTTTCCGTCCTGGGAAAGGCCGAGCTCCATCTCGGTCTCCGCAAGGGCAATCCAAAGCTTTCTCCATGTGGAGAACTTCTTGTCCTGGCTGAATATGTACTGCATCTCCGCGGAAGCGTATCTTTCCGAGAAGGGGCTTGTGTATCTGCTCGTGTCGCTCATGTTTATTTCTCCTGTCCTTCAATAATAACAAAACCATGAGACCCCGGCATTCCGGGCTCTCATGGCTTCTTTTCGTTACTTAAACAAGTTTCTTTCCGGTAAGCTTCTCGTAGCCTTCCAGATAGATGGCAATCGTCTTATCGACAACTTCTTTAGGAAGCGTCCAGTCGTCATGCGGATTGGCCTTGAGCCAGTCGCGTGCAAACTGCTTGTCGTAAGACGGCTCCGCATGGCCTACCTCGTAGCTTGCAAGCGGCCAGAAACGGGAAGAGTCGGGAGTCAGCATCTCATCGCCGACAATGATCTCTCCGTTCTCATCAAGACCGAACTCAAACTTCGTATCGGCAATGATGATGCCCTTCGTAAGCGCGTAATCCGCGCACTTCTTGTAGATTGCGATTGTGTAGTCGCGAAGCTTGGTGGCGTACTCCTCGCCGTGTCCGGGGAAGCGCTTCTCAAGATATTCAATCGACTGCTCGAAGGAGATGTTCTCGTCATGGTCGCCGATCTCGGCCTTCGTCGAAGGCGTATAGATGGGCTCAGGCAGTTTCTCGGACTCTTTCAGTCCTTCGGGAAGCTTGATGCCGCATACGGTGCCGTTCTCGCAGTAGCTCTTCCAGCCGGAACCGGTAATGTAACCGCGCACGATGCACTCCACCGGAAGCATCTCGAGCTTCTTTACAAGCATGCTGTTGCCTTCGAATTTCTCCTGACGGAAGAACTCCGGCATATCTTTGGTATCAACGGAAATCATATGGTTCTTTACGATGTCCTTCGTAAAATCGAACCAGAACTTGGACATCT
>DBWJ01000111.1:292-532 GCA_002308955.1 Lachnoclostridium sp. UBA1241 | reverse complement strand
TTCTCGCCGACATCGTAGATTTCTCTTACTTTGCCTTCCTTCACCGGATAGTACTCTTTCATTCGCGTCCTCCTATATACTCATCGGTCCGGCAAATGCCACACCGATTCCTTTTCTTACGATTCCGGCGGCCAATACCACGCCGGTTTCCATAAAAGCAAACAACCGATTACCGCTCGATATACGCGTCGCGCTCCGGTCCTACCGAAACGTAACGGATGCGGCAGCCGATCTGCTTCT
>DBWJ01000111.1:0-246 GCA_002308955.1 Lachnoclostridium sp. UBA1241 | reverse complement strand
GCTGATGTCGCATTTCCAGCCGGGCATATATTCGATAACCGGCTTGCAGTCGTTGAGTGCTGCCGGGAACGGGAAATCATCAATAATCTCGCCGTTCAGCTCGTAGTGCGAGCAGATCGGAATCTGATCCATGTAGCTCAGAACGTCCATCTTCGTAAGGGCGATATCGGTAGCGCCCTGGCACTCCACGCCGTAACGGGTGGCAACGATATCGATGGGGCCGACTCTTCTCGGACGGCCGGTCTT
>DBWJ01000020.1 GCA_002308955.1 Lachnoclostridium sp. UBA1241 | reverse complement strand
ACCGCGCTTGACAATTACATCAGCGGCTCGATTGCGACGAAGGCAGTGAAACTTTAAGAGACGAAGAGGCTGCATTAACTTATGCTAATCAAAGAAGAAATTAACGGAATTGAGATTATCTGCGAAACCGGAGAGTACTACTTTTCGCCGACCCGGGTGGACCTCGGAACGCGGTTTATGTTAGAAACCGTGCTTGTCCGCGAGGGCGACAAGGTACTCGACCTCGGGTGCGGCTACGGTGTCGTCGGAATCTACGCGGCGAAGCGACTCGGCGGTGATCATGTTGTGATGTGCGACATCCTGGAGGATGCGGTTGCGCTTGCGACGGACAATCTCGCACGCAACGGAATCACCGGCGCAAGAGTACTGCAGAGCGACGGTCTTAAGAGTGTTGAGGACCGGGACTTTACGCTGATCTACTCGAATCCGCCCTATCACACGGACTTTTCCGTGGCAAAGGCGTTCATCGAGGACGGCTTCCGTAAGCTCGCTGTCGGCGGCCGGATGGTCATGGTGACCAAGCGGCTTGACTGGTACCGCAATAAGCTGAAGTCGGTCTTCGGCGGCGTGAAGGTGTACGAGGCGGAGGACTATTACATCTTCCTCAGCGAGAAGCGCGCGGCGCGCGTTGAGAAGCCGAAGAAGAACACGCAGACGATGTCGAAGAAGCTGCAGCGCAAGTACGGAAAGAAGTAAGGAGAACAAAACAGTGATCACTTTTCGAATTGCGAAGGCGGAGGACGCTCCGCGGATTCTTGAGATTTATGCTTACTATGTGGAGAATACGGCGGTGTCGTACGAGTACGATGTGCCGACCCTTGCGGAGTTTACGGAGCGCATCCGGAGCACGCTTGTGAAGTATCCGTACATTGTGGCGGAGGAGGACGGCCGGATTATCGGCTATATCTATGCTTCGCGTTTTGCGCAGAGAGCAGCTTACGGCTGGGCGGCAGGCACTTCCATCTACATCGACCGGGACTACCACAGACGAGGCATCGGGAAGCTTTTGTACGAGAAGCTTGAGGCGATCTTAAAGCTTCAAAATATCACCAACCTCTATGCCGGAGCAGCGGATCCGATGGAGGAGGAAGACCCGTACCTCACCAGAAACAGCGAGCGTTTTCACGAGGCGATCGGCTACAAGCCGGTGGCGCGCTATCACGGCTGCGGCTGCAAATTCGGCCGGTGGTACAACCTCCTTTGGATGGAGAAGATCATCAACGAGCACAGCGTTCCGCCGAAGGAAGTCGTGGCATTTTCCGCTTTGGATGAAAACGTTGTGCAGGCAATCCTGCAAGAATGAGGAGGAAATTATGAAGGTTTACTACGAAGACGAAACAGTTAAGATCCGGAGCATGGTGCCGGAGGACGCAAAGGCGATTTTTGACACCTATATGTCCTACGAATGGCATCCGGTGATCGAGACCTACGAGAATTATCTCAAGGAGCAGGAGGCCGGAGAGCGCCTCGTGTTCATCCCCGAGTACGAGGGCAAGATTGCGGGTATCTGCACGCTTGTTCTGAGCCCGACGGAGGGGCCGTTTGTCGAAAAGGAGTGGCCGGAGATCGTGGATCTCTGCGTGTTCTTTCATGTGCATAACAAGGGCATCGGAAACAAGCTTTTAGATGTAGCGGAGCGGGAAGCCTCGAAACTGTCCGACCATGTATTCCTCGCCGTCGGTGTGCATTCCGGTTACGGGCAGGCGCAGCGCATCTACGCAAAGCGCGGCTATAAGCCGGACGGCAGCGGCGTGTGGTACCAAGGAAAGCCTTTGGAGCCCTATGCGCCCTGCGTCAACGATGACGACCTGCTGCTGTTCCTGTATAAGAAGGTTCGGTAAAGGGCAGAAAAAACCCCCTCGTTATCACGAGAGGGTGGCAGGTACATACTTATTTCCCCTTAGTAAACAGTGCATCATTTTTGGAAAGAAGATAAAGGCAATACTGATTCATACTGATGCCTTCCTTCTTGGCATTCAAGGAAAGAGACCGGTGAAGGCTCTTGGGAATCCGAATTTTAAACTGCCCGGAATATTCCTCGTTGGAGGGCTCATTGATTTTGATGCCTTCGGCGATGGCGGCTTTCAGCCATTCGTTCTTCGCGTCAAGGGCATTGGCAAGAGCGCCTTCCGGAGTATCAGAAGACGTAATGCATCCGGGTAATTCCGGAAAGAATGCGGTATAACCGCCTTCCTCCGTATCCGGAACCAGTTCCAGGCGATAGGGAAGTTTGTTATAGTATTCAAGTGTTTTCATCGTTTGCCTCACTTTCTACGATTGCTTTGACGAGTTCGACGTAAGCCCGTTTAATCGGTTCATGCATCGGAATCGTAATCGGAACACATCCCGGCTTGCGGAATGTCTTATGGCTGCTCCCGCCGGATGGTCCGTACATTGTATATCCATAGTATTCGAGAATCTTGCGCAGCTCATCAAACCGCATGTTTTTATCCAGATTTCGAATACGGGCTAAGAGTTTATCAAATTGGGACATAAAACACCTCCTGTAAATATATTATACATGGTGTCATATATGGTGTCAAGAGGAACGGAAAATGATACTGATCTTCGACTACTTTGAAACACTGGTCATCAGCAGAATCCATGATTTCAACCGTCCGCTTCGCGTGTTCTGGGAGAAATACTACAAGGACCGTTGTACCTTTGAGGAAATCAAGGTATACGGTGAGGAACTGTTTGAAGAGCTTATGACGCTCCACCGGCAGGGCATCGAATTCCCCTTCGTAAAGGAAGAGCTTCCGCGCTACGCGGAGCGTTTCGGCGGCGAAACGGTTCCCATGACCACGGAGGAGGAAGCCGACTTTTTAATGGCGGCAAATGAGATGTTCGTTGCCCCGGGTCTTGCGGAGACGCTTGCAAAGCTGCAGGCGGAAGGGATTCCGATGTATGTGCTTTCAAACAGCGGTTTCACCGCGGGAGCGTTGCAGACCATCCTTGACCGGCTCGGAATCGGGCACTACTTTACGAAGGTCTGGTCAAGCGCCGAGTACGGTCGGACGAAGCCGGACAGAGGGTTCTTCGAGCAGGCAATTCAGGCGGCGCTTTCGGAGCATCCGGGAGAACGGAGGGAAGACATTACATTTGTCGGAGATATCTATGAGACCGATGTGACAGGAGCCTTCAACGCGGGAATCAAAGCCGCGTGGATTGACCGAAACGGCGAACGGGACGAGGCTCATCCGGCGACATATATCATTTCCGAGATATGCGAACTGGCTGACGCCCTGGGAATCGGGAGATAAAAAGGAGTAAAAAGCATGCGTTATGAAATAACGGATTCGCACAGAAATATGCCCGCAAAGAAGCGGGAGGCGATGGCGGATTTCTTCTGCGAAGTAAAAGGAATCCCCTCGAAAGAGGATGCCATGCAGCAGGTGGAATTCTGCGACTGGTACGAGCGCGATTTCGCCGTTAGCTGGTTCGAAGTGATTGCCTGGGACGCCGGCCAAGCCGTCGGGTATATCCGCGTTATGAGAGACCCGAAGGACGCGCGTAAGTGGCTTTCGAGCGACGTTCACGTGCGGGAAGCCTACCGCCGCAGGGGAATCGCGACTAGGATGTATCGGCGTGCGGTGAAGACCCTCCTCGAATATGAGGCTGCGGAAACGCTGATCGCGTCGATCGACAGAGACAACACGAAATCCATCGCGCTTCACGAGAAGCTCGGCTTCCGGAATACGAAAAGGCCCTGCAAGTTTGCCGATTTCTACGTTCACCCGGAGGATACGAAATTCGTGAAGCCGCTGTACCGTTACCTTCCGGTTCCGAACATCCCTCAGGCAGTGGAGAGAATGCTTCCGCTCTGGATGGAATGGAAGGAAAGTAACGGGGAAAGCCCTAACGAGGAAAAGGAGCGGAAAGCTCTGGGCGAATGCCTTAAGAAGGCAGAGAAAAAGGAAGTTATCTTCGACGGTGTATGGCGCGGAAACAGGCTCGTCGGAATCTGCACGGATGTCATGGGAGAACTGACGGAATACAATCAGGAAAGCGAATAAAAGGAGGACAGTATGGCTTACACAAGAGTATCGGACGCAAATGAGATCACGGCACGCTACATGGATTCCATCCTCATCGAGGAGCGGCTCATCGACTCCGTTAAGGCGGATGTATCAACAACAATTCTCGGCGAGACATTCCTAAGCCCGGTGCTGACGCCTGCGTTCTCCCATCTCGGGTGCTACGACGGCCGCGAGCATAACGGGCTTGAGGAATACTCGATGGCGACGCGCGAATGCAACACGCTGAATTTCGTCGGCATGATGGAAAATGACATGTTCCAAAAGATTATCAACACCGGCGCTAAGACCGTCCGGATTGTGAAGCCGTATGCGGATAACGGAAAGGTACGGGACCAGTTTCAGTTCGCCGAAGCGGCGGGAGCCTTCGGAATCGGCATGGATATCGACCACATCTTCGGCATGACCGGATATGATATCGTGGTCGGTGAGACAATGGCCGCGCAGACGACCGACATGCTCCGTTCCTCTGTGGAATCGACGAAGCTTCCGTTCGTTGTAAAGGGCGTTCTGAGCGTTGCCGACGCCGTCAAATGCAAAGAAATCGGCGTGAAAGCCATCATCGTCAGCCATCACCACGGACGCCTTCCCTACGCGGTTCCGCCGATGATGGTGCTTCCGGAGATTAAGGAAGCCCTCGCGGGAAGCGGCGTGGAAATCTTTCTGGACTGCGGAATCTCCACCGGCGCGGATGTCTATAAGGCACTGGCACTCGGCGCGGACGCGGTTGCGGTAGGCCGTTCCATGCTTCCGCACCTTGAGAAGGGCGGCACGCAGGGCGTTGTGAAATTCCTGAACAATGTGGCGGATGAACTTCGGTACATCATGAGCTCCACCGGTTTTTCGAAGGTGAGCGAAATCGATGATTCCGCTCTCTATCAGTATTAGGAGGAGCGCTTATGAGACTCGGAACATCCTCTCCCTTAAAGCACTCCTCTCCCGAAGAATGGGCATCGAACCAGATAGCGCTCGGCTGTAAAACGGTTGTATTTCCGCTTTCCTGTAACGATCCGGAAGAGAAGATTATCGCATACAAAGAGGCAGCCGACCGGGCGGGACTTACCATCGCGGAGGTCGGAATCTGGCGGAACGCTCTGGCAGCAGACCCCGAGGAGCGCAGGGCCAACATGGACTACTGCGTGAATCAGCTGCGCCTTGCGGATTATCTCGGCGCGCGCTGCGCGGTGAATGTGGCCGGCGCTTTCGGTCCCAGATGGGACGGCGGCTACCGCGCGAATTTCACGGACGAAGCATTTAAGGAAACGGTTGCCATGGTACAGGAGATCATTGACCGGGCGGACGTGAAGCGGTCGTATTTTACGCTGGAACCGATGCCGTGGATGATTCCGACGGGACCGAAGGAGTATTTCCGTCTCATGGAGGCTGTCGGCAGGGACCGTTTCGCCGTTCATATGGACATCATCAACATGATCAACTCGGCGGAACGGTACTTCCATCCGGAGGAATTTATCGACGAGTGCGCGGAATTGCTCGGAAAGCATATCCGTAGCTGCCACATCAAGGACGTGCATCTCAGTGAACGATAT
This sequence comes from Lachnoclostridium sp. UBA1241, assembly GCA_002308955.1. Lineage (GTDB taxonomy): Bacteria > Bacillota > Clostridia > Lachnospirales > Lachnospiraceae > ISDg. The sequence continues at coordinate 12,258 of DBWJ01000020.1, read as the reverse complement.
ACTTTGCGGCTTGAGGAATGCGGCCCCGGCGACGGCGAATTCCCGCTTAAGTATTATGCTGAGAAGATGCATGAAATCGACCCCGAGATGCCGATTATCCTCGAGCATCTGAACACGGACGAAGAGTACATCCGATACATGGGATATCTTTCGAAAGAACTGTTGATTTTCTGAGGCAAATCTGATAGAATGATGCCTTATTACACACACAGAGGAGATGATTCTATGGGAAAAGACATGACGGTACCTTGCGAAGACGGAATGATCAATCTTCGCGTCGGAGCAATCATCCTGAAGGATGGGCAATTCCTGATGGTCGGGAATGACCGTGAGGATTACCTTTACACGGTAGGCGGGCGAATCCAGTTCGGCGAAACGAGCGAACAGGCGGTGATCCGTGAGGTAGAGGAAGAGACCGGCGTTCATATGGATATCGACCGGCTCGGCTTCATTTCGGAGGTTTATTTCTTCAGTGATGCCCCTTCGCACCGCGGGAAGATGATCTACGAGATATCGCTTATTTACTACATGAAGGTTCCGGAGGATTTTTCGCCGGTCAGCGAGGATTTTCTCGAGGGCGAAGCCAAAGAACATCTCCGGTGGGTGCCCGTCGGGGACGAGAGGCGGATGTACCCCGAATTCTTTAAGACGGAGCTGCAGCATCCGTCGTATACGGTGAAACATTTTGTGAGGGACGACAGAGCAGTTATGACAGAGAATAAAGAACTTCAGCTGGAATTTGGAGATACGGAATGGCCGCTTGAATACATCAGCCATGACCGCAGGATTGCCCGCGGAATCGTTTTCGATGACGACGGGAATTTTTACTTTATGAGGGCCAACCGGGACGATCTGTTCGGAAAGGTGACGCATATGGAGACGCCCGGAGGCGGCGTGGAAGAAGGCGAAAACCTGGAGGAAGCCGTTCGCCGCGAGCTCAGCGAAGAGATGGGCGCCGAGGTGGAGATCATCTGCAAGCTCGGCCTCGTCAGCGACTACTATAACGTAATCCACCGCCACAATCTGACGAATTATTATCTGTGCCGGATCGTGTCGTTCGGGGAGAAGCACCTGACGGAGGCTGAGATTTCGGAATTCCATCTGTCGACCATGAAGAAGACCTACGAAGAGGCGGTGCAGGCATACGAGGATTACGCCGAATCCCCGATCGGCAGGCTGATCGCAAGGCGCGAGCTGCCGATGCTTAAGAGGGCGAAGGAAATCATCGACAGGCTGTGAGATCTGCCGGAAGTATCCTCCCGGCGAAGTATTGGGGGAAGTTATGGAACGGTTTTTCCTGGAAGTTCCGTCTCTAGGGCGGAAAGAAGAAGCAATCGAATATATCAAAGAATTTATTGAATCCGGCTCGCACGTGAACGGGGCCGGAGGGCTCAATCATCACCTCGAAGATTATGAGGAATGGCTTCGGATGACGGAAGCCCACAATCTCGTTGAGACGAACGAGATAAGAGTACCGGCAAGGGAATTCTTCTTTGTCAGGGAAAGCGATGACAGGATCATCGGCATGATCAACATCCGCCTCGCACTGAATGAGAGGCTCAAAATCAGAGGTGGCCACATCGGTTACGGCATCCGCCCCTCCGAGCGCGGAAAAGGCTACAACAAAATCAATCTCTACCTCGGTCTGAAGGTCTGCAACCAATACGGGATCAATCCCGTTTTGATGGACGCAGACCTTGATAATCCTGCGTCCTGGAAGACGATGGAGTCCCTCGGAGGCGTCCGCATTCGCGAATTCACCGGGGATCCGGACGAAGGCGTCCAGGTGGCGTATTCCATCAATACGAAGAAGGCGCTTTCGGAGCATGCGGAGCTTGAGGAACGGGTCGTTCCTTTTTGTATGGAAACCGAAAGACTCGTGCTTCGCGAGATGAATCCGGATGATTTTGAGGCGCTCTATGCCGTTCTTTCGGATGCCGACAACATGAAGCACTATCCGTATGCATTCGACGAGGCGAGGGTGCGCGAGTGGATCCTTCGAAACCGGGAGCGTTATCAGCAGTACGGCTTCGGCCTGTGGGCGGTATGTCTCAAAGAAACCGGCGAGATGATCGGCGACTGCGGGCTGACGCTTCAGAACATTGACGGCGAGCTCCTGCCGGAGATCGGTTATCACATTCGCCGCGACCAACAGAATAATGGTTACGCAAAAGAAGCAGCAGCTGCCGTGCGGGACTGGGCTTTCCGCCATACGTCCTACCCGGCGCTTTATTCTTATTGCAAGTACACCAACGAACCGTCCTATCGGACTGCGGAGGCCATCGGAATGACCTTCCTTCGGGAATACCCCGACGCGGCCAATGCCACGACGCGCGTTTCAGTAATCCGTCGTGAAGAGGTCACACCCTGCACGGACCGGGAGTGGATTCTTTCGGAGGATGCATACAAAATCTACGCTTCCTGCATGTATGAACCGACTTACGAAAAGTATGTTGAAACGATGACGGCACTCCTTAAGTCGCCGTCGGTCGAAATCTATGTGTACCGGACCGAGCACTACATTGCGGGCATGCTGGTGCTTGACGGGAAGAGCGGCAAATGCCACGCTGACGGTTCGACTTCCGACGCTGACGGCTCGAACCACGGCGCCGAGATCATCGGCATCGCTGTCGATCCGGGCTGCCGTCATTTCGGTATCGGCCGGAAGCTGATTCGTAAGGTTACGGAATCCGGCCGCTTCGACTCGCTTTACGCGCAGACGGACGACGATGCGGTTGATTTCTACCGCTCCTGCGGATTTGCGGTCTCCTCCGAGGTGAGAAAGTATCCGGACGGCGAGGTTACACGGTATCACTGTCTGTGGAAAAGAGAAAAGACGCAGCCGGAGTTTCTGCAAAAATCGAATGGGGACAAAGGAGAAACAAAATGAAATATGCCGTTATATCCGATATTCACGGGAATCTTCCGGCACTTGAGACAGTGCTTTCGGACGCGAAGAAGCAGGGCGTCAGCGGGTACATATTCGCAGGAGATTATTGCCTGAGCGGCCCGTGGCCGAACGAGTGTCTTGCGGTGATTCGGGCGCTCCCGAACACCTATATTGTGAGGGGCAATGAAGAGTCATACCTTGAGAATCTGGATGGCACCGATCCGGCAACCTGGACGGACGGGCAGATGCAGATTTCCTACTACGCCTACCGGACCGTTTCGAAGGAGAACCGGGATTATCTTGCTGCACTGCCGCGACAGATCGATATAGAATGTAACGGCGTGAGCATTCATATCGCGCATGACTATGTTGATTTTCTCGGCAAGCTCGAGGGAACACACTGGCGGTCCTTCCGGTTTGCGGAGAAGTACGGCGGCGCTCCTGTGACGAAGGAGCAGATTGCTAAGGATATCCGCGAGGCCAATGACTCCGACGGAGTGCTTCAGCAAAGACTCGGCGGGCTTTCAGACGGTGTATATATCTTCGGCCATCTGCACCTTCAGTGGAGCTATTTTTCTAAGTACGGACATGTGATTCTTATCGATCCCGGCTCCTGCGGACTTCCGCTCGACTGCCTTGTCGGGACGGTTCCGTATGCGCTTTTGGAGATTAATGATGACGGCGCGGTTTCGGTTGAGGAGAGAAGAGTCGGATTTGACGTAAGAAGTTACGCCGAATCTGTTACGAAGACGGCGCAGTATGAGCAGGCGAAGGTCTGGACAAAAGTTATTATGAAAGAAATTCTGACGGCACGGGAGCATCTGATGCCGTTTCTTTGCTTTCTGGAGGACTATGCGAACCGCATCGGGGACGCGCGCCGGCCGTTCGCGGTGGAGACATGGGAGCGTGGCTACGAAATCTGGAACCGCACGCTTCAGCCGTACCGCGCGATCATCGTGGACCTGGACCGCACGCTTTTGCATGCCGACAAGAGCATTTCGGACGAAACGAAGCGGGAGCTCCGCACCTGGCAGGAGGCCGGGACGCAGATATTCATCGCATCCGCCCGTCCGGAGCGCGCCATCACCGAATACCGGGACACCCTCGGCGTTACTTCGGTTGTAACGCTGAACGGCGCACGCTCGGTTACGCCTCATAAAACGGCGGCAAATGTGATACCCGCCGACAGCGCACTTTCCATCCTTACCGAACTGGAAGCAATCCCGGGAACCGTAATCTCCATAGAGGCGGAATTCGGTTTATACTCGAATGTCGACATTCCGGTCTGGCAGCCGATCGTCTCCGCAGACCTGAAAGAAACAGCGAAGCGCGAGGCGGTCTACAAGATTCTCGCAAGCCATCCGGATATGCCGCCGGAAAGCCTTGCGGTACCGATGCCGGACGACGTGTACTGCACGGTTGCGGATAAGAAGCTGATTCAGTTTATGGGACGTACCGCGACGAAATGGAACGGCATTCGGCAGCTGCTTTCGGACGCGGGAATTCCCGCGGAGCAGGCAATATATTTCGGCGACGATAACGACGATATTGAGCCGATCGAACGGTGCGGACTCGGCGTGGCGGTTGCCAACGCGCTTCCTCAGGTGAAAGAAAAAGCGGACGCCGTCACGCTCTCAAACGACGAGGACGGCGTGGCGGAGTTCTTAAGAAGACTCTGCGACGGATTCTGAGTCGACAAGCCGCATGTTTATGTGGTATAATAAACGGATACCGAAGCATGATCTACAAAGAATAAGAATCTTTCGGGAGGAAGCCCTATGACGATGCAGGAAGCCGAAGAAAACTACAAGTTCGTTGACGGCGACGAAGGCTACTACATGTGGCACGAGATCGGCGATAAAGCCTACGATGAATACAGAGCCATGCAGATCCCGAGAGAGATTAAGGCGGGCTGGGACGAGGAGATGGCAGAGGCGGCTTTCGACCGGCTCACCGCATCCGGGCCGTCGCAGTGCGAAACGGGGGATGTAAGGATAATTGTCCAGGCAATCGGCCGCGCCTACACCGGTAACGGCGACCTGTACGCAGCAAGACTTCTGAACCTCCTTTTGAAGAAGACGGAACTCTCTGAGTACGACCGGATCATACTGATTGATGAATTCGGACATCAGGGTTACCATAATGACTGCGGCTGTAAGATTTTCTTCGAGAAAACGCAGTACGGACCGCAGATGGACCGGATGGTACGGAAACTGATGGATTTCACGCCCTCCGACGTGAAATGCGCTCCCTACCCGAAGAGCCCGCTCCTGTCGGAGCTGTACCGGAAGCATGTAGAGGATTACGAGCAGTCATATGCCAAATGGGGCAAAAAAGAATAAAACAGACGGAATATGAGAGGGTTTACCATGAAGAAAGACGCAGAAGCATACCTGTTCGGACAGGTGCTCGGAACACATTCTTTTCTGCTGCGGGGCGGATTCCTGCAGCCGGATGAGTATTCGGAAATCGACGCGCAGTATTTCCTGCCGGGCGGAGAAACCGGCACCGCATGCACGGTTCTTGATTCGCTCGGGGTTTCGGTCCGCATGGACGGAACATGGATCGGGACGGAAGTCGCCCCGATGCTTAAGAAATTCTACGCGGACAAGAAGGTGGACCTGTCGCCGTTACATTTTACGGAGGAACCCGGCGTGATGGATTATGTCGTGATCGCAGGCCTTGTGCGTTCTCCGATGGGGCGGTTCCAGACGCTCTTCTCAACCGGCGAACGCTGGTGGAGCGTTCCGAAAGAGGAGGACATCGCGGGCTGCAAGGCAGCGGCAATCGACCCGTACTTTGGCGCGGAAACGCTTCTTGCGGCGGAAATCTGCGTACGCCTCAAAATCCCTTATGTGACGATTGATACAAGGCATGATTCCTATCTGCATAAACATGCCGCAATCAATGTAGTATCCAAGGAATGCGCCGGCAACGACTACGCGGGAATGGCACCGGAAGCCGTTATGGAGCTGATGCTTCAGGAGGCGGAAGGGCTGACGATCCTGACGCAGGGCGGCGGAGAGATGCTTTACGGCCGGAAGGGCGGACCGATTCACCGCATGCGCCCCTTCGACGTGGAGGTAAAGAGCACGCTCGGCGCCGGCGACACCTACAAAGCCGGATGCGTCTATGCGCTGCTTCACGGCATGTCGGATGAGGAGACGGTGCGCTTTGCGAGCGCCTGCTCCGGCGTTGCAATTTCACGGTTTCCTTTGCCGTTAAACCCTCCGAAGCTCGAAGAGGTACAGGAACTTCTCAGACAGAAACGATAGGAGCGGAATGATGAGAAATGTATATGTTGTGACTTATTTTCTGTTGTATATAATCGAAGTTCTCGCGGCGTTTGTGCTTTTTCTGATTCTGCGCCCGATCATCGGCAGACAGACGGCGCTTCTTGTATTCGGAGTCCTCTGTGTTGTTGCGATTCCGTTGGCATTTGTCCTCTTAAAAAGGCTTCTTAACAGCGAGAAGGGAAAGCCCTCGGCCATACTCCATGAGGCGTTCCGGAACGAAGTGATGACGAACGGATTCACCCAAAAGGCGCTCGATATGGCAAATCAGGCGATGCGCGAGCACACCTCCGGCAAGGAGATGAGCATCGTGTATCTGAAGGATTTTGCGATGTACAGCGCGGATTATTTCAATCAGACCAGGCAGTTCGATACCGCCCGGCAGTATCTGGAAGCCCTTGATCAGAAGGAAATCCGCAGCAAGAGCATCAGCTTCATTGACCGTGGAATTTCGCATATGCTTTATCTCGGCGTGTGCGTGGACACCTATGCGGGGCTGAAGGATGAGAAGAAGGCAGCCGAGTTCCGGGATGAGGCACATTCGCGCTTCGGGAACAAAGATGATGAGATGTTCAAAATACTGCTGGACGGAGTTGACTACGATTATTACACAATGCGCGAAGAGTACGATAAGGCACAGGCGATTGCAGACCGGCTCTTAACATATACGTCTGATTTTTCGAAGAAACTGCCGAGCAAATACTACGTCAATGCCGACCTCTGCATGCGGCTCGGGAAGCAGGAAGAGGCCGCCGCTTTCATGCAGCAGGCATGGGAAGTGGTCAAGGATCAGGGAGCTGCCATGGTACAGACGTACCGGCTCCCAATGAAACGCTTCGGGCTTACGGACAGCGCGCAGCCGACGCAAAATGACACACCACAACAATAACCGGAGGTGCCAACCATGAAAAAACATACAGGCAAAATCATACTTTCACTGCTGCTTACGGCGGCGTTTCTTCTTGCCCTGACCGGCTGCACGCCCGAGAGCCCGCCGCTTGATCCGCCGACACTGACGCCGACCGAAAAGCCGGAATTCTCGCCGAAGCAGGTGGTGGAGGATTTCTATAACGCGCTTTTCGTCACGACGGATTTCGACACGGTGTACAACTACACGCGCCCGGCGAAATTCATGGACGAAATCCGCGAGAGCGCCATGTCCGAGTTCGACGAGCCCGACCCGGATTTCGACCTCTACGCCTATGAAAAGGCCGAGTACGAGGACCTCGCACCGTACATTGTAAAGCGTTCGCCCTGGTACAAGGTGCTTGCCGTCGAGGAAATCGAAAAGGCAAGGACCGGCGAGGTGAACCGCCTCATCAACGGAGACCGGGAGCCGGACCATGACGATTACCAGAGCATCGGCAACCGCGCGGATTATGACGAAGTCGCCGATCCGGGCACGGACGTCTACGCCGTTGTCGCCCAGTGGGGCTACGGCGAAGGCGACGACGCTTACGACGAAACCGAACTGTTCTGGCTCTGCTGCATTGACGGCAAATGGTACATCATCGGCACTTACTGGTAAACCGGACATAAGGAGCGGCAAATGCTACCCAAAATCATGATTCTGTCGGATATTCACGGCGGATACTACAATCTGGACCGGGCTCTCGAGTATTACAAGACGGAGAATTTCGAGCGGCTTTTCGTGCTCGGGGATCTGTTCGGCTATTCCTTCGACGAGGCGGACGACGTAATCCTCGACCGGATTAAAAGCGTTCCGGACAGCATTCTGGTACGCGGCAACTGCGACGGCTGGCTCGACTGCGAAGACATAAGGGAGCTGCGCATCGACGGCGTGCGGATCACCCTCACCCACGGCCACAGGTACCCGCTCATGACGCTGATGAAGACGGACGCAGACATCATCTGCGTCGGGCACTCCCATATCCCGGCCATCCGCAGATACAACGGAAAGATAATCATAAACCCCGGCTCCGTTGCCCGCTCACGTTCCGGGCCGAACAGCTTCGCAACCATCGAAGACGGAATCATCCGGATCCGCTCACTTGACTATGAAGTTCTGGAGGAGATGAAGATATGAAAACAATTACACTCGGTCGCACGGGAATCACGGTTCCCCAGAACGCTTTCGGCGCCCTTCCGATTCAGAGAATCAGCACGGAGGATGCGGTGCATCTGCTCCGCAAGGCATATGACGGAGGAATGCGCTTCTTCGACACCGCAAGGGCCTATTCGGACAGCGAAGAGAAGCTCGGTATCGCATTTGACGGAATGCGCGATAAGGTGTTCATTTCGACGAAAACGATGGCGGATACGAAGGAGAAGTTTTGGTCGGATCTGGAGACATCCCTTACGAAACTCCGCACGGACTATATCGACATCTTTCAGCTGCATTGCGCCGCCAAATGCTACGGGGAGGGCGACGAGCTCTACGAGGCCCTGAAGGAGGCCAAGAAGCAGGGAAAGATCCGGCATATCGGCATCACGGCGCACAAGATCGGCGTGGCCGAAGACATCGTAAAGAGCGGCCTGTATGAGACGCTGCAGTTTCCTTTTTCGTACCTGGCGTCCGAGCGGGATATACAGCTTGTTAAGGACTGCGAAAAGGCAGGCATGGGATTTATCGCAATGAAAGGACTGTCCGGCGGGCTTCTTACGAATTCCGAGGCCTGCATGGCGTTCATGAGCGAATATGCTGCGCTTCCCATCTGGGGCGTGCAGCGGGAATCCGAACTGGATGAATGGCTCGGATTCTTTGAGAAAGACATCCGGATGACGGACGAAATCCGGGAGTTCATCGAGAAGGACCGAGCGAGTCTCCTCGGCGAATTCTGCAGGGGATGCGGCTACTGCATGCCTTGCACGGTGGATATCGTGATCAATCAGTGCGCGCGCATGAGCCAGATGATCCGCCGCGCGCCGTCGCAGAACTGGCTGACGGAGCACTGGCAGAATGAGATGATGAAGATTGAAAACTGCATCGAATGCGGTGTCTGCAAAACGAGATGCCCGTATGAGCTGGACATCCCGAACCTGCTTAAGAAGAACCTGAAGGACTATAAGGACATACTTGCCGGCGTGGAAACAGTCTGATGAAGAGTAACAGATATAAAAACGGAGGATGCCAGGTAGAAATCCGGTTACGGAGGAACAATGTTTAAAGTCGATTATAAGAATCTTACACTGTCATTTAACGAATTCCACGAAGTTTCCGATAAGGATATGCCGGAATACGGGGAGTATTGCCTGCTCGAGCTGAAGAATGGGGACTACACCGCGGGCGGCTGGTATCCGTCCGGGAACGGGAGAACCAAAGCGGGCCACTTCACACGCGGAACCGCCGACACCGTGGATTCGGAAGAGGTGGCAAGGTGGCACTCTCTTGCCCGCTATGACCTTTCGGAACTCCTTTGTGATGAAGAGATTGGCTGGATCAATCTCGGACACGAAGAGGAAGGCGCACGCAATGTTCAGTTTGAAGGGTTTAAGTCATTTGCAGACAGAAAGAAGCCGAAAGAGGAGCAGTTCTGTCTTTTGATTATGAAGGACGGAAGTCTGGCAGCAGGCAGATGGAACAAATGGCGACACAAAGCCGGAGGGGCATTTATTTACGCATCCGCACTTGCGAGCCACAGCTCGGATAAGGTATGGGCGTGGACGCCGCTCAGTTCCGATTCGGTCTTCGAAGCGGAGCAGGAAGCAGAAAGCGAGAGAAGGCGCGAGAAGAAAATGAATAAGAACCCTTCCGCCGATCCGGAACTGTTCAAATACGGAACCGATATCAATGTATACTACGAAAAAGCATTGGAAAAGCTGCGGGAAGAATTCCCTTGGGCTACGCTTCCGATGATGCGAAAGGAAACCCCGGTCTGGCAGATTGCGCCGCTTCACGGTAAGTACGTTTTCGGGCAGATTGAGAGGGATTATTATAACGATACGGATATCGTGGACCCGTGGACAGAGGGTACCACCGCAGACGAGTTCATTGATTTTTTGTGCCGATATACGCACAATGCGGTGGAGCATGCAAATCCGGAGGAAAAATTCAAGTTCGGAACAGACATAAAGGTATATCTGGACAAAGCCTTTGACAAGGTGAAGAAGGACTACCGCTGGCTTGATAAAAAGATGCTAAGTAAGACCTGGCAGTACGATATCCAAGAGGTTGACGGAGACCTTGAATTTGTCAGAAGATACTATAATGAAAAAGAGTATTCGGTGTATGACGTCGAAAGCGCCGAACGGTTTATCGAGTATGTGGAGTATGACTATCAGAGCCTTGCGCTTCGGGAAAATGAAACCGTAGCGAGTTATGAACCTTCCTTCGGTCATATCAGTCTGAACGGCTGGAATCTGGAGAGATATGTTTTTTACAGACTGAAATCAGGCGATTACAAAGTGAGCGTAACTGCCGGAGACCGCACGACAGGAGGAAGCAGGGAATTCTTCATCACACCGTACTGCTTCGAGGCAGGGACTTACGAGGAATTTTTGGACCGCTATCTTGAAATCGTTCCGGGTTACTCGTTCGGGCTCGGCAAGGAGGAACTTCTGCAGGACAAAGCGCTGAAAGAATTCCTCGGGTATTGAGTGGGATAAGGTTGGCATTTGCCGGAAGAATATGATAGAAAAGGGAGAAAATTCCATGGAGAAAAACGGTGTATTGCTTATGGATATTTCGGTAAAAGAATTTCAGCATATTTCGGAGGCAGACGGATTGCCGCTTTCTGCCCTTCGGGCGGAGCCTGAGGACGCAGCGGAGGTCTGCGGGGCGGCGATTATAGTTCACGGCATGTGTGAACATAAGGGGCGCTATGAGCCGTTTGTCCGGTTTCTGGCGGAACGCGGGTATATCGTGACCATCTTCGACCAGCGCGGACACGGCGGAAGCGTGCGGGATCCGGAGGACCTCGGATATCTTTACGAAGGCGGCTATCAGGCGATGCTCTCGGACATCCACGGGATGGTCATCGCGGCAAAGGCTTACGCCTGCGAGCGAACCGGGCGGACCGACCTGCCGGTTGCAATGATTGCACACAGCATGGGGACCTTGTGCGCGCGGTGTTATCTCAGAGAGCACGACGACGAAATCGATAAGCTGGTGCTTCTCGGCTGTCCGTCGAAGGCAACCGGCGCAAAGGCCGGGCTCGCACTTGTGAAGGGTTTGATTGCCACACGGGGAGACCGTGCGCGCTCGAAAACGGTGGACTTCATCGTCGGCGGCGGGTTCGAAAAGGCATTTGCAAAGGAGCACACGCAGTATGCCTGGACCAACTCCGACCCGGAGCAGGTTCGCCTTTACAACGAAGACCCGCTGTGCGGTTATCACTTCACCCTGAACGGCTATAAGGCTTTGATTGAAATGATGATTTTAACCTACACGGAGGGCGGCTTTACCCCGCGCAACAAAGACCTCCCGATTCGGTTCTTCTCGGGAGCGGACGATCCGTGCGCCATCTCAAAGCAGAAGCTCGGGGAAGCCATCCGGTGCCTTCGAAAGCAGGGCTACCAAAACACCAAAGGAAAGCGGTATCCCGGCATGCGCCATGAAATCCTGCGCGAGCGCGGGAAGGAGACTGTCTGGAACGACATTCTCGCATTCTTACAAAAGGATGAAACATCTGCACCGGTCGAATCAGCGGGCAGTCAATCCGACGCAGAATAAGAGAATATCACCTCGGAAAATGTTACCGGCAGAACGGAGAATAGGGTTTTATGGAAAAGTACATCCTGGCATTTGACGCGGGAACGACGTCGGAACGTGCCATCATCTTTAATCATAACAGCGAGATTGTGAGCATCGCACAGAAGGAGATTACGCAGTATTATCCGGAGGCCGGCTGGGTTGAGCACGACCCGATGGAACTGTGGTCCGCGCAACTCGGCGTCGCCGTGGAGGCGATGAGCAAAGCCGGAATTACGGCGCAGGAGATTGAGGCGATCGGCATCACGAACCAGCGGGAGACGACNNATCGTCTGGGACCGCGTGACGGGGCGGCCGGTGTACCGCGCGATTGTATGGCAATGCCGCCGCACGGTCGATTATTGCGAGCGCCTGTCAACGCATGCGGAGGAAATCCGCAGGAAGACCGGACTGGTTCTGGACCC
>DBWJ01000047.1:7866-30793 GCA_002308955.1 Lachnoclostridium sp. UBA1241 | reverse complement strand
GAGTTCAAACTCTTCGCGAAACTTCGCAAGTGTCTCCCCGTACTGCTCCGGCTCGACCTGCTCAAGCCGGTACAGGTACGACTGGTAAAACATCTCCTCAATCGAGGTATAATACTTCTGATAAGGCTTCGTAGTTAAAAGCAGGATTACCGTCAGCGCGAGCACAATATAACCGATCTTTTCGAACCGGAAATACTTCACGCTCTCATGGACGGGAAGCGCGGTATGCGTCCCGAAGGAGCGCTCCTCCGAGGTTCCGCCGGTGCGGAGCAGCCGAAGGGCCCGTCCGCGTTTCGGGATGACGCCGTAGCCTTTTTCGCTTAAGAAAATCCCAACTGCGGCAAATGCGACGATTACCGCCGCAAGAATCAGAAGCGCCACAAGCGGATAACTGACGGGACTGCCGAACAGGTACTCGTTATGGTATCGGGCAATCGTATAGCCGGGGTCCGCAAAGGATACGAGGTTAATCCGTTTAAACGGTGCCAGGTAGCTTAAATCGTCAATCTTCAGGTAAAGGATGCCCTCGATTCCGACAAATGTGAAGAGAATTACATACACCTTCATCGCCGAGCTTACAAGAGAACTGACCGTTGCCGTTAGAAGCGCCACCGCCGTCGTCACGACGCAGGACCATACGTATACGAGCGCAAGGAACGTCCCGATGTTAACCCGGAGGATTGCCTGCTTATAGCCGGTAAGCGCCTGCAGCGGCTCCGAAAGGAACGAACCGGCGGGTATTCCGTACAGCACGCAGCCGGTCAGAATTGTCGAAAGAAGGAATAAAAGGTTACAGCACGCGCTCCCGAGGGAGACCGCTCCGATGCGGGTCAGAAACATCCTGCCGCGTCCCGATTTCATTGAGGAGTAGAGACGAAGGAGCCCCTGCTCTTTATCCTTTGTGAAAACCATCGAAACAAGCAGCACCGCCGTCAGGATTTCAAGGAAGATCATCCCCGGAAGCGAAAGTGCCTCGGCGATTCCCTTCGTGTGGGTCTGCCGGATGGTAAGATTAAGAAGCGCTTCGTATTCGCGGCTTGTCTTCTCAACATCCTTCAGTTTCTTCTCGCTGCCGCCGAGCATCTTAAGGATTACCCTGTACTCCGTTGCCGCGCCGGCTGCCTTTTTGACAAATGCCGGATACCCGAGCACGTCCTCATACTCCGAAAGCTTCAGTGTGTAAAGTTCCCGCTCGGTGAACAGGTTATCGCAGTACTTCGGGTTCTTTTGGGAAGCGACCACCTCGCCATCTGTGAAATAGTAGGCGACAGCCTCCTCCTTCATTGAGGCAAGCTGCTCGCTTGCTTCCGTATCGCTAAGTCCCTTAATGTCCGCGCTCAGCTCCTTATAGGCATGCGCGGGCACCGATTTGCGCTCCGCGTGATACCGGAAGTACAGCGCATTGAGCGCGAGGAGTACAAACAGGAAGCCTATAAGCTTCCTGTTATGCCAGATTTTATACCATTCGTATCGGAACATTATTTACTCTCCATCCCCAGACTCATGTAAATCGATTCCACCGACGGCTCGGAAGTGCCGCCGTACTTCTCATAAAGCTCCCCGAGCTTTCCGCTCTCGATAATCTTCCCGTGATTTAAAAAGATGATCTCGCTCGCGAGCTTCTCGAGGTCGCTTACGATATGCGTTGCGATGATGACAATCTTATCCTTCGAAACCTTCGATACGAGCTCCCGGAAGTGTACCCGCTCCTTCGGATCAAGGCCCACCGTCGGCTCGTCCATGATCAGAATCGACGGGTTTCCGACCATCGCCTGCGCAAGCAGGGTACGCTGCTTCATACCGCCCGAATACGTGCCGATCGGGTCGTTCCGGACTTCCCAGAGGTTAACGCTTTTGATGATGTCCTCAATCTCGGCTTCGACCTCCTGCTTCTTCTTTCCCTTTAACGAAGCAATGTAGTACAAGAACCGCATCAGCGTAAAATCCTCATAAATCCGCTGCTGCTGCGGCATAAAGCCGATCAAGGCGCGGTAGTTCTTCCCCATGGAAACGATGTCCTCTCCGTCCCATGTCACCTTACCGCTCGTCGCCTTAAGGCCGGTGGTCAGAATGCCCATCAGAGTGGACTTGCCGGCGCCGTTCGGCCCGAGCAGTCCGTAGATTCCGGGTTCAAACGTATAGGAGAACGCATCCAGCGCCCGCTTCTTTCCGTAATCTTTCGTCAGATCCGTCGTTTTCAGTTCCATAACTTTCCTGTCCCTTCCGCACACGTCTTTGCCGCCCGTTTCCCAAATGCCCGGCGGCTCGGAGTTATTAGAATTATTGTAGCATTTTCCGCACGGATGCGCAAGGAGAATCACTCTTCTTCATATTTGAACGCCACCGCCTTCGAGATGTCGCCGGCCCAGAATGCGTCCGCAGGCAGGTAGCCCGCTCCCCGGCCGTCCTTCATTCCGTAGCAGCTCCCGCCGATGATGACCTCCGGAAGGAAGTCCGAGTAGGGAACCGTCGTCTTCTTAAGCGTCTCTCCGGTGTTCTCGTCAATCAGAAGGTATTCCTCCTGGGTCTCGCCGACACAGACGAGACCGCTGTCGGAACGTACGCCCTTATGCATCTTGAACGGAAGGGTGCGGAACAGCTCCCCGTCATAACGGTACAGTTTAGTTGTCCCGTCCCGGTCGGCCACGGCGAAGAAATCCTTGCAGAAAATCGCCGGTTCCGCCGGAACTCCCTTAAGGATAACGCGGAGCTCGTCGGTCTTGATGTTATAGTCGTATATGTCGATCCACTGGTGCTTCGGCATTTCCTCCCAGTAGTTCTCCACAGTAAGCCACTCCGGAATCGCAATGTCGAGTCCGTAGGTTTCGAGATTCGGTCCGATGAAAGGGCAATCCAGGTAGAAGTAGACGAAATACAGATGGTCGCCGCGAATATCCCGTTCGGAGATTCGCGCGTTATACTCTTCAACCGAGAATATCTCCTTAGACGATCCGTCGGTGAGACTCACCCGCTCGATGATGCACGTACTCTTATCCTTGAAGTCCCCCACCATCCACTGTGAATTGCCGTCCTCGTCCTTTACTTCAACAATTTCCTGGTCGGTAACATAATACTCAAAGAGCGCGTCCTCCGAGAAGAACACATCTCCGAAGCCATAGGCCATATAAGGGGGAACCCGTCCGATCAGCTTCCGGTTCTCGCCCTGGCGGTCCGACTGCATCACCTCGCCGGTGTCCGTAAGAAAGTACAGGTTATCCCCTTTCATCATGACCGGGTTACTCGAAATCTCATACGCAATACATCCCTGCGTAATCTTCTCTCCGGTCATGGGGTCTCTTTTCGCCTGTTTATGCTCACAGCCCGCGTCGAAACAGTATACAATATCGGTCCCGGTCGCAACGTCGAAAATCTGCAGGCGCCCGTGGTTACTGTGATACAGCGCAAAATTCTCCGTCGCGAATCCGTTATTTCCCAAAAACGAACTGCAGTAGAATCCCGCGTCACCCGTAGCATTTGCCGCCGAAGGCTGCCCTGCATCGTTCTCCTGTCCCGTTTCCCCGGCCTTCTTCCCGCAGGCGGTCAGGCTCATTATAAGAATCAATATAAGCGCAACTATGCGATATCGTTTCATGCTCCGTTTCCTCCCCGTTTCATGAGTGGTTTCAAAAGTATTATGTCACGGATGATCAAATGGTTCATTTCTGTTTCTTTCGAAATTCCTTAAGCTGGCGGTTCATCTCCACGATAAGCTCTTCGAGGTAGGTATTGCTCAGCGACCCCGCCACGTCACGGTTACGGTTCGGATTCAAAACGCGCTCTGTTCTCATTTTGTGATAGAACAGATTATCCCGAAGAGTCTTACCGATTCTTTCCGTTTCATTCGAATAAAAAGACTCCTTCCCGTCCGGAGGCACGAAACCGAAGCCGTACAATGTGCCGCTCGTAATGTCGATATCCGCGACACGTTCCATCCGTTCCTCCCAATCATAATCCTCGTCCCAATAACTGTCCTCTCCCACAGGCTTTCGAAGAATTGCCGAGATTTCCGGGTCCGAAAAGCATGTTGCAAGCACGACAAATGCCATGTCTTTCTTCGTGGAATTCTTTCCGATTCCGTAGGAAAACCAGTACGACTTCTTTCCGAAATCCTCCTGAATCAGGATATCGGTATAGCCTTCCCGTTTCGGCCGGTCACCATAGTAAATTTCCGCCAGCACATGCTCCGAAACCGTTTCTTCACCGAACGGAGCTTTAACCATCCCATTCTCAATATCCCGGTATAAGTCATCCATAAGTCCGTTCAGGTCTTCGCCCAAATCAGCCGGAGAAATGAATCGATCCGCTTCGGCATCATAGGGAACGTTCCGGAAACACTGAAGCCCGAGACATGCGTAGAGAATTTCCGGATCAAAAGAATCCATCTGCAGAACAAGACTGTTGTCACCGATCTCATCGTAGATGCGGCGGAGGTCACGATATGTTCCGTCGAACCCTTCGAAATAGTCAAGATACGCGTCGTCTACGGAAAGGTAAACGCCCCAATAACGGTGTGACAGCGTCGTCATGCTCTGAACCGAGTAAATCTTTCCGTCTATCCGGAGTTTGTCCCAGTCCATCGGGGCATATGCCTGATACAGCTTCTGTCCCTCCTCGGTCTTCATATAATCCGTAAGGTCTGTCATATAATCCCGGATAAATGCGAGTTCATCCGTATTGTTCGACCAGGCCTGCGAATTGATGATATCGAGTTTGCCGCCGACCTGGGCATCTACCCATTTGCGGTAATCTTTTCCGATTTCTCCCTTATAATCATAAAAAACAATCTCACAATTAATACCTTTCTCCTGCAACAGCCGGTTAATCTCCGCCTGTTCCTCCTTGTTCGGCCCTCTTAGGAAGGTGTTAACCCATCTTATCGTCTCCGGCTTCTCTGAAGGCGTAAGTACCGGCGAAGGGGTCGGTGTGTGGGTTACCACAGGGGTCGGCGTCAACGTAGGCGTCGGTGTCAATGTAGCGGTAATGTCCGGCGTCGGGCCGGTAATTTCCTCTGTCGGTTCCGCCACGGGGGGCGTTGCGGAAGCTTCTCTGTTGCCTGCCTTTCCGCAGGCAGAAAGCAACAGCGTAATCATCAGAATTCCTATATATAGTGTATACTTGTGCTTCATGAGATTCTCCTCTCCGTCAATCTTACAGACAGGCCCTTACTCGGAATAATAAACCGTTTCCTGTTCACTTAAACATTCGCCGTTCGAATAAAGCCGGTGCTCCGACTCGATTCGGACCAACTCCTCCGTATCACTTAAGTTAATCGTAACCTCTGCCGTACCTCCGGAGCTTTCACACTCCTCCGTCTGAACAAAGTACAGCTCTTTATTAAGATCGATGTAACCGTAGGAAACCGTCACGCTCGCGGTAATCGTCGGATCCGTATTCGCCGTCGTAACGCTGACGGTATGTCCGTCTTCGGAAAGTTCCGTTTTCGCGTAATCGGTATAGCGGACCTGTTCTGCCGTAGGGCTCGGCGTCTCGGTCTCCGGTTGCTTTACAACCTCCGAAATCCGCTCCCCGGACGTTGACGGCGTTTCTTTGCCGGATAACAGACGGTTCCGGACTAGCAACGCCGCAATACAGATCAGCAAAGCTCCCGCAATCAACAAAGCAACGCGAAGGCGGGAACCGCCGCGCTTCGGCGCTTCGGGGTGCTCCTTTTTATAGGCTTCCGCCCGTTCCAGTAATCTCTTATAAACTTCATCCGAATTCCGCATCGGTAATTCCCTCCTTTCCGAGTTCCTTTCTGAGCGCTTCCTTCGCTCTCCTTAACAGATGCTCGACGCTGTGCACGGTTTTATGCATCACGCCGGCAATCGATTTCGTATCCATTTCTTCGTAATAGCGGAGCCACAGAACCTGCCGGTAATCTTCCGGGAGGTTCTCAAGACCTTTTCGAAGCAGCCGGTCACGTTCCCTTTTAAGCACCTCCCGCTCCGCTTCCGCCGACGCGTCCGCGCTCTCCGCCCCGATCTGCTCCGGTACCGCCGTCTCGCGGGAGCGCTTTCGGATATACTTGATTGCCGTATTCCTCCCGATCGCATACAGCCAGGTTTTGAAACTTGACCTT
Organism: Lachnoclostridium sp. UBA1241; assembly: GCA_002308955.1. Lineage (GTDB taxonomy): Bacteria > Bacillota > Clostridia > Lachnospirales > Lachnospiraceae > ISDg. The sequence continues at coordinate 24,714 of DBWJ01000047.1, read as the reverse complement.
CCGTTATATTCCGGCCTTTCCGTTATCAAAATGAATAACGTTTCCTCGGCTGTCTCCTCCGCGTCATCAAGGTTATGTAAAAACAGATTCAGGTAAAGACACAGCCCCTTATAATACTCATCCACAAGCCCCTTAAGGCCTTCGTTATCGCCCTCGAGGAAACGCCGATAATTCTCTGCGCCGTTATCCATCTGTGCGTTTCCTCCTCCGTTTTAATTTCCGTTCTCTTCGAAATACTTTTTGAGTTCCCGGTTCATCGCTTCGACACCCGGGACAAACTTCTCCGCGGCTTTCGCTTTCTGAATATCGTCCTGCTTCGGGGTATAATCCGTATTAAACCAGATTTTGCTCGCATTGCTCAGATACATTCTGTCTCCGATCAGCTGGAGACACTGATACAGATACTCAATCGACTGCAATTCTTCCTCCGAAAACTTCGGCCGAAAACCGGCAAATCGGCCGGGTTCGTCATTCATTGCAATCTTTTGCTGTTCCTTCCACAATTCCGTCTCGGCATCCCAATCCCAGTCCACAAAGGTCGATTTCCGGCACAGGATGGATGCTATCCTCGGGTCGGAAAAGCATAACGCAAGCGCCTGCAGCGCGAGTTCCTTACGCGGGCAGGAAGCGAGAACTCCGTACGCTCCCGGATTATCCATCCCCTGTGCGGCTGCGGGAAGCGGGAATAACGTATAACCTTCCATCGGGGTTTCCGTTCCGTAATAGATGTATGCAAGCGCGTCTTCAGGAACTTCCGCCGAAACTTCCTTCTCAAAGGCTTTGTTTATCAGTACCCCGTTACTAAGATCCTGATGAAGGAGGCTGCAGATTTCATAAAGCCGTTTCGTAAACTCCTCCGGCGAAGCGCAAGTTCCGGTCTTTTCGTCATACAGCGTGCCGCACAGCACCGTATAACCGGACAGCATCAGAATCCGGGTGTCGTCCGGCATCACATCGACGACCATCCGCAGTTCCTCATTACCGATTCTATCATAAATGTTCCGGAGTGTCATATAGGTTCCGTCAAAACCCGTAAAATACGACACGTATTCATCGCGAACCGCAATAAAGCCACTCTTGCGGTTCCGCGTAAGATTCGGTACGGCATAGATTTCACCGTCCGTTTCGGTACCTTTCCACGCATCAGCCGAATACGTCGATTTCAGAATGCTTCCCTCTTCCGTTTCCAGATACTCCCCGAGGGGCAGGAAGTTTTTCTTTGCAAACTCGCGTATCCGCGGGTAACTGCACACATTCCGGCTCCCGATACAGGCAATATCGAATTCCGAAGCGTACTCCGTAATCCAGGCTTCCCATTGATCTCCCATATACCAATACGAATCCGGAACGAATTCCACGCTGCAGCCGAGTCCTTTTTCCTTAAGAATTCGGTTGATTTCCGCATTCTCCTCCTCCGTAATACGAACTCCGAACATTAATGCTACTCGAATGCTGTCCGAGGTTCTTCCCTCAGGCGGTACCAGTGTCGGCGTAGGCCATTGCGTCGGTGCCTCGGTCGGTGCCTTCGTTACAGCCTCGGTCGGCGTTACCGTTACGGTCGCCGGCACCGACACGACACCCACTGTCGGCGTAACCGCCGTAGGTGTAGCCGAAGTACTCTGCTTTGCTTCTCTCCCGCAAGAGGAAAGGACTATCATTAAAACCGTAATTATTCCGACAATTCCGATACGTTTCATCTGCAGCACCCCGTTTTCATCTTTTTATCTGTTAGTAGCATAACCCCGGGGATTTCCGCCGCATAAAAAGAGGAAAAAGCGGAAGTATTACACGCTCATGCGTTTCCGTCGGGAGAAAAGCCTTCCGAATCGACGAAAAAGCCTTGCATAATGCCGTCGTTTGCGTTATTATTTATGGCAAATATTCCGTCGAAAGACTGACTGAGAGGTGAAGCTTATGAGTAAGAACATTGACTGGTCATCGCTCGGCTTCGGTTATATGGAAACCGATTACCGCTACGTTGCCAACTACAAGAACGGCGCATGGGAGGAAGGCAAGCTCGTTACCGACCCCAATGTTGTTTTGAACGAGTGCGCAGGCGTATTCCAGTACGCGCAGACCGTTTTCGAAGGTCTGAAGGCATATCATACGAAAGACGGCCGCGTGGTTACGTTCCGTCCCGACCTGAACGCTTCCCGTCTTGCCGATTCCGCAAGAAGGCTCCGCATTCCGCCTTATGATGAGAAGAAGTTCATCGAGGCCGTGAAGGAAGTCGTTAAAGCCAATATCGATTATGTTCCGCCGTTCGGAAGCGGCGCTACCCTTTACATCCGTCCTTACATGATGGGTACGAACCCGGTTATCGGCGTTAAGCCCGCGGACGAGTATATGTTCCGTATCCTGGTTACCCCGGTAGGCCCTTACTTCAAGGGCGGCGTTAAGCCGATTCGCATCCGCGTATGTGATTACGACCGTGCGGCTCCTCACGGAACCGGCCACATCAAGGCAGGTCTTAACTACGCAATGAGCCTTTACGCAATCGTTGAGGCACATGAGCTCGGATATGCCGAGAACATGTATCTTGACGCTGCTACCCGTACCAAGGTTGAAGAGACCGGCGGTGCGAACTTCATCTTCATTACGAAGGACAACAAGCTCGTTACCCCGAAGTCCTCTACGATTCTTCCGTCCATCACCCGCCGTTCCCTCTGCTACGTTGCAGAGCATTATCTCGGCATGCAGGTTGAGGAGCGTGAAGTATTCGTTGAAGAGCTCAAGGATTTCGCAGAGTGCGGTCTGTGCGGCACCGCGGCGGTTATCTCCCCGGTCGGCTGCATCGACAACCACGGCGACGAGATCTTCCTGCCGAGCGGCATGACCGAGATGGGTCCTGTCTGCACGAAGCTTCGTGAGACGCTTACCGGCATCCAGATGGGTGAGATTGAAGCTCCCGAAGGCTGGGTTGTAGAGATTAAATAGTACCGATATGGAAATGGCTGCCCGTTCGGACAGCCATTTTTTCAAAGGAGAGATGTTATGAACTGCATCGTTAACGTAGACAACAACTGGGGAATCGGACTTAAGAACAAGCTCCTGGTGAGCATCCCGGCGGATCTTCGGTTCTTTCAGAGCATGACCAAGGGCAAGGTCGTAATCTTCGGCCGCAGCACGCTCGAGACTTTCCCGGGCGGCAAGCCGCTTAAGAACCGGGTGAACGTGATTATCACGCGAAACAAATCCTATTCCGTCCCGGACGCGATTGTCGCACACAGCATCGAGGAAGCGCTCGCCGCCTGTACCGACTATCCTTCGGAGGATGTGTTCATCATCGGCGGAGCAAGCATATACCGGCAGTTCCTCCCCTACTGTGATGTCGCTTATGTAACGAAAACCGACTACAGCTTCGATGCCGATACGTACTTTCCGAACCTCGACGAGGACTCCGAATGGGAATGCGTGGAGGAAGGGGAAGAGCAGACGTGCCACGATATCATTTTCCGCTTCACAAAGTATGTGAAAAAGCCCGAAAGTTAAACAAAATTTGATGGTAAAAACCCCCTTTTTCGTTTATAATAGGAACGAAAGGGGGTTTTTCTTATGCATGCTATCTTATTCGGCACCATATGCGGGTATCTTCTCGGCTGTATAAACCCCGCTTATCTGATTGGGCTGCTTAAGGGGGAAGATATCCGAAAGACCGGTTCCCACAACGCAGGGGCTTCCAATGCCGTAATCGTGTACGGCAAGAAGGTGGGGGCTGTCTGCATGTTTTTTGACATTTTCAAGGCTTACTTTATCATTAAGATTACCGCCATGCTCTTCCCGCTCGCGCCTCTTGCGAAGGTTTGCGCGGGGGCCGCATGCATCCTTGGGCACATGTTCCCGGTATTCATGGGATTTCACGGCGGCAAAGGCCTCGCCTGCACGGGCGGCACGGTTCTTGCCTACAGCGCGAAGGTGTTCTTCGTGCTCCTTCTGATCAGCCTTCTGATCGCGATTATTACCGATTACCTCTGCTTCGTACCGGCGTCGGTTGCCATTTACGGCCCGATCCTTTACGGACTGTTCACGAAAGACGGCATCGGGCAGCTGATCTTCACTGCCGTGGGGCTTTTGATGTTATCCAAACACTTCCGGAATTTCCGGCGTATCCTGAACGGTACCGAAGCACATTTCAGCTTCCTCTGGAACCGCGAGAACGAGATTGAGCGGGTACAGGGAAAGAAAGGCGAATGATTCATGCAGAAAATTCTGATTGCGGAAGACGACAGCGAGCTTTGCCTGCTCTTCTCGCATGTCCTTACAAAACACGATTATGAAGTGACGGCCGTAGAGAACGGCGCGGAGGCGCTCGACGCTTTGCACCGGGAATACTACGACCTTCTCATTTCCGACATTATGATGCCGGTCATGAACGGCTATGAACTTGTAAAGTCCCTGCGGGAATCCGGCCAGACCATTCCGGTTCTGATGATTACCGCCAAGGGCAGCTTCGACGATATGGAGCAGGGCTTCCTGTCCGGCTCCGACGACTACATGGTGAAGCCCGTTAACATCAACGAGATGGTGCTTAGGGTGAGCGCTCTCCTTCGGCGCGCCCGCATTCAGAACGAGCGGCGCCTGGTGATCGGCGGAACGACGCTCGAGTGCGACACGCTAACGATTACGGTCGGAAGCGACAGCTTTATTCTTCCGCAGAAGGAGTTCATGCTGCTTTACAAGATGGCTTCGTATACCGGTAAGATTTTCACCCGTAAGCAGCTCATGGACGAGGTCTGGGGCTATGATGATTTTACGGACACGCATACCGTCGAGGTACACATCGGACGGCTCCGCGAGCGCTTCCGCGACAATGCGGATTTCGCGATCGTGACCATCCGCGGCATCGGCTACAAGGTGGTGAAGAAATAACCATGAAGTTACTGAAGAAGCGGCCTGTCTTTCCTTTGAATCTGCGTGTCTATTTCACGGCCATCGTGCTCGGCGAGATTGTCGGAATGCTGATCCTGACGTCGGCGATTGCGAGGCTTCTCGGAAGAAGTTTCAATTTGCAGTTGGATTTTCCGGTCATCATCATCATGCTTTTCTTCTCGGTCATCATCGGTTACACCGTGAACTTCTTTTTAAGCCGGGCGTTCTTCCGCCCCATCACGCGGCTCGGGTCCGCGATGCAGAAGGTAGCTAAAGGGGACTTCACGCAGCGCATGGACACCACAAGCCACATCGGTGAAGTACAGGACCTTTACACGGACTTCAACATCATGACGCAGGAGCTGCGCTCGACCGAGATCATGAAGACCGATTTCGTCTCCAACGTCTCGCATGAGTTTAAAACTCCGATAAATGCCATACAGGGCTACGCCACCCTCCTGCAGCAGGAAGACCTGAACCCCGGCGATGAAGCGGAATACGCCGAGAAGATTCTTCTGAATACAAGGCGGCTTTCCGACCTGGTCGGAAACATTCTGCTGCTTTCGCGTCTCGATAATTCGTCCTTCGAAATCGGCACGGCAGATTACCGTCTCGACGAGCAGATCCGTCTAACGATTCTTCTTTTTGAGAACCGCTGGACCGCGAAGAACATCGATTTCGATATAGAACTTGAAGAGATTACCTACCACGGCAACGAAAAGCTTCTTGCTCACGTGTTCAGTAACCTGATTGACAACGCCGTCAAATTCAGTCCCGACGGCGGCGTTATAAAGATGCGGCTTTCTACAGAAGTAGAATCGATTGTTTTCACGATTGAAGACAATGGTCCGGGCATCCCTTCCGGTGACGCGGAGCACATCTTTGACCGCTTTTACCAGGCTGACAGCTCCCATAAAACGGAGGGCAACGGCCTCGGCCTGTCGCTTGTGAAGCAGATTCTTACCGTCTGCGGCGGTACGGTCGTCGCGGAGAAACGGGAGGATGCCGGCGGAGCGAGGTTCCGTGTGACGCTGCCGGTTCGAAATATGTAGTGTTTTTGTGTGGCTCACGTTACACAAGGGTTGGCTGTGTTTCGTGCAGCGATTACCGAACGGATTTTGTAGCATTTTCCGTTGATACGGATTTAGATTATAAGGAGATACTCCCGTGAAGTACCTGATCGTTCTTTTAATTGCGCTCGGCGTCATACTCGGCGTCGCGGCGATCCTGTTCCTTTTCTTTGTTATGATTCCGGCGTTCTTCGGACTGTTCGTGAATCCGAACAAGCTTTACGATAAGGACAGCAAATTCTACCGTGCCCTGTACAACGTCCAGGTGCGCATAGCGCTGTTTTGCAGCCGCGTACGGATAAAGTACGAGGGTGATGATAAAATCCCCGAGGGGCGCTTCCTGTTGATCTGTAACCACCGTTCCAACTTCGACCCGATTGTAACGGCTGCGGCGATGCGCAAGTACAACCTCGCATTTATCTCGAAGGAAGAGAATCTGAAGCTTCCAATCTTCGGGCGGATCATACGCCGCATCTGCTACATGCCGCTCGTAAAGAACGACGCAAGGCAGGCCATCGGCATCATCAACCACGCGGCCAAGCTGATCAAGGATGACGAGTGCTCCGTCATGGTGTACCCGGAGGGCAAGAGAAGCTTTTCGAACGAGCTGCTGCCGTTCCACGGCGGCGTTCTGAAGATCGCCCAGAAGGCCAACGTACCGATTGTCGTTGCCGTCATCGAAGGCACCGAGCTCGTGCGTGACCGCTTCCCGAAGAAGACGAAGGTTTCCCTCCGCATCATCGACGTTGTCTCCGCCACGGAAGCCAAATCCAAACGCTCCGTCGACCTCGGCATCGAGCTCCACGACGAGATGCTGGCGGTGCTGGGGAAATAAGGGTTTGGTATAACGTTTTCACTGCTCAACGCATTAACACCGAGAAGGTCGGTCCGACGTTGTTTCGTCGAACCGACCTTCTCTTTTAGTTTGCTGTCTTGTAATTCGTTGGTGCTGTGGCCGGGGCATACCTGCAAACCATTTCCCACTTCTGGTATGCCCTGGAGCGCAATGCTTCACATCCGCATGTTCACCCTGCATGCAAGCAGAAGAATTTCCCTGCTTTTGCATGCTTCCACGTCCTCTCAGAGCAACAACACATAACCGCAGCCTCATAATGCAACAAGCCGCATCCGGAAACCGAATGCGGCTTGTTTTTGTTTGAGGGTTTGGGATGACCTTGTCATCCTTTATGAAAAGTGCTCACGCACCCACCCACGTTTATATTGCAGATTACTCTGCGTTGCTTCTCTTAGCTGCGTATACGCGGATTACAACAAGTACAACCGCTGCTGCAGCAAGGAGAATGATCCACATCATCTGATTGCCGGTATCTCCGGTTACAGGAGATGCATCGCTCGGAGCAGGAGCTGCTACGGTGAACGTCGTCTTAGCTACGCCATCCTTGAAGAGGATTTCAAGCGTATGCTCACCGGGTGCAAGCGACTTAATATAGTCTGCGTAAACCAGCATATGCAAGCTACCGGACCAGCTCTTCTGAGATTTCTCAGGAATTGCTTTGCCGTCAACAAGTGCGCCGAGGAACAAGCTGAACGTAATGGCATCGTCTTCGCTTCTGTGGCACTCGATCTTCAGGCTGCCGTCTTCGTTAAAGAACACCTTGATGTTGTAGGAAACAATCTTGATCGGAACATCCTTCGAAGCATCCTTGTACTGGATCGTGATAACAATATCACCTTCCTTGCTGCTATCGAAGCCCTTAACCATGTCTTCCGTTACATCTACAACGGTCTTCTCGCCTTTCTCGTTAACAACCTCAATCGTAAGACCGGTAGGATCGAACTTATCGCCCTTGTCGTAAACGGTCTTGAAATTCGTGCCGATCGTGATTACTGTCGTAAACTTCGGCTCTTCCTTCTTAGGTTCTTCCTTAGGCTCTTCCTTCGGATTTTCCTTATTAGGCTCATCCTTAGGATCTTCCTTCTTCGGCTCTTCCTTTGCCTTGATGACAAATGTGATAGATACCGCAACCTTAGGAAGCTGATAGTTAGGATTGGAGAGTCCGGTTGCCTTAGCGGTATGAGTACCTGCCTCAGCGGTAGCACCTTCTACGATAACTTCGCAGGTATCGTTTCCAACCAGTTCAGTTGCCTTAACGGTCGGGCAATGTGTCTTTCCGTCTTCGTCGAATGTATTGTCAGCGCTCCAGGAAAGGCCTACAACCTTTGCCGCAACCACAAGCTTGAAGCTCGTCTCAGAGCCTGCAACTTCATCAGTGTCTGCAATCTTAAGGGTAATAACTGCATCACCTGCGCCTACGATAACAACCTGATTCTTCTCATCAATCTTTGCAACGTTCGTATTGGAGCTGGTGATTACTACATCGTTCGTTGCGTCAAAATCTACAAGGAACGCGGGATCACCGTAAGTTCTGGTTTCTATTGCATTAGTTTTCTTAAGTACAACAGAGCTCTTCTTCTTGGAAACAGTAACATTGAAGGTAACCGTCTTGCCCTTACGTGTTATGGTAAGAGTCTTCGGACCGGCAGAACTGCTGTCAAATCCGGAAACCATGTCAGCCGTTACTACTTCTTCAAAGGTACTCTCATCGCTGAGCGTTACCTTAATCTTCAGTCTGCTATTGTCATAAGCTTCGCCTACAAAGTAGCCGGTCTTATAACCGTCAAGAACCTCAATCTTTGTAACAGTAAGAGCAGGAATCGTGGTCCAATCGGTATGGTTATCCTTTCCATCAAGTTTACATACTACCGACTTCTTGCCGTCTTCATCTTCCTTAGGAGCAACGTATTCTCCGTCACTGAAGTTGTGAACTGCGTGAACATCTACGAGAACAATTACGCTGTTCCGAGTGGCGGTTACATAATTAATCGTTACTTCAACATCCTTATCGTTATGCTTGGCAGAAGCCTTAATGTTATTAAGAATAGCATCGGTGTCAACTACAGCAGGGCTTCCTACAAGTTCAACAAAAAGAATCGAATAGGATTTTTCACCATCAACTGCGATTGTTTCCAATCCGTCAATAGCATTCGTAACCTTAGTTTTCAGATCTTCATCGCTCGTAACCTTTCCAATTGCAGGAAGCAGCGCTGTACCGATCATTGCATTCTTCTCGGTTCCATTAACAGTTGCCCATACATCTGCAACATCCGGAGCTGCACCAATGTTTAGTTCTGCATCGGGGATTATCTGTGCATAAGGTATATCTCCTCCTCTTACTGCATAAACATTTGAAGCCGCATTATCAGCGATAACCATCATAAAGCCGCCGGCGAGACCTGCTGAAACCATATTGGATATCATGGTCTGGTTTACAAACACGTTCTCTCCGCACTGCGGAACGCGGATGTCAAGAGACAGTGCGTCAACCTTATTATAAATCGAATAGAAAATGACGGTAACAGTATCCTTCTTAAAGGTATAATTCGTATTTTCCAGATTAACCGAAACAGAATACTGTCCGGCGTCCTTGGAATCCGTATTCCCTACATTACTGCTGGACATATAAAAATAATTAGTCTGTAATCCGCACTCCTTAGCGGTCGCTCCTGTGAGAACAACCTCCGGCTTGTGGGCATTTCCATCATAATAGTAGAAGTACCACTTGCCATCCTTAATTGCTTCATTACCATAATTCCAAGAAACAGAAACCTCTGCAGGAGCGATGGTGTAATCCTGGGTTACGCAATCTTCAGCAATTGTGTAATAAGCTTTGCCGGCTTCCGTAAGGCTTGCCGTGGCGGTATGGGTCACATTTGCGTTTACGCCGTCAAATGTGATAGTGATGATTCCATCCAAAGAATCAAATCCTTCAACACTTGCCGTCGGGCCCTGAACTTTACCGTTGTAGACAAGACCGTCAACATTCCAATTAAGCTCAAGTTCTTTCTTTACGTAAATATCAAAACTATCTTTGTATTCTTTACTACCGTCCTTATAGGTTACAGTAATGGCCTGCGTTCCGAGTATGTTTGCATTGATTGCGGTTACCATATCTGAAGTAACGGGCTTCGGATTATCCGCGCTTTTATCATCATAAAGAACAACATACTGAATACCGTCTAAAGTCAGGTCGGGGACACCTGCGCTCGTGATGAGGTAATCCGTCGTATAGTCCTCCAGAACCAACGTCAGTCCGTTAACATGCTTGTTGATAACGAAATTCTGAGTCTCATTTTCCGTAATTACATAGTTTTCATTATCAATTACCGCTGTAGCCTGATGTGTGCCGGCTGCTGAAGTTGCACCCTGTACGGTTACTCCGCAGTTATCATTTGCCAGAACACCCTCTACAGAAGCTGTCGGACAATGCTCTTCACCGTCCCAATCGTACCCTGCAACCGGAACGCTCCAGTTGATTTTGACAGGCTTCGGATTAACCGTTAAGATGATGGTTTTGGAACTTTCCTCATAGTTATCAGCTTTATTTACAAGTTTGATTCTGGCTGTGCCTTTTTTCAGAGTATTAATCTTACCATTAACAACTTCAGCCACATCTGTATCAAGGCTTACAATCGTTACATTGTCGCATCCGGTAGCGGTATAGTTCACCGTAATATCAGTATCGCCATAGGTCGCCTCGAAATCCTTTGCATCAATCGAACTTGCGCGACCCTTGATGACCAAAGTTTCACTCGTATTCTTAAATTCATAGTTGTTGAGGTCTGCAGTACCGCCGTAATAAAAATTGCCCTCAATCGGAGATATTGTTGCAGTTACTTCATACTTACCCGCATTAACAGCGCCCCAGGCATCGCCGCCTTTAACACTCACAGTAACAGAGAAAGCATATTGCTCATAGATGCCCAGATTCTTTAACGAAGCAGTAGGCTTATGAGGAAATCCATCATATTTTGCAGAGAGGCCTTTCCATTCAACCTCAATCTGTTTCTTTGCAATCGTGAATTCCAAACTGCCGGCATTCGAATCAACAACATACTTCTTGCTATTAACTCCTTGCTGCGTGAGAACAATCTGCGCAGTATAAGTTCCGGCATTAATCGGATGAGAAACTTCTTGTCCGTTACTATCCTTGATTACTATCTGCGCACAGTTCTTATCAGTTTTATCTAATCCGCTGATAGATACATAGCCTTCTTTAGACCATCCATCATAAGTCAAGGAAACAGTATCATTCGTTGTCAACGTAAGCACCTGTAACTTAGTCCAGCTGCCTACCAACTTAAAACCGTCGTCTCCTACGCCCTTATTAAACTTATATGCTTTTCCGTCAGTTGTTTTCCATCCGTTAAAAGTATATCCTTCAATGGCAGGAACGGTAGTAGGTTCGGTAACCTTCTCTCCCTTCGGAACAACCTGCGTTTCAATTTCAATCTTCTCATTCGTTATGGGGTTGGTAAGGTCAAATGTAATCACATTTCCCCACAATGCGTGAAGCGTAATATTCGATGTGGGTTTAGGCTCCTTATCAAATTTGTATTCCTGCTTGAGGGCTTCATCCTTACACCACATTATGAATCTGTGATTAGTTCCGTCTCCGCATATCGGAGTCAATTTTTTGGGCATTCCGTCCTCGCCAACAGGAATTGTTTCATCGACATTGTTATGACCATTGTATTTATATGTCACCTGAGGAATCGGAGCATCCTTCCAAGTAGGAACCAATGTACCGCTCTTAGCGACAGCCTTTGTAAAGTCGAATACTTCGTTCGTATCCTGGTAAACCCATTTATCGAACACCTTAGTAGTGTCTGTAGTGGTCGGATCCGCCTGTACCGGAGCCTTTTCTCCAATCTTAACCTTTACGGTTTTATCCACTTGTCCATCGGGATAATCGAAAAGGAGCTGGTACTCGTTAACAACCACAACCTTAACTTTTTTCTGAGTGGTCACGTGTGCATATTCAGTGGTGTTATATGGCCGCTGACTACTGGTATGCTTAATTACCACTTCACAATAATACCGATTACCCTTGCGAGCTTCTTCTGCAGAAATAAGTGTTCTTTCTTCTGTATCTGTAGCTACACCTTTACTATCGAATTGTAATGTCTTAACAGGAACTCCATTTGTTTCCGCACAATCCTGAACATTAACTTTCGTAGGGTTTTTCCCATTGGCATCGGTCTTATACCAATGATACTCAACTGTCCAGTTATTCGAGCTTCTATTACTCGGTTTTACATATTTAATTGAAAACTTAAAACTGGGCAAAGGCGTTGACCCATTTTCCCAATTGGCGTCAACAAAACTGCTCTCGTCAATTGTAAGTGTTCCATTGCCTGAGCTTGCGCTCGCTGCAGAGCTCAGCATCCCTGTCATCATAATCAGGCAGAGCAGCCATGCAAAGCCTTTCTTCATCCAATTTGTACTCCTACTCATATAAGTACCTCCATTTCAAATTCCCTTGCTACCCACGGGAGGATGAATCCCGCAAAATGACAAAGTTTTCCTCAAACACTGTCATTGTAGCCCAGGGCAAGGGGGTTTTTGAAGTGCAGTATGAGTAAAAAAACTACCGTTTGAGTAAAATCGGGGCATTTTTGAGTTTTTATGCACAAAAAATGAGGCGATTCCGTCTTCGGAACCGCCTCCGTACATCCATCAGGCATCTTAAACATTTGAATTTTCTACTTCAGTAGGATATAGCATTACCGAGGCATGGAACATTCCGGGCTCGTAATTGTACTCCGCCATACCGCCGTACCGTTCCGCAATGGACCGTACGGAATCCGTACCGATTCCGTATCCTTCATGCTTGGTCGAGCGGAGCAATCCGGTCTCACCGAGCTTTGGTTCTACATCTGTAGTATTGTCGATAATGAACGCTATCATTCCGCCTTCCTGCAATCCTCCGCGCAATTTTATACGCCTTGCGCCGAAAGTCTGCCTCTTGCATGCCTGTACCGCATTCTCAAGAAGATTCCCGAGCATAACGGCCAGGTCGCTCTTGTCAATTCCTACCTCCGCCGGCATATTGAACCGGAAATCGCAGACAATATTCTCATCGGCCGCCATATGCGCGAAGTAGGAAAGGACCGTACTCGCGGTTGCATTCTCACAATAGACAATCGGCTCGTCCAGACGATGGCCTTTCCGGAACTCGTCGATATACTTAAGGAGCGCTTCCTTATCTCCGCTCTCGGCGATGTTCTGCAAAACCGCCACATGATGGCGGAGATCATGTCTCGTCCGCCTCGCGTCCTCAATACGTTCGCGGAGATCCTTGAACTGCGTAACCTGCACGGTAAGCGCCTGGTTCTCCGCGCGGGCCTGCAGCAGATGGTTATGGTCGATAATCATGCGCATGACCATGTGATAGATCAGATAGGCCGACGCATTGATTGCCAGCATGTACAGGATATTGGAGAGTTTCTCGGAAACCTGCATCGCCGTTTCGTCTTTGCCGTACATGCCCTGAAGCCAGAAGAGGTAGAAGGTTGCCGGGATCAGCCAGCAGTACCGCCACACGGCGCTCTCTCCTTCTTTACCCATGATGGCACAGGCGTCGTAGTAGATTGCGAGGCCGAACGGAAGCAGAATCAAAAGAATCGAAAGCAGAAGTCCTATGGTTGCTGTCCAGCTATATGCATAATATGCCTGCACGGGCCAGATCTGGATCTCGATGAATTTGCCGGCGATGGAAACCAGTCCTCCGACGGTATAAAGCATAAAGAAGATGAACATCAGCTTGCCGAGATTATCCTTGATTGCGATACACATGAATACAAGGAGCATGATACTCTGCAGCACTTCGATCGTCGCTCCGATATTATAGCGGTGCAGAAAGTACAGTCCGACTGCCGAAGACGCGACCCAGACGCCGGTCATCAGTACAAAGAGAACGGCAGTCAATTCCTGCGAGAACCGCGATTTCTTCCGAAGAATCCCAAACGCCAGAGCAATAATCGCGCCGCTTCGGAGAGAATTGTACAGAATATACTCAAAAGCCGTATAACGCATTAATGTCTGCCTGCCTTTCGGAGATTTCGGAATATGCATTCCGCATGCGCCTGCTTAAGCTCCGTACGGCGCGCGCGGCTGACCGGTACAAGTGCGCCGTTCTGCATCTTCACGTCGTTCTCGCCGATGACGGCAATCTGTTCCAGATTGATGATAATTCCCTTCGTGCTTGTCGCAAAATTCTCACGCGAACAGAGCAGCTGCTCCATCTCGGTCTGTGAGGTCCACAGCGAGTGTTCATGTCCGTCCCGGAAATGAATCGTCACCTTATGGTTGGTGTACTCCGTGTACACGATATCCCGCATGATGCATTCGCTGTCGTCGGGAAGCACGAGCACACGCCCCTCTTCGATATCATCCGGTTCGATTTCCTGCAGCATCTGCTTCACATCCGTATAGGAATACGGCTTGAGCAGATAGTAGTCGGCCTTCACGCGATAGCTCTCCATCGCGAAATCGTTGCTGGAGGTGATGAACACAAGGCTCACGTTCTCGTCCTTCTGCCGGATTTCCCTGGCGGTATCGATGCCGGTCATTCCGTCCATGTAAATGTCCAGAAAGAGAATGTCATACCGGTTCGGCTCGAACGCCTCGAGAAGCTTCTCTCCGCTCTCGTAGCAATCGATGCATTCCGCCCGGTATCCCATCTCGTCAAAGCCCTTTTTAAGCATCGCCTCAAGCTTGCTGCGATCCTCCTGTAAATCGTCGGTGATTGCAATTCTCATGTCATTTTCCTTTATTCTACAGCTGTATCACATAGTAAAATATGGTTTCCCCGCCTAGATTGCTACCGGAATCCTACCGATTGGCTCGCCGTATTGATAGTCAGTCAACGCAACATCATCCTTTGTGAAGTCGTAGAAGTCCTTAATCTCGGGATTCAGCCAGAACTTAGGCGCCGGATATGTGGGCCTCGCGATCAGTTCCTTAACGATCGGAACGTGGCGGTCATAGATGTGCGCATCGGCGATGACATGCACGAACTCGCCGACCTGCATATCACATACCTGTGCAATCATATGGGTGAGCACCGCGTACTGGCACACATTCCAGGCATTGGCCGCGAGGATGTCCTGCGAGCGCTGGTTCAGGATCGTGTTGAGCACCAGCTTGTCACCGTCCTTCGGTTTCGTTACGTTAAATGTCATACTGTACGCGCAGGGATACAGATTCATCTCATGCAGATCCTGATGCACGTAGATGTTCGTCAGAATGCGGCGGCTGTAAGGCGTGTGCTTCAGGTCGTAGAGCACGCGGTCCACCTGATCGAACATGCCTTCCTTGTATTGGTGCTTCACGCTCATCTGGTAGCCGTAGGCTTTGCCGATGGAACCGGTCTCGTCCGCCCAGGAATCCCAGATGTGCTGCCCGAAGTCATGCACGTTGTTGCTCTTCTTCTGCCAGATCCACAGAAGCTCGTCGGTCGCGGACTTGATCGGAGTCTTTCGAAGCGTCTGCGCCGGGAACTCCTTACTTAAGTCGTAGCGGTTTACTACACCGAACTTTTTAATCGTATAGGCCGAGGTGCCGTCCTCCCAGTGGGGGCGGACCGCTTCGCCTTCCGTACTTGTGCCGTTCTCCAAAACATCCTTACACATACGGATAAAAACATCATCTGCGTAACTCATAGTCCTTCTCCTTACATTCGCTATTCCGGCAAATGCCATATAATTTCAGAAAAGGGGCCATCCTTTCGAACGGCCCCTTGTTTCGTGACGGGTTCTAACGATTCTCGCTGACAAAGCGGCGGATGTTGGAAGCGTTTGTATACTTTTCTACATTCTCACCCTTCAGAACAACCAGCGTCGGAGCCTGCATTACACCATACTTCATTGTAAGTTTCGCATTTTCCTCGGCGTCGATTACACGGTAATCCATGCCGGCAAGGAATTCCTTTGCAAGCTTGCAGTTCGGGCAGGTCTTCGTCGTGAACAGAAGCAGCTCGCCGTTCTCGTTCACTACCGGTACCTCGGGAACGATCTCGGGCTCTTCCTGCTTGGGAGCAGCTTCCGCCTCGATGCCGCGGTTCAGGTTGTCGGTGTCGATCACGTACTCAAGACGCTCCTTGAACTCCTGCTGCTTGCCAGGGTTCCAGTTCTGAACCGCACGGTAGTAACCGGTAATACGGCTGTAAATCTCGGTCGGCGCGCCGCACTCCGGACACTTGTCCACTTCACCGGTGATATAACCGTGTGTCTGGCAGATGGAGTACGTCGGGGACATCGTGTAGTAAGGCAGCTGATAGTTCTCGGCGATGGTCCGTACAAGCTTCGCGGCTGCCTGCCAGTCGGGCAGTTTCTCGCCGAGGAAGCAGTGGAATACGGTACCGGAGGTGTACAGCGTCTGCAGACGGTCCTGAATATCCAGAGCGTCAAATACGTCCGCGGTGTATCCGACCGGAAGGTGAGAACTGTTGGTGTAGTAAGGGGTCTCGCCGTCCTTGCCTGCGGTGATGATGTCCGGATAATGCTTCTTGTCATGCTTTGCAAGACGGTAGCTGGTGGACTCGGCGGGAGTTGCCTCAAGGTTGTAGAGGTCGCCGTACATCTCCTGGTAATCGGAGAGGCGCTCTCTCATATGATTCAGCACGCGTACGGAGAAGTCCTGACATTCCTTCGTGGTCATGTCCTTGCCGATCCACTTCGCGTTGAGGCCTGCCTCGTTCATGCCGACAAGGCCGATGGTCGAGAAATGGTTTTCAAACGTTCCGAGATACCGCATGGTATACGGATACAGACCCTCGTTCAGAAGCTTCGTGATAACGGTTCGCTTAACCTTAAGGGAACGGGCCGCAACATCCATCATATGGTCGAGACGCTTCATGAAATCGGCTTCATCGCTTGCAAGATAAGCGATACGCGGCATATTGATGGTTACAACGCCGATACTTCCGGTGCTCTCGCCGGAACCGAAGAAACCGCCGGTCTTCTTACGAAGCTCACGGAGATCAAGACGGAGACGGCAGCACATGGAACGAACGTCGCTGGGCTGCATGTCGCTGTTGATGTAGTT
>DBWJ01000047.1:0-7728 GCA_002308955.1 Lachnoclostridium sp. UBA1241 | reverse complement strand
TTGTTGACCATATCCATCTCGCGCTTACAATCCTTGTAGCAGAAATCCATCTCCTCGCCGCCGATCAGGCAGGGAAGCTCGGCCATGTCGGCCGGAACCGTCCAGTCGAGGGTAATGTTAGAGAAAGGAGCCTGGGTGCCCCAGCGGCTCGGCGTATTCACGCCGTATACGAAGCTCTGGATGCACTGCTTAACTTCTTTATAGCTGAGGTCGTCAACCTTTACAAACGGGGCAAGATAGGTGTCAAAGGAGGAAAATGCCTGTGCGCCCGCCCACTCGTTCTGCATAATGCCGAGGAAGTTAACCATCTGGTTAACAAGGGTGGAAAGGTGTCTTGCCGGGGAAGAGGTCATCTTGCCGCGGATACCGCCGAGGCCTTCCTTGATCAGCTGCTTCAGGGACCAGCCTGCGCAGTAACCGGTCAGCATGGAAAGGTCATGGATGTGGATGTCCGCGTTCTTATGGGCATTGGCAATCTCGGGGTCATAAACCTCGCTGAGCCAGTAGTTAGCGGTAATGGCGCCGGAATTGTGCAGGATCAGACCGCCCACGGAATAGGTAACCGTCGCATTTTCCTTAACGCGCCAGTCTTCCTCGTGAACGTAGCTGTTGACGATCTCCTTGTAGTCAAGGATCGTCGACTTCATGTTCCGCATCTTCTCGCGGTTCTTACGGTACAGGATGTATGCCTTCGCTACGTCGGTGTAACCGGTGGACTCGAGAACGTGCTCAACGCAGTCCTGGATATCCTCCACCTCTACAACGCCATCCTTTACCTTGCTCTGAAACTCGGAAGTGACACGCAGGGCCAGAAGGTTGATGATATCATCGGTGTACTCCTTCTGCGTCGCCTTGAATGCCTTCTCGATCGCGGCACAAATCTTCTGAAGATCAAAATCCCGTAATTCCCCATCACGTTTTGCTACTTGAATCATTCCCATACTCCTTTCGACAATACTGATTTTGACAATACTGAAGGTGCTTCCGGGAACGGAAGCGATTGTCTTAATGATAGCACAGCGGGATAGGGTTGTCAACTAAATCTATTGACTTTTTTTGGCGTAAAATACTACATCTTGTGGTTTGAATTGCGTAAACAAAATTTCCGCCCGAGCACAAAAAAATCTCCCGAAGCCATATTTTTCTATGGTTTCGGGAGATGTAACCGGTCATTTACCTTCTGTTTTCTGAGGTAAAAAAGTTCTTCTCGTGGTTAAATTGTGCCCGGAAAATCTTTCGGAAGGTAGGCCTTAACCAAGATTCCTTCGGCGGCGTATTCCTCACTGATCAGCTCGCCGTACTTGCGGATGTCGGCCACCTTGCCGGCTTCCGAATAGGGGATAACCTTCTCGATGTATATCTTCTGCTCGCGAAGGATTTCACAGATTGTGTCCACCAGTTCCGGAACGCCTTCGCCGGTCTTCGCGGAAATCTTTACGACGCGGTCGGCCCTGAGATCCTTAAGAATGCGTCCTGCACAAAGGTCCTGTTTATTGAGTGCCGTCACAATCGGCTTATCGGTAACGCCGAGGTTCCCAAGCGTCTCATAGACGACCGCCATCTGCGTATCAGGGGCTTCCCCGGACGCGTCCACCACATGCAGCACGAGGTCCGCGTACTTGGCCTCCTCAAGAGTGGAACGGAAAGCGTCCACGAGATGGTGCGGAAGCTTACGGATAAATCCGACGGTGTCCGTGAACAGAATCTCCTGCCCGTCGGCCGTGCGGTATGCTCTTGTCGTCGGGTCAAGCGTTGCGAACAGCTTGTCCTCCGAAAGCACGCCTGCTCCGGTGAGCCGGTTTAAAAGCGTTGACTTGCCGGCGTTCGTGTAGCCGACGATTGCCACAACCGGTACCGCCGAGCGTTCGCGCCTTGCGCGCTGCGTCTCGCGGTTCTGCTGCACTTCCTTCAGTTCCCGGTTCAGCTGGCTGATGCGGTTACGGATCAACCGTCGGTCCACCTCGAGCTTCTTCTCGCCGGGACCTCTCGTTCCGATTCCGCCGCCGAGCCTCGACATTGCCGTTCCGGCGCCGATCAGCCTGGTGGCGCGGTACTTTAACTGCGCCAGCTCGACCTGTATGGTTCCTTCCTTGGTGGAAGCGTGTTTCGCAAAAATATCGAGGATCAGCATGGTGCGGTCCATGACCTTGCATCCGAGCGCGTCCTCGAGGTTCTTCATCTGCGCGGGGCTCAGCTCGTCGTCGGTAAGAATTCCGTCCGCTCCGGTCTCCCTAAGGAGCTCCGCCACTTCATCGATTTTTCCTTTGCCGATGTACGTGCCGGCATGCACGGCTTCCCGGTTCTGGATCACCTGCCCGACGGTCTCCGCGCCGGCGGTCTTCACGAGCTCGGAAAGCTCCGCGAGGGATTCCTGTACCGTCCCGATGTCATTTGCCGCGGTGTTACCCGCTACGGCGACAAGAATCACCCGTTCTTTCTTCTCTGTATTCTCAATCATATCCTAATCTCTTCTTAACGAATTTGTACTCCTCGATGGCCTCGTCGTCGTAAGGATACTCCACGATGTACGTCTGGAAGGCGTCGTAGGCCGCCTGGAAATCGTAGCGCCCCTCGTAGACGGCAATCTGGTTCCGAAGGAGCTGCTGGCGCGCCGCCGAAGCCCCGAAGGAAAGCCCGAGGTTAATCATCTCCTGCGCGTTGTCGTAGTCGAACAGCGCGAGGTAGCACACCGCCTCCTGGTTGCACACGGTGGGCGATGTGGTGATGATGCTTGCGCGGTAAATGTCATAGTATTCAATTGCCTGCTCGTACTGCTCCTCCGCCATCGCAATCTCCGCAAGGAAGAAGTTGGCCTCGGAGAAACCGTTCTCCACGGCGTTCTGCATCTCGATCTTCGCCGAGGTGAAATTGCCCTGGTAGAAATGCACCTGCCCGAGCAGATACTTGTCTTCGTTGTTGTCAATCTTCAGACGGCTTGCGCTGTCGAGCGCCTTCACCGCCTTCTCCTCCTCGCCCTCGTCGCGGTAGCTCGTGTAGAGTCCGATGTAGGCGTGGTAGTTGTCCTTGTCCTTCGAAAGCACGGCCTCATAGTCCGTGATGGCCCGTGAGTAGTCCGCCTTCTCGCGGTATAGATTGCCGCGGGCAAGAAGCGCAAGCACGTTGCCCGGATCCATCTCCAAAACCATGCCGTAGGTCTCGATGGCGGTATCGGTGTCGCCGAGGCACTCCTGCGCGTTGGCCTTATAATACATGATATCCACGTTCCAGTCGGAATCCGCGCTGATGGCAAGCGCCGCTACGAAGCAGTCGAGCGCGTTCTGAAATTCAAGCTTCTGCATATAGGCGATGCCTTTGCCGCGGTAGGCGAACTTGTTCAGCTTCTGCCCCTTCCGCGAGGTCGCATTCTCATTGATAACCGCGTCAAACTGCTCCAGCGCCAGGTCGTTCTCCTTCAGCTGAATCAGCGCCATGCCGTAGTTGTTAAGCACTTCCTTGTTGCGCGGCTCAAGCGACAGCGCGCGCTCAAAATACTCCCGCGCCGTCTCATAATCGCCGGAGTCATAATAACCGAGCCCCTTGTCGTTCTCGCCCTCCACGGTCATCTTATCCTTCCCGCAGGCGACCAGAAGAAGCCCGAGCAGCATTAAACTTACAATCGCCACAAAACGTTTCATGTCTCTCCTCCGCCACGTCCCGGCCCATCGGGCCGGCACTGCATATACTGCGCATAGTATATCATATGCCGGCCCGCTTTTCAAGAAAGCCATTGTTTTGGCTTCAGGGCCGGTCGTTTGGTTTGTGCGCCCGGAAAAACAGCCCACGCCTACCGTTTTGCTCATACCCGATATTTCGTATGCATGTGGCTCTGTCATTTACCAACGAAACTCGTTCAATGAAATCATTCGTAGGCAAATGAAAAGCAAACGCAGCCCACGAAACATCTTAAATCCGTTTCCCGTAGGCAATTCCGCCCTTTTTGTTCCTACGGAAAAAGCGAGATTAAAGTTTGAGTAGGCAATCCCAAAAAGGAAGGCATAAAAATGAGCACAAGCCACCAAAGAGGGCAGGGCGAAAAGAAAGAGCCATCGCTTGGCGACGGCCCTTTCTTTGCTTACTTTTTCTTCTGTCCATAGCCCTCTCGGTGAACTCTCTATGCATCCCCTCGAAACATTCCCGGGCGCTCTTCACCTGCCTTGAGCCGTGCGGTGTCGCATTTACCGCTCTTTCACCCGTCTTCTGGCAACCGTAAACACTCCCATTGCAAGCAGCGCTGCGCTTCCGATTCCGATAAATGCGAAGACTTTCATCTTGTCTCCGGTCGTCGGCGTCGGCGGCGAATCCGCGTCGTCCTTTACGTTGTAAAACGCGACGGCGTACGGCTCTTCCGTGTCGGGCATCGTGAAGGTCATGTCCTCGGCCTTCTTATATCCGGGCGGCGCGCTCACCTCATGCACGGTGTACGTCTCGCCTGCTGCCAGCGCTCCCCGGATCCGGTGCGGCTCACCGCCGCTCTCCCACTCGTCGAGCACATAGCCCCTGCTGTCTTTGACCTGCAGCACCGCCTGATACACGAAGTCCTTCGTCTTGGCATCCAGCTTCGAAATCTCGGCTGTCGTCGGCGGGTCCGCCATCACGATCTCGTTCACGCTGCCGTCCGGATTCACGGTAAATGTGATATCTTCCTCCAAAAGATACCCGTCCGGCGGCCTCACCTCATGAAGCCGGTAGGTCGCTCCGGCAATCAGCTTCGCGTTGATGACGTGCTCCTTCCCGGTGCTTTTCCACTCCGTGACAACCACACCATTCTCGTCGATTACCTGAAGCGTCGAGCCCGCGATGCCTTCCCCGGCCTTATACACGCCGATCCGCGCGGACGTCTCCTTCCGGATCCGGTCGATCCGCTTCGCGGCATGCGCGCCCCCGGCGACCGTCACCCCGACGGCAAGGCACAGAAGCGGAATCAGATGTCTCTTTTTCATGCAAATCCCCGCCTTTCACTACTTTGCCACCTTCCGGATCGTCACCTTCGTGTAATCGTTGTACATCGTAACGGTGTCCTCCGCCCCGGAAGCCGAAACGGTAAATGCGACATCCGCCGCCACCGTGTACCCGGCCGGAGCCGCCTTCTCACGAAGAATGTACTTCTTCCCGGCGGTCAGAAAGCCTTCAAACCGCGTGCCGGTTCCGTCGGTCGTCCACTCGTAAACGACCGCGCCGTTATCGGCGTCGATAATCTGTAAAACCGCTCCCGCGACAAGCGTGTGCGTCGCATTGGAATACTTGAGAACCGTAACCTTCGTCCAGTCATCCTTCATGTCGACCGCGTCAACGCTTCCGTCCTTACTGACGGTAAATGTGACGTCTGCCGCCTTCACATACCCGGCCGGCACACTCTTCTCGCGAAGCGTGTACGTTGCTCCCGCGATCAGGCGGGCGTTCAGCGAGTGCTCACCGGCACCGCTCGTCCACTCCTCGATGACCGTCCCGTTCTTATCAACAATCTGTAACACCGCTCCGACGACCGCGTCGCCGCTCCGTACGCTCTTGACCGTCGTCACGCGGTAATTCTTATCATACTCCCCCGATGGGTCTCCCTTCGCGTCTCCTGCCGCGTAAGCAAATGACAAAGCGAAGCAGACAATCAGTAACCCCGTCAGCGCGAGTCCCGCGCCTTTGAATATTTTATATTTCCCTTTCATAGTAACTATCCTTTCTCCTATCTCATTTTGCGCCTTAACTTTGCGCTCTTTCGTTTATTTCGTGCCATTTCGCGCCTTTTACTTTGCGCTCTTTCGAATCCGGACCTTCGTGATCCGGTTGGTTACGGTAATGCTCCCGGCAGCGTCCGCCGGGACCGTAACTTTCCCCTCGCCGCTTGCGAGATAAGGAACGCCGCCCGTCGTTGTAACCGACTGCGTGCTCCCCTCGCCCGCGACCTCCGTCACGCTGTACTCACCGACAAGAAGCCCGCTCACCGTTACGCTTTCGCTTGTTGCTCCTGCGCGCACAGTAACCGGAACCCACCGCTCATACCGCGGTCCGCGGATGTAAAACCAGTAGGTCTGCGCCGTTTCCGCCGGCGCGTCGGTCGCCTTGTTGATGACGAGGCTTCCCTTAAGATCCGTCGGTACAAGCATCACCGCAAGGGTGTTGCCGGCTGACTTCCCATAAGGGTTGTTGCTGACGATCACACCGAGCTCCGGATTCAGACACTCCGCCGACCAGATGCGGTCATACGGCGTCGTAAAATGCGTAAACGCGTGTCCGTCGGTAAATCCCCTCTTGTAGTCCGCCGAGTTGGCAAACCGGTACCCGCGCCCGCGCGAATCCCACAGATACGGCGTGTAGTAGCCGTACTGATTAAGACTTCGGACGCTTCCGCCGTCCACCTTCCGCGCATAGCTCTCGCCGAAACGAAGCGCAATCTGCTCCCGCGCGCGGTTCCACGAGGTTTCAAGCGCGGCAAGAAGCTGCTCGTACCCTCCCGGCGCGTTCTCGGTCGCCTTATAATTCTCGGGCGTGATGCCGTCCGTCTTCTCCATCGCAAACAGCGCCGCTGCCGCGTGCCCCAGGTCCCTCACTTCGTGCTCCGTAAAGCTCCCGACGCTCATGCGGTTGTTCGCGCTGTTCGTAAGGAAGAACACCAGCGTCCCCGTCTTCACCTCCGTCTCAGTCGTCATATCGACAACCGCTCCTACGGTAAATGTGACATTATACTTCGAATCGGTCTTATGATGAAGCGTCACCCGGTCCCCGGTTTTATGGTTATAGATGATTCCGTTCACGCCGTCGATTGCTCCGGCGCCGATCGTCACATTTAACGCATATTGGCGGCCGGATGAATCGACGAAGTAATCGTAGCCCATCGCCATCAGAACCGACAGCACATATCCGTAGCAGTCAAAGGCCTCGTCGATAATCCTAGCGGGTTGCTCCGGAGTGCCCCCGGTCTCCACGTGGTAGCCCTGTCCGCTCATGTAGCCTCTTCCGACCTGTGACAGCAGAGCCTTCGCGTACGCGCGCCCGAAGTCGTCCGCCGTGAACACACCGTCATCGTCTGCCGCCAGCGCTATGCCCCACCTGGAGTACGCAAACAAGGCGCCCGTCAGCAGCGTAACAACCAGCAGAACAGACACATATCGTATTCTAGTTTGTTTCATGATAATACCTCTCAACCGTACCTGCATAAAGGCAGAATTACGGTAATCAAAACAAAAAACAACAGAAAAAATCAATTGTCAAAGTGCATTCGTATGTGGGTAGTTCCGGTCGATATGACCGAAGAAATGCGACCGGCGTCGCTCTCAGAAGTGTCACGAAACACCGGTTGAAACCCGTCGGAATTTGCGCCTTCCGAATCGGTGAACTAACAATATCACACCCGCACCCCGAAGTCAAGCGGGAATTTTTCGGGCAGGGGTGGGTGTGCGATTCGCTCCCCTCGCGTGCAAAGCCCGCTCGGTGTCCGTTCGCTCGGCTGACGCGCGCGGACTGCGTCTGCATATTACATGAACATAAAAGGCTCCTTGAAAACATGAAGTTTTCAGGAGCCTTTCCTGTTCATATAATGCCTTTCAGGCTAGCGCGTCAGCTCTCGCTTATCGCTCAGATCTTATTATCGGAACCGAGAACGTACTTAATCTTATGAGCAACCATGTCCTTAACGGCCTGACGAGCGGGCTTCAGGTACTGGCGGGGATCGAAATGATCCGGATGCTCTGCGAAGTACTTACGGATGTTACCGGTCATGGCAAGACGGATATCGGA
>DBWJ01000094.1 GCA_002308955.1 Lachnoclostridium sp. UBA1241 | reverse complement strand
GGCGAATTACCGTTCCAGGGGGGCCGATGTTGCTATATAGCGAGTAGTGGCTCCGTGAACTTCGGCGTGCCTAGGGACAGATTTCCGTCTCCGGTGGGCCACGACCCTTTTACACTACCAGAAACTTTCTGAGTCGCTCTTCCGTAGTGGCGGCGCCTTTGCCATAGAGGATGTGGCTATGGAGGGCTGTTGCATTCAATTCGGTCTCAAAGAGCCCTCGTGCCTCATCCGGAAGCGCCCGCATGTCTTTCGTAAGCCGCACAAGAAGCGGAGCGGGAGATGCGGAAGCAAGGCTTCCGAGAAGCGCCTCGGCGCCTTTTCGGATGCCGAGAACGTGAAGATACGGAGTATGCGCCGGGNNTAACGGTTCTCGGCTTCTTTTGTGATGCCAAGCAGAATGTGGCAGAGCGCACGATTTACGTGTGACTGTGTGTGCGATCGCTCATGCAGAGCTTCCGTGAGGGAAGTCCACGTGAAAGGATGCTTTGCAACTTCCGCAAGACGCTTGGCAGTATCTTCGGAAATATCGGAATATAGCGCGAGTTCCTCCCAGGTGCGCCCGTGAAGCGCAGAGAAGAGAGCGCTGCTCAAATCGTCCGGAAAGACCGGATAACGGAATGCTTCAACGTACAAATCGCTAAGCACAGCGGGAAATGTGACGGCAAGAGAATCGGGACCATCAACGCCTGTTTCTGAGCACTGACTTTTTCCTGCGGGCTGTCTTTCCTCCACCATCTTCCGAATGGCGGTCGCTGAAGCATACTCGCTTGTTTCAGTGTCATGATAACCATTTCCGATGCGTGCCACCGGAACGCTTTCAAAGGCTGTTCCGAGGCGGAGTTTTGCTTTTTCGTATTCGATTGCAAGAATGTTATTCGGGGTGGAAAGAAAAGCGGGAGATTCGCCGCAGACAGCGCGGTAGGCGTCCTGGCGCGCTGCGGGGTATGACTTTCCGGAAGCAAGACCTTCCTTCAGAAGCACGCGGTATTCCTCACTTTCTTCCACGAAGAAAGCAGCGGCCTTACGGATAGCGGCAGCAGTCTCTGACAGACGTGCTTCGCCATCAGCGGCATCAGCAACCTGCGAACCAACGTTATTGGTGTCGTTACACTCGATTCCGTACGAAATCGCATCAACGCCGAGATCCGAAAAAGCACGGATTGCGCCCTCCGCAAACCCTTCGGCGCTGGCGGTTGCGCTGTATACCGGCAGTTCGATGACGATGTCGGCACCGCAGCGAAGCGCGGCTTCGGCGCGGACGTATTTGCTCACGATGGCAGGGGTGCCGCGCTGCACAAAATCGCCGCTCATGAGCGCAATAACAGAATCACATCCGGTACGTGCTTTCGCTTCCCGGATGTGATATGCGTGACCGTTATGAAACGGATTGTATTCGGCTGTAATACCGAGTATTTTCATTACATGGTCTCCGGCTCGGGATAATCGACGCCGAACGTCTCGACCGTAACTTCCTTCATGATGACGGGAGTAATCGGCTTGTCGTTCCAGTTGCGGCGTACATTGGCAATTGCGTCAACGACATCAAGGCCTTCCGTGAGCTTTCCGAAAGCGGCGTACTCACCGTCCAGGTGAGGGGCTTTCTTATGCATTACGAAGAACTGGGAGCCCGCAGAGTTCGGGTTCATGGCGCGTGCCATCGAAAGAACGCCGGCGTCATGCTTGAGGTCGTTTTTGAAACCGTTGTGGGTGAACTCGCCGCGGATGCTGTAGCCCGGATCGCCCATGCCGTTTCCGTTCGGGCAGCCGCCCTGAATCATGAAACCCGGAATCACGCGATGGAAGGTGAGTCCGTTATAAAATCCCTTTTTAACGAGGGAGATGAAATTGTTGACCGTGTTGGGCGCTACGTCCGGATAAAGCTCCGCCTTCATGACTGCGCCGTCATCCATGACAAATGTTACGATAGGATTCTGTGCCATATTCTTTCTCCTTTACTGTACAAATGCGTGATAGATCACATTGATCGCATCTTCGAAATCGGTGTTGGAAACGCCGATGATGATGTTCAGCTCGCTGGAACCCTGGTCGATCATGCGGATGTTGATGGAAGCACGGTCGAGAGCGCTGAAGATACGGGCAGCGACACCGCGGTTAGACTTCATTCCGCGGCCTACGACCGCGATCAGAGCGATGTCGGTGGAGATATCAATCGAGTCGGGATTGCAGAGTTTGTGAATCTCGGCGAGAACGGTCTGCTCCTTCGCCTCGAACTCGGTCTGGTGTACCACGACGGTCATGGTGTCGATTCCGGACGGCATATGCTCGAAGCTGATGCCGTTATCCTCAAAAGCCTGCAGCAGACGGCGGCCGAAACCGATCTCGGCGTTCATCATGTCCTTCTCGACGTTGATCGCGGTAAAGCCCTTCTTACCTGCAACACCGGTAATCGTGAAGCCCGGCTTGCGGGAGGTGTTCTCGACAATCAGCGTGCCCGGATCTTTAGGCGAGTTGGTGTTACGGATGTTGATCGGGATGCCGGCGGTACGAACCGGGAAGATGGCATCCTCGTGAAGTACGTTAAATCCCATGTAAGCAAGCTCTCTAAGCTCGCGGTAGGTGATGACGTCGATCACCTTCGGATTCTCTACGATGCGGGGATCCGTTACGAGACAGCCGGACACGTCGGTCCAGTTCTCGTAAAGGTTCGCCTGCACGGCTCTTGCGACGATGGAACCGGTAATGTCGGAACCGCCGCGGGAGAACGTCTTAACGCGTCCGTTCGGAAGCGAGCCGTAGAAGCCCGGAATTACGGCATTCTGCATACCGGCAAGCTTCTTCGAAAGCGTTGCGTTGGTTTTCTCTGCGTCAAATGTACCGTCTTCGTTGAAGAAGATGAATTCCGCGGAATCGAGGAATGGAAAACCGAGGTATTCCGCCATCAGCATACCGTTCAGGTATTCCCCGCGGGAAGCGGCGTATTCACGCCCTGCATGGGCCTTGAAATCCTTCTTGATCGTCTCAAAAGCATCGTCGAGGGAAGCCTTTAAGGAAAGGCCGTCGATGATTTCCTGATAACGGTCGTGAATCGCCTTGAGGGTGTCGTCAAAATCCGAATCCTCCTCGGCCAGTTTGTAGCATGCATAGAGCATGTCGGTGACCTTTGTGTCCGCGCTGAAGCGCTTGCCGGGAGCGGACGGAACCACGAAACGGCGGGACGAATCGGACTTGATAATGTCTTTTACTTTCTTAAACTGCTCGGCGTTCGCGAGAGAGCTGCCGCCGAATTTCACAACTTTAATCATAAAGTTCGGACTCCTTGGTCGGATTTAAAATCTATTTTGCTATTATCTAAAGATACACGATTTTTGTAAATATGCAAGGGAAAATGTGAAAAAACTGTGCTTTCGCAGAAATTTCGCGCGGTTTCTTTACATTTTTCGCTCTTTATGATAATATAAATTGGGTTTCAATGGGGAGGAAGCCTATTTCAGTGAGTGCTTTCGCGGCATTCCCGGAGAACAGGAGTTTTATGAAGAAGATTATTTCCTTAATCGCGGATCGCATGAGCGCCGCCTTTTCGGCTGCCGGATACGAGGAGAGATACGGGGCGGTAACGGTTTCCAACCGTCCGGACCTCTGCCAGTATCAGTGTAACGGCGCGATGGGTGCCGCCAAGCAGTATCATAAGGCGCCGATCATGATTGCGAACGAGGTTGTGGCGAAGCTTGCGGGCGACGAAATGTTCTCGCTCTGCGAAGCGGTTGCTCCCGGATTTATCAATGTTTCCGTATCGGAGAAGTTCCTTTCGGAATATGTTTTTTCGATGAAGGACGCGCCGAAGTTCGGATTTGAGGAGGCGCAGGAGAAGCAGACGGTCGTGATCGACTACGGCGGAGCCAATGTGGCGAAGCCCCTNNCCCCTGCATGTCGGACATATGCGTCCGGCGGTTATCGGCGAGTCGGTGAAGCGGATTCTCCGCTATGCCGGTCATGAGGTGATCGGTGATGCCCATCTCGGCGACTGGGGAACCCCAATCGGACTGATCATTACCGAGCTTAAGGTGAGACAGCCGGATCTTCCGTATTTCGACCCGGACTACACGGGCGAGTATCCGAAGGAAGCGCCGTTCACCGTTTCCGAACTGGAAGAGATTTATCCGTACGCGAGCAAGTGGTCGAAGGAGCATGACGACTACCGCGAAGAGTCCCGCAAGGCGATTCTTGAATTGCAGCAGGGACGCAGAGGTTATATGGCTCTTTGGGAACACATTATGCGGGTTTCCATGGAGGACCTTAAGAAGAGTTACGACAGCCTCGGTACCGTATTTGACGTCTGGGGCAAGGAGAGCGACGCGCAGAAGTACATTCCGGACATGATCAAAGGCATGAAGGACGGCGGCTACGCGCACATCAGTGAAGGCGCTCTCGTTGTGGATGTCAAGGAAGATACCGATACGAAAGAGATGCCTCCGTGCATGATTCTCAAGTCGGACGGTGCGACGCTTTACAACACGACCGATCTTGCGACGATCGTGGAGCGTATGACGAAGTACAATCCCGATCGGATCATCTACATCGTGGATAAGCGGCAGTCGCTTTACTTCGAGCAGATTTTCCGCTGCGCGAAGAAGACGAAGATCGTAAAGCCCGAGACCGAGCTTGTGCATATCGGTTTCGGAACGATGACCGGCAAGGACGGAAAGCCGTTCAAGACAAGGGACGGCGGCGTAATGCGGCTTCTGATGCTCGTTGATCAGATTGTGGATGAGGTCCGCTCGAAGATGGCCGACCGCGACATGAGCGACGAGGAGAAGGAAAGGATTGCAACGCAGGTAGGACTTGCGGCTCTCAAATACGGAGACCTCAGTAACCAGTCCACCAAGGACTACATCTTCGATATCGAGCGGTTCACTTCGTTTGAAGGCAACACCGGGCCGTACATCCTTTACACGATGGTCCGGATCAAGTCTATCTTAGCGAAGCTCGGCGACGCGGCCGAAGCGAAGAAGCCTTCCGTAAGAGAAATCGGACCGGAAGAGAACGAACTGCTGCTGACGCTTGCACGGTACAGTGACAGCGTGGAGAAAGCGGTTTCGGAGCTTGCCCCGATGCGGATCTGCCAGTACATCTACGGTCTGGCTGACGCGTTCAACGGATTCTATCACGCCAACAAGATCGTGACGGAGCCGGATGAGACGAAGAAGGCGGAATGGATTGTTCTGATTAAAACGACTCTCGGAATTTTGAATGACTGTATTTCGATGCTCGGTTTCGAAGCACCGGATAAGATGTAAAATTTGTAACGATACATACCGTTACCGATTTTGAAAGGAGAAATGAACAGATGAAGAGAACGATTGCACCGATTCTCAAGGGTTTGGCTGTGGCCATGCTTGTGCTATGCTGCATGCTTCCCGCAGGAAAGGCCGGAGCAGCCGATGACACGGTGAAGACGCCCACCCCGACGCCTACGCCGATTCAGGATTATGTGAATAAAGAGCAGTATCTGAACGGATACTACAGAGGATATATCAACAGCGATTCCGCTACCGTGTATGCCGGTCCGGGAACGAAAGCTTTCCCGAAGGTAACATTAGACGACGGAACGGTTGTTACGCTTACCAAGAACACCGAAGTTTTCGTATGGGGTGAAACCAAGGACGTGGATCTCGATCCCTGGTACCACATCACTGCGGTGTTTAAGGATAAGGAGATTGAGGGTTACATCTACAAGCCTCGTGTAACGCGTGAGAATACGCAGATTCTGTTTACGCCGACGCCTACGCCGGAGCCCACTCCTACGGAGGTTCCCGTTCTTCCTACGGATGTACCGGATGAGCAGATTTCTCCGATTCCGGGTGTAAGCACACCGACTCCCACTTCGCCTCCGAACGTGGACGAGGTTGTTTCCGCTCCCAAGAACCGCAAATGGATCCCGATCCTTGTGGTCTGCCTGATCGTCATTGCTCTGATCATCGTTTACACAATCTTCCAGCGCATTCAGGAGAAGAAACTCGAAGAGGAGATGGAGCGTTACAGCAAGCGCCGTCCCGCTATGGAGCGAATCGACGGAGAGGACGAAGAGGACTTCAAGGAAGCCAAGAAGAATTATTACGCGAGCATGAATTTCGGACATGATGAAGACGGCAAGCCTGTAAAGCCGTCCCGTCCGGAGAAGCCCGCTTCGAAATACGATTCTTCCTTCGAGGATGACGAGGAAGAGGACGGACTCAGCGACGACGACGTAAGAGTAGTTGATGATTTCCGCCGCAAGGGCGCTGACAAGGCTCCCGCGAAAACAGAGGATTCCTTCGATGTTTCGGATGATGACCTCGCATATTTTGACCGTCTGAAGGGCAAGACGGAAGCTCCTTCCGGCAATGCCATCAAGAAGGCCGGTTCCGCAGCAAGCATTCTCGATGAGACGCCGGTTGTGGATTCCTACTTCGAAGCTGACGAGCCTACTCCGGAGGAACGCCTCCGCATCAAGCTCGACGCGCTCCGCGCTCAGGATCCGATTGTCCACAAGCTGTACGGCGAAGGCATTGTTGTGGACAACACCGATTCCGAAATCATTCAGGTCCGTTTCGGCCGCGATCTTCGTTTCTTAAAGAAGGATAAGCTTGCACGGAAGGAACTTGTTGAGCTGTGATCTTAGCTGCCGAAGGGCAGAGCCGGCGCTTTGAAGTGTCCGGAAGAAAAGCCTGCGCAGATGTTGCGCGGCACATAAAGAAAAAAATCCTTGGGTGTGGTCCGCCACACCCAAGTGTTCGATTTAGGACCGTTTTGGAGGAAAAATGAAAGAATATCTCAAAAGAGAAGCCCCTCTGTTTGTGACGGCTTCATGCATGACGCTGATGTCCCTTCTGGTGCTTGAGGTGTTCATGTGTTTCGGCATGTTTTCGAAGAACAAAGGACTTGTGGCCACGATTATTCAAATGTTTCTTTTTACCGCGATGATTGCATTCGTGATTCTTCTTGTCTCGTCCGGCAAGGCAATGATGCGTCATCTTAGGGACGAAAACTATTACCGTGTGAATAAAGCGGCGGGTGACAGCAGCGCAATGACGTTTATAAAACTGACTGCGCTGTACTCGGTTATTCTTTTTGTAATCGGCGGACTCTATATCCTTCTTCTCGGACTGGATATCATGTGGAGTACAGGCGTTTTCCCGGAAGAAAAGAAAGGTATTTCGGACATATGGAATACCATGTTTCCGGGGCCGAACAGCGGAGCGGTGATTGCGACGACGGTGCTTGAACTGCTGACGATTGCTTTTCTCTTCACGACGCTTGTGTTCTTTTGCGTGACGATAGCTTACAACCTTTTTACGAAATCCCGTTACGCGGGAATTCTTGCCGCTCTTTT
This sequence comes from Lachnoclostridium sp. UBA1241, assembly GCA_002308955.1. GTDB lineage: Bacteria > Bacillota > Clostridia > Lachnospirales > Lachnospiraceae > ISDg. The sequence continues at coordinate 17,038 of DBWJ01000094.1, read as the reverse complement.
CTTTGCCATGCTCGGCTACTTTCTCGTAAAACTGAATCTTCAGCTGCTCGGTTCTTTCGACACGCTGACTTATCATTTGGCGAGCGCCGGCTTCTGCATAGTTGTTACGGCGATTCTTTTCGTAGTGACGTTAGCTTCGCTTAAGAAGCATAACTGGAAATCAGAATAACAAACGGAGGATATAATAATATGGCTTTGGTAAAACCTTTCCCGGCGGTTCGTCCGGCACCGGAACTTGCTTCCCGTGTGGCGGCTCTGCCGTACGATGTTTACAACCGTAAAGAGGCGAAGGAGGTAGCGCTTAAGGACCCGCTTTCGTTCCTCAACATTGACCGTGCGGAGAGCAATCTCCCCGATGATGTCGATACCTATGACCCGAAGGTCTATGCGAAGGCGAAAGAACTTCTTGACGCGCGTATTGCGGACGGCACATATCTGACCGACACTGAGGATTGCTACTATGTGTACGAACTGATCATGGACGGACGTTCCCAGACCGGTATCGTCGCATGCGCATCCATCGATGACTATGTAAGCGGCGTCATCAAAAAGCATGAGAATACCCGTGAGGAGAAGGAACTGGACCGCATCCGCCACGTCGACACGTGCAATGCGCAGACCGGTCCGATCTTCCTTGCTTACCGCAGCAACGACGTAATCTCCGGCATCATGACGGCCTATCAGAAGACCGCCCCGCTGTACGCTTTCACGGCCGATGACGGCATCACCCACAACGTGTGGAGAATTGCCGATAAGAAGGACGTAGAGGCAATCCGTGTGGCATTTGCCGGCATTGAAAGCATTTATATCGCAGACGGCCATCACCGTGCCGCCAGTGCCGTTAAGGTGGGCTTAAAGCGCCGTCAGGAGAACCCCGGCTACACCGGAACGGAGGAGTACAATTTCTTCCTGTCCGTGCTGTTTCCGGAGGACCAGCTGATGATTCTTCCGTACAACCGTGTCGTGAAGGATCTGAACGGCCTTACGAAGGACGCGTTTCTTGCCGCGATCCGGAAGGATTTTACGGTTGAGGAACTCGGTACGGAGCCCTTCGGCCCTACGAAGAAGGGGACGTTCGGCATGTATCTTGACGGCAAATGGTACAAACTTTCCGCCGGTCTTCGCATGCAGAAGGTTATGGATCCGGTAGCGGGTCTTGACGTGTCGCTTTTACAGGATTACCTCCTCGGTCCGGTGCTCGGCATCGGCGATCCGAGAACCGACAAGCGGATTGATTTCATCGGCGGAATCCGCGGCCTTAAGGAACTGGAGCGCAGAGTTTCCCTTGATATGACCGTCGCATTTTCCATGTATCCGACGCAGATTTCCGAGCTTTTCAGCGTGGCGGACGCAGGCCTTCTGATGCCTCCGAAGTCCACCTGGTTCGAGCCGAAGCTTCGGAGCGGTCTGTTTATTCATAAGTTGAGTTAATATGAGCATTCTTTCAGTTGAAAATCTGTCACACGGCTTCGGCGACCGCGCCATATTCCGTGACGTGACGTTCCGGCTTCTTGCCGGCGAGCACATCGGTCTGATCGGCGCGAACGGCGAAGGCAAGAGTACGTTTTTTAATATCATCACAGGACATCTGATGCCGGACGAGGGAACCGTTACCTGGGCGAAGCATGTGCGCGTGGGGTATCTCGACCAACATACCGTATTGAAGCCCGGCATGACGATCCGTGACGTCCTCGCGTCCGCTTTTTCGTGGCTGTATGAGAAGGAAGAGGAGATTAACGTCATCTGCGAGAAGATGAGCGACGCGGATGAGGACTCGATGAACGAGCTGATGGAGGAGATGGGAGTGCTGCAGGAGATGCTTGAGCAGCATGATTTCTACGCAATCGACACGAAGATTGATGAGATCGGGCACGCCTTCGAACTGGACGCGCTCGGTTTTGACAAGGATGTCAGCGAGCTGTCCGGCGGACAGCGTACCAAGGTACTGCTTGCGAAGCTTCTTCTGGAGAAGCCCGACATTCTGCTTCTCGACGAGCCGACCAACTACCTCGACGAGCAGCATATCGAATGGCTGAAACGGTATCTGAACGACTATGAGAACGCGTTCATTCTAATCTCGCATGATATCCCGTTTCTGAACAGCGTCGTCAATGTCATCTGGCATGTGGAGAACGCACAGCTTTCAAGGTATCCCGGGGATTATGACCATTTCCTTGAGGTATACGAGATGCGTAAGGGCCAGATCGAGGCCGCCTACAACCGCCAGCAGCAGGAGATTAAGGAATTAAAGGATTTCGTGGCGCGCAACAAGTCACGTGTCGCCACCCGTAATATGGCAATGTCCCGCCAGAAGAAGCTCGATAAGATGGATGTCATCGAGCTTGTGCGGGAGAATCCGAAGCCGGAATTCTCCTTTAAGGAGGCACGGGTTCCGTCACGTGTCGTGATTGAGACGACGGACCTTGTGATCGGCTATGACCGTCCGCTGTCCCGCCCTTTAAACATTAAGATCGAGCGCGGGCAGAAGGTGATTCTGAAGGGCGCGAACGGAATCGGAAAGACAACGCTTCTAAGGAGCATTCTCGGACAGATTCCGATGATTTCCGGGAAGGTGACGCTCGGGGATTATCTCGCAATCGGCTACTTCGAGCAGGAACTCTCCGGGGAAGGCACGAAGACGTGCATGGACGAGTTCTGGGACGAGTACCCGTCTTACACAAACTATGAGGTCCGCTCGGCGCTCGCCAAATGCGGCCTTACGACCAAGCATATCGAAAGCCAGGTTCGTGTACTCTCGGGAGGCGAGCAGGCGAAGGTCCGCCTTTGTAAGCTGATGAACCGGGAGAGTAACCTTCTGATCCTCGACGAGCCCACCAACCATCTCGACGTGGATGCAAAAAGCGAGCTGCACCGCGCGCTTTCGGAATACAAGGGCACGGTATTAATGGTATGCCACGAGCCTGAGTTTTATGAGGATTTAGCTACCGATGTAATGGATTGCAGTGAATGGAGTCTGTTGGCGTAGGTGTTTTAGGTCTTTCAAAGGGAGGGGGTAACCGATGGAAGAGGATAGGAACAGAGTCGAAGAGACCGAAATCGACGAGAGTATTATCTGTGAGAACAGGGAGAAGGAGAACGAAGACGGAGAATTCGGGAAAAAGGCGTTTGCGATTTTTGCCATCTTTCTTGTTTTTCTTTGCCTTCTTCTGTTGCTGAATCCCGGAATGTTTAAAGATTTATTTAAGCATAAAGACAAAGAGAAGAGAAAAAAGAATAAGTTTGTATGGTCAGCCGACGATGTCTTACTGGACACTCCGGAAGAAATCAAAAACGTGATTGAAATCCAATATGGGAAGATGGAATTATTGTCTTCCCGGGAAACCGGAACCGGAGACGAACGTCGGGTGGAATGCATATTCCACGACGCAGAGCATGGTTTCTCATTTCGCGCATGGTCTGAACCAAGAGATTACCTGACGATTGATAGGAAAACATTCGGATATAAAGGAACTTATATCGGTGATAATTATATTGAGTGCTTTACGAACTGGATTTCCATTCAGCTTCGACCTTTATTAGAAGAGCACGGAATTGTGTTTCAGAACAATATTGATAAGAATTCCATGTCCGCCCGGTCACTCGGCCGCGCGTATTCTTTCCGGGATAACGTGCTCGTGAGCCCGGAAGATTTGTGGTATGACGATAAGGGCTTCGTTCTCAGCACAATCCGGTCGTTTAACCCGCCGCGAGAGATTGAAGAAAGGCTTTCCGGTATTGTTGTCATTAAAACCCGGAACAGTCAGAGTGTTGAAGTGACAAAGGTACCGCTGAGCGAAGAAGAGCAGACCGTCAAATCGATGCAAAGAAAACTGCAGGAGACTTTCTCCATTGAAGCGGAATATGTGAAAAGAGAAGCTACAACTGCGGGAGAAGTTCCCGGACTTATGGACCAAGTCTTCTTCTATCGGGAAGTCACGGAGGATACTCCCGTGTACCTTTACATTTTCCGCTATGAAGAAAAAGAGTTTTTTATGTGCGACGTTGAGGTGCGCCAGATATCGGATGACGGCCAAAGGGGATATATCATTTATTACCAGAATTATCAGCTGCTTAAGCCGGCACCGTATCGGGAGGGGCCTGACGGCGGCGAGACCGGATACGATGCATCCCATGACGGCCAAAATGACAATCCGAATGAATAGAAAACATTATATGAGGAGGATATGAAATGAGTACGACACAAGTTACACCGGCGGCAACGCTGAAGAAACCGGGAGAGCACAACCCGCTGATGACGCAGCGGTTCGGCGCTGACCCTTATGCACTTGTCTACAACGGTAGAATATACATTTATATGACTGCCGACGTAATTGAGACGAACCCGGACGGTTCGCCGAAGCCCAACAGTTATCAGAAGATCAACAAGATTAACGTTCTCTCAAGCGATGACATGGTGAACTGGACCGACCATGGTTCCATCTTCGCAGCAGGCGACGAAGGCGCCGCCAAATGGGGCGGAAACTCCTGGGCACCCGCGGCAGCCTGCAAGGAAGTGAACGGAAAGATGAAGTTCTTCCTGTACTTCGCGAACAGCGGAAACGGAATCGGCGTGCTTTCTTCGGACAGCCCCGTTGGTCCCTTTACCGATCCCATCGGCAAAGCGCTCATTAACCGCGATACGCCGAACTGCGCAAACGTGACATGGCTGTTCGACCCGGCCGTATGGGTGGACAAGGATGGCAGCGCCTATATTTATGTCGGCGGCGGTGTACCCGGATGGCCTCCGACGGAGGAACAGATTGAGCATCCCCACACGGCCCGCATGGCAAAGCTCGGAGATGATATGATTTCGCTTGCAACCGACCCGATCGCGATTGATCCTCCGTTTTTGTTCGAGGATTCCGGAATCAACCGCATCGGCGACACCTATTATTATAGCTACTGCAGCAACTTTAACGTGGACGGGCATCCGAACGCGTCGAAGTACAACCTTGAAAACGGCCAGATTTGTTACATGACTTCGGACAGCCCGTTCGGACCGTTTACGTATCAGAAGGCCATTCTTAAGAACCCCGGCTTCTATTTCGGACCGGGAGGAAACAACCACCACTGTATCTTCGAATTCAACGGACGGTACTACATCACTTACCATTCGCAGATTCTCGATGCTCCGCTTAAGACGGGCGGCGGCTACCGCTGCACCCATATTGACGAGCTGACGGTCAATGCGGACGGTTCCATAGAGATGGCTACCGGAACGAGAACCGGCGTTGCCCAGCTGAAACCGTTCAATCCTTACGAGACCGTCTGTGCCGCTACGATGGCAACGATGGGCGGAATCGACACGGTTCCCGCGGATGAGATCACGAAGCAGTACGGCTCCGGCACGATGAAGGTTTCGGGCATCGACGACGGAGACTGGATTCTTGTAGCCGGCGTTGATTTCGGCGCGGACGGCGCAGCCTTGTTCGGTGGCACATTTTCCGTAACGAAAGGCGCAAAGGGATCGGTTACGGTACGTCTTGACAGCCTTACGGACGGAACGGACGCAGCCGTTCTTCCGGTTTGTGACGGAGACGGCAACGCGTCAAGGTGTCGCGGAGGCGTTTCGTTAACGGAGAAGATTACGGGCGTTCACGACGTATACTTCCTGTTCTCCGGTTCCGGTTACGAGTGGATTGACTGGAAGTTCAGCAAATAGTAGAAGTTTTTAAAAAATCGTTACTACCGGATTATTGCATGCAAAACGGCTTCACTTGCTTGTTTTGCATGCATTTTTATGTCAGCATGATTGCATATCTGCCTCTCATGCATGCAGTTTCGACTGATGGAATTCGAATGATGCCAACACCTCGTAAAAAACACGGAAAATACACGAAAATGTCAGAGAACTGTAAGGAAATCGTAATATTTCTTGCTTTCTTTTATGCGGAAAGTATGTTATAATTAAATGAACTATGGTTTGGGAGGAGAATTCCCGATGATTGACACCGGAATAAGGGAGGAGAATTCCTGATGATCAATACCAAGAAAGCAAGACTGATGACGCAGTGCGCAATCTATGAAAAGCACGACGGCACCGATGATCTGAAGATCGCGAAATTCTTCCGGGCAGACTATATTCGCCTCGAAGTTCTGAAGACGATCATCGGGATTACGGTCGGCTATCTGTTTCTGCTGATCATGATTATTATCTACTATCTGGAATTCCTGATTAAGAACGCGCTTCAGCTGAATTACAAGATGCTCTTCATGCGGGCGCTCGCTTATTACATTCTGCTGATTGCGGCATACGTCGTATTTGCCGTGGGAAGATACAGCTACCTGTACATGAAATCCCATAAGCGGCTCGGAAGGTACTACCGGATGCTCGGCAAGATCAAGAAGATAGCCGAAGAGCAGGAGTACGAGAAGGAACTTGAAGAGGAGAACTGGGAGGAGATGCAGTCATGATGTTCGTGTTTGAGATAAGGGCCAAGCTTACGGAAATCTACCAGAAGTATGATTTCATCATCAAGACGGTCCTGAAGTTTCTGCTGATGTTCTTTGCATTCAGCAAGATCAGCAAGGTGGTCGGCTACAACACCTCGCTGTCCGCAAAGGTTCTGATCATTGCCCTGTCGGCGTTCAGCGCGTTCTTACCTCCGTCGCTGATGGTATTTGCCGCAGTCGTATATGTGTTTTTACAGATTCTGACAGCCTCGGTTCTGATTGCCGTTACGGTTATGATGATCTTCCTTGTGCTGTATCTGTTCTTCCTCCGGTTTACGCCGAAGGAAGGACTTGCGGTGATCGCGACTCCGGTGCTTATGTCGTTCGGGTTTCCGTATCTGGTGCCGTTATTCCTCGGCATGTTCGGCTCGGTGCTGTCCGTCGTTCCCGCCGCTTGCGGCGTTGTTGCGTTTTATATCCTGCGCGCCGTGCGCAATAACATCATCACGATCGATGAGATCAAGGCGCTTAAGGATCAGGCGTTGCAGATTTACATGGACATTCTGGATGATTTCCTGAAGAATCCGCAGATGTACGTGGTCATGGCCGTTTTCGCGGTGGTCATCATCGTTATCGTGCTGGTTCGCTCGCTGCAGATGGATTACGCGTTTGAGATCAGCCTCGGCGTCGGTACCGGCGTCATGATCCTCGGATACATCATCGGCTCACTTAAGTACGAGATGGATTTCGCCATCGGCGCAATGCTTATCGGAAGCCTGTTTTCCATGGGTATCGTCTTCGTGTGTCTGTTCTTCTACCGCGTGCTGAATTACTCGGCGGTGGAGCGTGTACAGTTTGAGGACGAGCGGTATTACTACTACGTGACCGCCGTGCCGAAGATTACGACCGGTACGCCGAAGAAGGCCATCCGCAAGATCCTTGCCGAGCGCAGGGAAGAGGATGACAATGCGGAAGAGGGCGAAGAGGAAGCCATTGAGGCAATGGAATCGATGCTTGCCGGCAACAAGAGCCCGTATAAGAAACCGCTTTCCGCAAGTCTTGCGAAGCGTCTTAGAAAGGATGTGGCTCCGAAGCAGGAGGATTACGCCGACGAGGATGACGAGGATGATGAAGTTGTCATCAAAGGACCGAAGGCGGAACAGGCCGGCCTTGCGTTTTTGAAGACCGGATTTGACAAGCTGAAGGCCTTCCTCCCGAAGAAGGGAAAGCCGACCCGCACCCGCCGTGTGACGGATGAGGAGGAAGAAGATGATGAGGCGGTGCCGAGCTACTTTGCGGAGCCGTCCGAAGAACCCGATGAGCCGGAGGAATCCGACAAGCGGGACGAAGATGAAGACTACGAGTAAGCAGGCGGGCGGAAGGATTCACGAATAATCCGCCATATACTTTGCAGCAAAGGAGGACACGGCTGTGTGGGATAATTTAAGAAATTTCTTTTCCAACTATTTCAGCCGCCTTTTGGTTCCGAAAATTCATCCGCTGGATTTCGTCGAAATCCTTTTGATCGCGGTTATTATCTATCACCTGATCAAATGGATCAAGCGGACCCGCGCATGGTACCTTGTAAAGGGTATCGCCATTCTGGTTGCGGTATGGGTGGTGGCATCCATCCTGCAGTTCAGCGCGATTCAGTGGATTTTCGTCAATACGATCAATGTCGGAATTATTGCGATTTTTATTATATTCCAGCCGGAGCTCAGACGGGCTCTCGAACAGCTCGGCCAGAGAAAGCTGTTCGGTCTCTTCGCGGATCCGTCCAGTACACTCGAACGGTATTCCGATGAGACCAGGAACGAAATCCTGACCGGCGTCTTTGAAATGGCCAAGGTAAAAACCGGTGCTCTGATCTGCATCGAAGGAATGGTCAGCCTTGAAGAGTACGAGCGTACCGGTATCGCGACCGATTCGGTTGTTACCGCGGCGCTGCTCATTAACATTTTCGAAAAGAATACGCCTCTGCATGACGGCGCGGTTCTGATCCGCGGCAACCGTGCGGCGGCTGCGACCTGCATCCTTCCCGTTTCCGAGAACATGCGTCTTTCGAAGGATCTCGGAACGAGACACCGCGCCGGCGTCGGCGTCAGTGAAGTTTCGGATGCGCTCGTGATCATCGTTTCCGAGGAGAACGGAAAGGTTTCCATCGCCCAGAAGGGTCAGCTGATCCGTGGCGTGGATGAGGAGTTCCTCTCCAACAAGCTTTTGGAATTCCAGAATAAGCAGACTCCTCAGAACCGTCTGAAATTCAGAAAGGAGCGCGAGAAGAATGCGAAGTAAGCTGAAAGCCATGTTTACCAGGAACATCGGAGTGAAGCTTCTCTCCTTTGTTCTGGCCTTTTTCATCTGGATTATCATCATGAGTATTTCGGATCCGCAGATCACGAAGAAGATCGACGGAATTCCGATTGAGACCCGTCACAAGGACGATTTCAACAACCTTGAGGAGAACGAGGATCTCTCGATTAATATTCTGACAACGGGCACGGTTTCAATCAAGGTGTCCGGCAAGCGTTCCGAGATCGAAGAACTGAGCGCGGGCGATTTCGTCGCCTATGCGGACTTCAACGATTTCGTCGGAATCAACGCGATTCCGATTCATGTGGAGCCCCGTAAGCAGAATCTCGTGAACAGCTTAGAGATTACCTACCAGTCCAAGACCGTTATGCAGGTACAGCTCGTGAAGAGCGAGACGAAGCTGATTAACGTCGTTGTGGAAATGATCAATGTTCCGGACGACAAGTACGCGTACTGCAAGTCCGTCAGCTCGAAGCTTCTGGAGGTAACCGGACCGCAGGAAGTCGTGGAATCCGTCGGAAAGCTCGTTGCTTACGTGGATGTAGCGCATATGAGCGGCTCCATGGATTATGTTACCCTTGAGCCGGTGAACCTGTCCGGCGTGAAGATGGACGCCTCGTCCCTTGAAGTGTCCCAGAGCACCGTCCGCGTAGAGGTTGCCCTTTATCCGGTCAAGGAAGTCGACGTTATCATCGACACCTCCGAGACCGAGGTTGTAAGCGGATTTGCAATCTATGATGCCGAGCAGTACAGCCCGAAGAAGATCCGGATTGCCGCCGAAGAGGAAACACTGCAGAAGATCAGCATGATCCGCATCCCGTTCAAGACGGACGAGCCGCTGATCAAGGAAATCAAGCCCGTTACGATGGACTTTGACATTACGAAATATCTGCCGGAAGGCGTTTATCTGAAGTCCGAGAATACCGTCGTATCCTCGAGCATCGTGATAGAAGCACTCGGCGAGAAAGAATACACCGTTAAGCTTTCCGAGCTGGAGCTTCGGGGATTGCCCGAAGGGTACCGTCTCGAAACCCCGCTCGAGGGCGATGATGAGCCGGAGATTACGATCGTTGTGACCGGCTTCAAACCGGAAACGGATAAGATTACCGGTGTTGAAGACCTGCACGCATATATCGATCTTGAAAAAGTTATGAAGACGGGACTCCAGACATTTTCCGTCAAATTGGACACCGGCCTCGACGTAAAGACCGAGGCGAAGGTGGAGCTGTTGATCGGAAACGCGGAGGAGTAACGCTTCGAAAGGAGGACCTTATGGTACAGGGAACCGTTAAAGTTACGAATGTAAAAGGACTGCACATCAAACCCGCCGGTGAGATGAGCCGGATTGCGCTTTCCCGTCCCTGCAGGGTATACCTGAAGGTCAGGGAATACGAGGTTAACGCGAAGAGCGTGCTCGGCATTCTGAGCGCACAGGTGAAGTGCGGAGAGGACGTCACCATCGTCTGCGACGGTGAGGGCGAGGAGTATGTACTCGAGGAGATTTTAAAGGCCGTTAACAACCGGTTCGGCATTGAATAAAAGAGGGTATTATGAGAAGTTTTGACCGCTACGTGCGGAATCCGGTTCCGGATTATCCGGAGCGCCGCTGGCCGGCAAATGTGATAACAAAAGCCCCGAAATGGTGCAGCGTTGACCTTCGCGACGGCAACCAGGCTCTGATCGAGCCGATGAACGTCGAGGAGAAGCTGGAACTGTTCCGGGCGCTTTATTCCATCGGCTTTCGCGACATCGAAGTCGGATTTCCGTCCGCCTCGTCAATTGAACATGATTTTGTGCGGTGTCTTGCAAACGAGGGAGTTGTTCCCGACGATTGCCGGATACAGCTTCTGATGCAGTGCAACGAGGAGCAGATCCGGGCCACATTCGAAGCAGCCGAAGGGCTTAAGAATGTCATCATGCACATCTACAATCCGACATCCGTGCTGCAGCGGGACGTGGTATTTCATATGGACCGCGAGCAGGTGAAGGCGATTGCCGTGCATGCCGCGGAGGTGGTGAAGGAGTGCGCGTCACATTTTCCGGGCAACGTGTACTATGAGTACTCGCCGGAGAGCTTCAGCGGCACCGAGCCGGAATATGCGGCCGAGGTCATTAACGCCGTGCTTGACGTGTGGCAGCCGACGCCCGATAAGAAGGCCATCATCAACCTGCCGGAGACGATGGAATTGAACACTCCGAACGTCTACGCGGACCAGGTCGAGTGGGTCGCCGGGCAGATCAAATACCGTGACGCGATCGAACTCAGCGTGCATACGCACAACGACCGCGGAACCGGTATCGCGGCGAGCGAGCTGGCGCTTCTTGCCGGCGCGGACCGCGTGGAGGGAACGCTGTTCGGAAACGGCGAGCGGACCGGTAACGCAGACATTCTGACGATTGCTTACAATCTTCTTTCGGAGGGTGTGGACCCCGGTCTTAACATCGAGGACCTTCCCGCCATCGAAGAGCTTTATACAAGACTTGTGAAGATGCCGGTATCGCCGCGTCATCCGTATGCGGGCGAGCTTGCTTTCACCGCATTCTCGGGCGGCCATCAGGACGCCATAAGAAAAGGCTTCCGGGCAATGGAGGAGCGCCACACGGGCGGCTGGATGGTACCGTATCTTCTGATCGATCCGACGGACATCGGGCGGACGTACGACCCGCTTGTACGGATCAACAGCCAGTCCGGCAAAGGCGGTGTCGCATTTGTCATGGAGCAGAAGCACGGCTTCAAGCTTCCGAAGGCGATGCACCGCGAATTCGCGGATGCCGTGCAGCTGTATGCGGAAGCCAAGGGCGGAGAGGTTTCGCCGGAGGAGATGCTCGAGGTATTCCGAAACGAGTACCTGCGCCGCAAATCCCCGCTTCGTTTCGTGCGCTGCGGTGTGGATGACCGCGGGGACACGGACGAGCAGCAGGCAACGCACGCAGTTTTGCAGCTTGAATACAATGGGCAGCCGATGACGCTTGACTGTTACGGCAACGGCCCGATTGACGCGGTGAAGAAGGGGCTTCAGAAGCTGGTCGGAAGAAACCTTCGGCTGCTCGATTATTCCGAGCACGCCTTAACGACCGGTTCGGAAGCGCAGGCTGCCGCATATGTAGCGATGAAGGATCCGGATACCGGCGCGTCGACCTTCGGCGTCGGCATCAGCTCGAATATCACGAGGGCGTCCATCCGGGCGGTCTTCTGTGCGGTGAACCGCTTGCTTGGTTCGAAAGAGTAGAGGAGAGTTTGTATGATTCTTGCCGGTCTCGTCGCCGGTGGTACCGGGACGCGGATGAAACAGAATATGCCGAAGCAGTTTCTCACGGTGGGCGGCGAGCCTATCTTAGTCCGCACGCTTCGCGTGTTTCTTAATTCGGAGCAGGTGGACGGTATCCTGATCGGTGTTCCAACGGATTATGTAACGTATACGGAGGAGCTTGTTCAGGGCTTGCTGCGTGAAGAGAAGAGCGCCAAGCGGGTTATCGTGACTGCCGGCGGAAACAGCCGGAATGAGACGCTTAAATGCCTTATGGAGGCTGCCGTTTTCGAATTCGGGGCGACCGATTCGGATATCTTCGTTACCCACGACGCGGTTCGTCCCTTCGTGACGCAGCAGATGATAGCGTCAAATGTGACCGCTATGGAGCAGGCTCAGGCCGCCTCGGCGGCGATTCCTGCCTGCGACACGATCCTTCTTTCGATGGAAGGACGAACGGTGGACAGCGTTCCGAAGCGTTCGATGGCGTATCAGGCGCAGACACCGCAGACGGCGCGGTTTGGGATTTTCCGCACAATCCTTGAAGGACTTCCTTCGGGGGAGAGCGCGGCCACCGATCTGTGCGGGCTTTGCGAGAGAAAAGGAATCAAAGCGGTTCTCGTACCGGGAGACTCTTCGAATATTAAGATTACCGGTCCTTTGGACCTGGCGCTTGCGGAGGCGATTCTTAAGGAACGCGGCGAGTGACGGCGGAGGGCAAGAAGGAGTTTTGACATGTATGATTATCTGATCGTCGGCGCGGGACTGTTCGGCGCGACATTTGCAAGAGAGGCGACGGACCGGGGCTATTCCTGCCTGGTGATCGACCGGCGTGACCACATTGCCGGCAACGCCTACTGTGAGGATGTCTGCGGAATTCCCGTACACACCTACGGCGCCCATATCTTCCATACGAGCGACAAGACCGTATGGCAGTATGTGAACCGTTTCGCGGAGTTCAATAACTACATCAATTCGCCGGTGGCAATCTGGAAGGACGAGCTTTACAACCTGCCCTTCAACATGAATACGTTCTCGAAAATGTGGAACATCAAGACGCCCGCCGAGGCGAAGCAGATGATCGAAAAGCAGAAGGCCGAGGCACGGTTTGAGGACCCGAAGAACCTTGAAGAGCAGGCAATCTCGCTTGTGGGCCGTGACATTTACGAGAAGCTCGTAAAAGGCTACACCGAAAAGCAGTGGGGGCGTGACTGCAAGGATCTTCCGGCATTTATCATCAAGCGTCTGCCGGTCCGTTTCACTTATGACAACAACTATTTCAATGACCGCTACCAGGGCATTCCGGAGCGCGGCTACACCGATATGGTGGCGAACATGCTTGACGGCATCGAAGTGAAGACCGGAGCGGACTATCTGAAGGAGCGGGAGGCATACCGCAGACTTGCGAAGAAGGTGATTTACACCGGCGCTCTCGACGAGTACTTCGATTACTGCTACGGCAATCTCGAATACCGGATGGTTCGGTTTGAGCAGGAGACGCTCGATACCGACAACTTCCAGGGGAACGCCGTCGTGAACTACACGGAGCGGGAGATTCCGTACACCCGCATTATCGAGCACCGCCATTTCTACCGCGGGATCAATTCCGACAAGACGGTGATCTCGAAGGAGTATCCGGCGGAGTGGCATCCCGGCGAGGAGCCCTATTATCCGATCAACGACGCGAAGAACGCGGAGCTTTACGCGAAGTACCGCGAGCTTGCAGACCGCGAGGAGGGCGTGATCTTCGGAGGCCGCCTCGGCGAGTACAAATACTACGACATGGACAAGGTTATCGCATCTGCGCTTAGTCTTGCGGCAAGAGAACTGTAATGAGGCGATGGCATTTGCCGCCGAAACAGCCCGGCGAAGCAGATTGAAGAAACGAAATCCGAACATAAGAAAAACCCCGGAACTTCCGGGGTTTTTCCTGCATCATGGTGGTTTATACTAATGTGACTTATTCATCGGTCACAGGGAGGGATTTCTCCTTAAGGGTTACCTCTACGGTAACGGTTTCATCGTATACGCCTTTGTCTATGCGCTTTACGGTGAGGGTAACGGTGGTGCCGTAACGGTACGAGGAAATACGGGACTGCAGCTGTTCGGAATTGACGACCGGCACGCCGTTCACTTCGGTGATGATGTCGCCCGGCTGCAGGTCGGATTCGGAAGCGGCGCCGCCTTCGATGATTTCCTTAATGTAGATTCCGGCCGGCCATTCAAGGCTTGTGATCTGCTCTTCGGTAACGGTCGAGATGTATACGCCTAAGAAGCCTTCTTCTCCGGCCTTCACCTTTTCCTTCTCCTGCAGCTCTCGGATGATCGGGATTGCAGTCGTTGCGGGAATGGCAAATCCCATTCCTTCTACATCTGTAGAAGCCAGTTTTGACGAGTTAATTCCGATTACCTCGCCCTCGATATTCACGAGCGCTCCGCCGCTGTTTCCGGGGTTGATCGCGGCATCGGTCTGAATCAGAGAGATGCTCGCCGTATCGGTGGAGTAGCGGTGGTTGGTGGCGCCGATGTAGCCGACGGTCACCGAGGTTCCGTAGCCAAGCGCGTTACCTACCGCAATGGCCATCTCGCCGACGTGGACTTCCTTACTTTCCGCAAGCGTTGCGGGAACGATGGAGTCTAAGGTGGACTGCTTCAGATCGGAACGCTTCACGGTCAGAATGGCAAGGTCGTAAAGCTCATCCGAGTTCTTAAGCGTCGCGGGGTAAGACTCACCGTCCGCGAACACGACCTTGATCTCACGGCTGCCTTCCACAACGTGATGGTTGGTCACGAGGTAGAGGAGACCTTCCTTCGATTCAAAATAGATTCCGGAGCCGGCGGACTGCCCTTCCACCACCTGTCCGAAATAATTCTGCCCGATGACGGTACATTCCACGGAAACCATGGAAGGAAGCACCTTCTCGGCAATGCTTTCGATATCAATCTCATTCAGTACCTGAACGGAGGATTCCGAAGTGTACTGCAGAAGATCGCCTTTATTCAAATCGTCAATCAGTTTCTGTTTGTTGACACGCGTTTTGCCTTCCTGCTGGGCTTCTGCCTTGGGAGCCGGAGCGGGTGTCTCACTCTTCGGGAACAGATAACGGTCCGAAAGGCGCAGCACTCCGTAGAACACTCCTCCGGCCAGAGCCAGGAAGAGAATCCCGCTTAGCATTTTACGCATAAACTTCATGTCAGTCGCCTCCCGTAAACATTCTCTCGGTTTACATTTCCCACTTTACCGCGCCTTTGTGTATAATGTGTGACGGCAAATTGAAGAATTTGTCGATTTTACGCGGAAAATGCGACTTGAAATCCCTCCCGTATTGCGATATTATAAATATGTATATGCATTTTCAGAGAAATGCGACCCGGTTTACGGAATCGGGGGAGGAGAGACCTTTTATGGATGATAAGAATGAGGAAAAGAAGGACGGCTACGAGAGCATATGCGTTATGTGCCACCGGCCGGAAAGCGTCTGCGGGACGCTGCTTCGGATGCCTCCGAATATCTGCTTATGTAAGGACTGCCTGCAGAAATCCTTTGATCTGATGTCCATGACGATGCGGCCCGGCGGACCGGCGCCTGTACAGAACGAAAGCAAAGAGGACACGGAGCAGAAGGAAGGCGCGGACGGAGCCCAAAACGACGGCAATCCGTTTTTCAATCTGCGGTTCATTATTCCGGGGCAGATGCAGAACCAGACGAAGCTGAAGCCGAAGAAGAAGGAAACCGGAAACGGAACCGATCCTTCTGATATAATGGATATCAAGAGCCTTCCGTCACCGCACGAGATTAAGGCGAGACTGGATGAATACGTAATCGGCCAGGACCACGCGAAGAAGGTTATCAGCGTGGCGGTTTACAACCATTATAAGCGGGTAAAACGGCAGGACGAAGAGGCATTTAAGGACGAGGTTACCATCGAGAAGTCCAATATGCTGATGATCGGACCGACCGGCTGCGGAAAGACGTATCTGGTGCAGACATTAGCGAGACTTCTGAATGTGCCGCTTGCGATTACCGATGCCACTTCCCTTACCGAGGCAGGCTATATCGGTGACGACGTGGAAAGCGTTCTTTCGAAGCTTCTTGCCAACGCGGACAACGATGTGGAACGTGCCGAGCAGGGCATCGTTTTCATCGATGAGATCGATAAGATTGCTAAGAAAAAGAATACCACAAGCCGTGACGTAAGCGGTGAGAGCGTACAGCAGGGGCTCTTAAAGCTTCTCGAGGGTTCGGAGGTTGAAGTTCCGGTCGGCGCTTCCAGCAAGAACGGCATGGTTCCGACCACGACCGTCAACACGCGGAACATCCTGTTCATCTGCGGCGGAGCTTTTCCGGGACTTGATGAGATTGTTAAGAACCGCCTTACAAAGTCCTTCACAATGGGATTTAATTCCAACCTGAAGACAAAGTACGACGAGGACCCGGATCTGCTTGCGAAAACGAACATGGAGGACCTTCGCGAATACGGAATGATTCCCGAGTTTATCGGCCGTCTTCCGATGATCTTCGCCCTTCGCGGACTCGATAAGGAAGCAATGAAGCGTATCCTTACGGAGCCGAAGAACGCGATCATCAAGCAGTACCAGAAGCTGTTCGCAATGGACGAGGTAAAGCTTTGCTTCACCGATGAGGCTTTGGGGCTGATCGCGGAGAAGGCTTTAGCGAAGGAAACCGGGGCAAGAGCCCTTCGGTCCGTGCTTGAAGAGTTCATGCTTGATATCATGTATGAGATTCCGAAGGATAAAAACATCGGAAAGGTAATCATTACCGCCGATTATATAAACGGCACCGGAGGCCCCATTATTGAAATGAGAACAGCTAATGTTCCGCTTATTGCACCTCCGATTTCAAACGCACAAGGCTAGTTTTCTTTTTCATCATAAATTGCTTTAGCGATTGAAACATTGACCTTTTCATAGGGAATGAGCATTGCCTGGAAAGCATGATAAACATCAGATTTTCCGGGCCATACCGTTCCCTTTATTTTATTGTGTTCATCAAGCTGGTGATACCAGGAGCCAACGCTATGGTCTAATACAGTTTCGTCAAGATACTCTAAGAACATTGAATA
>DBWJ01000095.1 GCA_002308955.1 Lachnoclostridium sp. UBA1241 | reverse complement strand
TAGTGCCGGAGCGGTTCAAAATGTCCGACGCCCTCCGCATATCCGGCAATCGTCTCCCGGTAGACGATGCTTCCGGTATCAAAGCTGACATCCGCACCGAAACGGGAGAGTAGCTCTTTCTTTAAAATCTCCAGACGGATGGCGCCCATCACCTGCAGCCGAAGTTCCCGAAGCGTTTCCTCATAGACAACGTGAAGTGTCGGGTCTTCCTCCTCAAGAAGCCGAAGCTTCGGGAGCAGCTGTACCGCATCCGTATTGTTCGGAATGAGCCGGTAGGTAAGAACCGGCTCCAAAACCGGCCGGTCGGACTCCTGCGCACTTCCGTAAACGTCTCCGGCGCGGCTTTCCGAAAGCCCGGTAACGGCACATACGGTTCCGGCTTCGGCAAATGGTACGGTCTCATACCGTTCACCCGAGTAAATCCGGATCTGGTCTGCCTTTTCGGTTTCGCTTAACGGCATCTTCGCCGTAAGCGTTCCGCCGGTAATCTTCATATGCGTGAGACGTTTTTTATCTTCATCATAGGTAATCTTATAAACCTTTGCCCCGAAGGCTTCCGGGTATTTGGGCATCGGAAGAAGACCGGGCAGGGTATTCAGAAATTCCGCAACGCCCATGTCCCGAAGCGCCGACCCGAAGAAACAGGGAAACATACGGCGGGTTTTAATCAGTTCCGGAAAGACGGATTCATCTATGGTTCCGCCTTCAAGATACGAGGAAAGAAGGGACTCGCTTAACAAAGAAAGATCTTCCGGGTCTGGATGTGAAAGGTTCACGATATTGTCGGAAAGACGCGCTTTCAGTTTTGAAAGAAGCGCATTCTCATCCGTACCGGGGCGGTCCATTTTATTCACGAAAAGGACCGTTGGAATGCGGTAGTGGGCAAGAAGATTCCATAACGTTTCGGTATGGTCCTGAACGCCGTCGGTTCCGCTGATGACCAAAACCGCGCAGTCGAGTATGGACATGGCACGCTCGGTTTCCGCTGAAAAATCCACATGACCGGGCGTATCCACCAAAGTGACCGTGCAATCGGGAAGCGAGAGAACCGCCTGCTTTGAGAATATGGTGATGCCCCTTTCGCGTTCGTACTGTCTTGTATCGAAGAAGGTGTTTTTGTTATCGACTTTTCCCATGGAACGGATATTGCCGGCATGATAAAGCAATGCTTCCGACAGCGTCGTTTTCCCTGCATCGACATGTGCAATCATCCCGATGACAAGTTTCTTCATAACGGGGCACCTCTTTTCAAAAAGAATACGGCAGCCACAATGTGACTGCCGCAGAGAACATATTTACTCGGACCGAAGCGCGGTAACCGGATCCTTCTTGGCGGCGATCCGGGACGGAATCAAACCGGCAATCAGGGTCAGGCAGATACTGATGACAATCAGTATTACGGCGCCGAGAATCGGAAGCCGCGACAGACGGCTGATATCCACGAAGTGGTGGATGATAATATTGATCGGAATGTTCAGAAGAACCGTAACCAAAATGCCGAAGGCTCCGGAAACGAACCCGATGATCATCGTCTCGGCATTGAATACGCGGCTGATATCGCGCTTGCTTGCACCGATGGAGCGGAGAATACCGATTTCCTTGGTCCGCTCGAGTACGGAAATGTATGTGATAATCCCGATCATAATCGAAGATACAACCAACGATATTGCAACAAATGCGATGAGAATATAGGTAATCGCATTGATAATCGTGCTTACCGAGGACATCAGAAGCGCGATGAAGTCGGTATACTCAATCTGGGTTTCCTCCGGAACGGAGGCGTTGTAATCTGCGATGATTTCGGTGATACGGTCCTTTGCCTTGAAATCCTTCGGATAGATGCTGATCATGAACGGAACCTCAAGACGGGCATAACCGAGAAGCATCATATTCGTTTCATAGGTGTTCTTCGTGGTCTTCTGCGAAGAAGAATTGTTCAGTCGTGTAAGCATCTCATCGGGCATATAATTGATGAAATCCTGAAGCGTGACCTCCTGGCCGGCTGCCATTGCCTCTTTGAGCGAATCAAAGGCTCCGGTGTCATCGCTTTCGATCATCATTTTAAACATCATCTCGGTCTGGGCAAGTTCGGTCTCGCTCATCATACCGAGCCCGGCAATGAATTCCGCACGGATTTCGTCGGGTGTCAGTGCCTTCGTCTTTTCAAACGGAATGCCGGTGAATACATCGATATCCGGGGCGGCAAGCTGTGCCTTAACGATATCGCGTTTGGCGCTTTCGGTTACGATGTACTCGGTAAGTCTTTTGGTAAATGCGATGGCGCCGTTTGCGGAGGTCGCAACCGCCTCATCATCCGGACGGATAATACCTACAACACGGATTTCTGCGCTCTTTTCGGGATC
Organism: Lachnoclostridium sp. UBA1241; assembly: GCA_002308955.1. Classification (GTDB taxonomy): domain Bacteria; phylum Bacillota; class Clostridia; order Lachnospirales; family Lachnospiraceae; genus ISDg. The sequence goes on along the minus strand of DBWJ01000095.1, from coordinate 55,505 downwards.
GAAGATCAGCTGCTTCATGAAAGCTTCGTCATCATGCCGGTTTACCCAGCTTTTCGTAAGTGCGTCATACTCATAATAATCGGCGGGAAGCACAAGCCGGAACGTGAGGGCGAGAAGATCGTCATAGGAAAATGATACCGTTTCGCTTACAATCTTTTCCCCGAGGAGCATCTTTCTGATTTTACCTTCAACCTCGGTCGGATCTTTAAGACCGATGGAATAAAGCGCGTAATCGCTGATTTCATAGTCGTCATCCACAATCAGAAGCACTTCATTCCACGCCTCCGGCCAGTGACCGGCAAGAAGATTGTACTGGGAATGCATCAGTTCTTCATTGTCAAGCATTTCCGTGAAAACACTCATCGTTGCGGAAGAGCCGTACATCGAAGACATGGAAGTAAAATCGGATACCGCGCTTTCGGAGGCACCCATCGCGGAGTACATTGAGGACATAATCGTGCTTGGGTTCAGCTGAATGACCCCCTTTGAAGTATCCGTCATATAAATGTTCGGTTCACATGTGTATGTATATTTTATATCGGAAACAAGGTCTTTGATTTCCGCATTTTCATCAAGAAACTTCTTAAACTTTTCCAGATCGTTAAACTTAATCTCGGAAAGCATCGTATTCAGCATTTCCCCCATGGCGTTACTGGAGTAAATCCGTCCGGGTTCATGCTCTTCGGACTCCGCATTTCGAACACCGAGCAGGGCACTGAGCAAAGCGGAAGAATCCGCGGTCTGCTGCTGAATCATCAGCGGGTAGGTGGAAAGGGTTTCCTCCTGCACCCGGTTTATGTATTCCTGTACACCGTTACTTAAGGAGAGAATGAGGGCGATACCGATAATGCCGATACTTCCCGCGAAGGCGGTCAGAAATGTCCGCGCCTTCTTCGTCATCAGGTTAGTAAGTGAAAGGGAGAGCGCGGTGAAAAATGACATGGATGTCCGGCTCGCCTTCCTGCCGGTTTCCTGCTCCTCCTGCTCGGAAAGCGGCTGGCTGTCATCGGTGATTTCTCCGTCCAGAAGCTTTACGATTCTGGTTGAATACTGGTCGGCAAGCTCCGGGTTATGGGTTACCATGATGACCAGCTTCGTCTTGGAGATTTCCTTCAGCAAATCCATAATCTGGATGCTGGTGGCGGTATCAAGGGCGCCGGTCGGCTCATCCGCAAGAAGAATATCCGGGTCATTGACCATGGCACGCGCGATTGCGACACGCTGCATCTGACCGCCGGACATCTGGTTCGGCTTTTTGTTTAACTGGTCACCGAGGCCGACCTTCTCAAGCACTTCGACGGCACGTCTTCTGCGCTCCGATTTCGATACGCCGGAGAGCGTCAGCGCAAGCTCAACATTTTTGAGAACCGTCTGATGGGAAATCAGATTGTACGACTGGAAAACGAAACCGATGCTGTGATTGCGATATGCATCCCAGTCCTTTGCGCTGTATTCTTTGGTGGAGCGGCCGTTGATGACGAGGTCGCCTTCCGTATAGCGGTCGAGACCGCCGATAATATTCAATAAGGTTGTTTTGCCGCAGCCGGAAGGACCGAGCACGGCGACAAATTCACTCTCGCGAAAGGAGAGGCTGATTCCTTTTAAGGCGTGTACCGTTTCGTCGCCTACCGGGTAATCCTTTTTGATGTTCTTAAGTGTCAGCATATAAATCGAAAACCGAACCTTTCCTTTATTTATAAAAATCCAGAATGCATTATACCATATCATTTTCGGACGTCATAGTGAAAAATCTGTGAAATTGATGTATTATCGCATCCTTTTGCACGGCTCATATAATGCTGCCCTTTTTGCTTGTTTTATGCGTGATTAACGAAAACTTGCTTTTTTCTGAAAAACAGAGTATGATATTGCGGTAACCATTTGACATCTGTCGAAAATGGAAAAGGAGATTAATGAAAATGAAAATGATGAAGAAGATTATGATGCTGCTTCTTGTTCTGATGTTTGTCTTCGCCATGACAGCCTGTGGCGAAAAGGATGACGACAGCAGTTCCAAGAAGGGTTCTTCCCGTAAGAAGGATGATACCGAGCAGAATGTAACTACCCCTACGGAGGATCCCGATCCGACGGCTGAGCCTACCGACAAGCCCGAGCCTACGGCTGAACCGGTAATTACCGATACGCCTACGCCTACGGAGAAGCCCGCTGACCCGACACCGACTCCGGTTATCGGCGGCGGAGAGCTTTCCTATGATTTGCTTAAGGGACAGTGGTCCGGTGAGAAAACGCTTGAGCCGAAAGAATTCATGAGCGAGTATATGGGACTTGCCGGCACCGGCTCGGACGATGCGGAGATTATGAATCTTCTGTTTGATTCCATGAAGAAGAGCGGGATTGACAGTAAGATTTATCTTGAAATGCGTATGAATTTTACGTCCGATGAAGATTGCAGCCTTCATTTCTCCATGGATGCTACGGAGTTCGGTGTTGCCATTAAGAAGTTCTTCTCCGATGTAGATAATGTCTATGCCTTTTATGCAGAGTACATGGGTATGGATGTTGCAGCCATTAAGGATGCGCTTATCATGTCCGGTATGACCGAAGCACAGTTGGTTTCCATGTTATCGGAGTCTATGGAAGAAGCTTTTGATATGGACGAGCTGAATCAGACCGAGGATTTTAACAGCACTTATGAGATTCGCGACGGCCGTATCTACCTTGATAATGATGAGGCTGCCTACTTCGTCTATGATGAAGCAAAGAACACCATTATTATTAGGACAACTAACGCTACGAGCGATGAGATGGCGTTTGTATTTTCCTTCCTGGAGGGACTTGAATTAACGAAATAAGGATTTGTCTCTTGACAAATGCACATAAGTTTTGTATACTTGCGAAGGTGTCAAGCAAAATGCTTTACACCTTCGCATTTTTTGTGCGCCGGAGTATGCCATGGAAGAGCAGAGAAAAACCAAGAAATCGGAGCCGGTAGACTGGCTTTTGGAGGCTCTCACTTTAGCGAGGTACTTTGACTCGTACGGCGCGCTTTTTGACGAACATCAGCGAGAGATTTTCGAGGATTATATCTGTAACGATATGTCGCTTGCGGAGATTGCGGACCGTGAGGGAATGACCAGACAGGGCGTTTCCGATCTGGTGAAGCGAATCAGCAGAAAGCTTCATGAATACGAAGAAAGCCTTCACCTTTCGGAACGGACCGAGCAGGCGGAACGGATTGTATCGGAGTTACAGAACCGGATTATGCAGTATGAAGCGCCGGACACGGTCCGGACAGAGATGAAGGAACTCCTTAGGCAGCTTATGAATGTGCTTTAGGAGTGTTTGGAGGATGTAACGTGGCTTTTGAAAGCTTATCGGATAAACTACAAAACGTATTTAAGCGTCTTCGCGGCAAGGGCCGTCTGACGGAGGCTGACGTAAAGGAAGCACTCCGTGAGGTTAAGCTTGCGCTCCTCGAAGCGGACGTTAACTTTAAGGTGGTGAAGCAGTTCATCGCGTCGGTACAGGAGCGCGCCGTCGGCCAGGACGTGCTTACGAGTCTGACACCCGGACAGATGGTCATCAAAATCGTAAACGAAGAGATGATTTCCCTGATGGGTTCGGAAACCACCGAAATCACGCTTCTTTCCGGAGAGATTACCGTTATTATGATGTGCGGTCTTCAGGGTGCCGGTAAAACGACTACCGCTGCGAAGCTTGCCGGAAAGTTCAAGGCGCAGGGCAAGAAACCGCTTCTGGTTGCCTGTGATATATACCGTCCCGCAGCCATCGACCAGTTGAAGGTCAATGCGGAGAAGCAGGGCGTTCCGTGCTTTTCGATGGGCACCGGTCACAGCCCGGTTGATATCGCCAAGGCAGCTCTTTTACATGCTAAGAAGGAAGGCAACAATGTAGTGATTCTCGATACCGCAGGCCGTCTGCATATCGATGAAGAACTCATGGAAGAGCTGCAGAATATCAAGAAGGCAGTCAATGTTCATCATACGGTATTGACCGTGGATGCAATGACCGGTCAGGATGTTCTTAATGTTGCCACCACATTTGACGAGAAGATCGGCATCACCGGCGTGATCCTTACGAAGCTCGACGGCGATACGAGAGGCGGTGCGGCGCTTTCCATCCGCGCGGTAACCGGAAAGCCGATTTTATATGTCGGTATGGGCGAGAAGCTTTCCGACCTCGAGCAGTTTTATCCGGACCGTATGGCCTCAAGAATTCTCGGCATGGGTGACGTTCTTACCCTGATTGAGAAGGTGCAGAATGAGGTTGACGAGAAGAAAGCCATTGAACTCGAGAAGAAATTCAAACGGAACGAGTTTGATTTCAATGATTTTTATGACCAGATTCAGCAGATGAAGAAGATGGGCGGCGTGCAGAGCCTGCTTTCGATGATTCCCGGTCTGGGCGGCCAGCTGAAGGACGTTCAGGTGGACGATGACGCGTTCAAGATGACCGAGGCGATTATCTGCTCAATGACGAAGAAGGAACGCGAGAAGCCCGACATCATTACGCCTCCCCGCAAGCGCCGTATCGCGATGGGAGCGGGGGTTGACATTGCCGAGGTCAACCGTCTTATGAAGCAGTATGAGCAGACGAAGCAGATGATGAAACAGATGAACGGCATGATGAAGGGCGGCAAGATGCGCCGCGGCGGCGGAATGAAATTTCCGTTCGGTTTTTAATTCGATATAGGGATCCGTTGGATTTTTATATACATCGCATGGAATACTTTAAGGAGGTGAATCAATATGGCAGTTAAAATTCGTTTAAGAAGAATGGGCGAGAAGCACGCTCCGTTCTATCGGGTAATCGTTGCGGACGAAAGATCCCCCAGAGACGGCAGATTTATCGCTGAGCTCGGCACCTATGATCCTACGAAGGAACCTATGACCTTCAAGGTAGATGAGGAAGCCGCTAAGAAGTGGCTTGCAAGCGGTGCGCAGCCTACCGAGACCGTTGCCCGCCTGTTCAAGAAGGCCGGCATTCAGAAGTAACAGGAGGACGCAATGAAAGAGTTAGTGGAAGTGATTGCAAAATCACTGGTTACCAAGCCGGACCAGGTGGTTGTCACCGAGACGGTTGCGGATGACGGAAGCATTCTTCTGGAACTCCGCGTATCGCCTGACGACATGGGCAAGGTCATCGGCAAACAGGGTCGCATTGCGAAGGCACTCCGCACGGTAGTGAAGGTCGCGGCAACGAAGGAAGACAAGAAAGTTGTTGTCGATATCATACAGTGACTTTTGCGGGTTGTTTAAGCAGTTTTCGGACTGTTTTAACAACCCTTTTTCCTTTTTCATGAAAAGGGTATTACATTTTACGGAAAATGGCATGAATAAAGGAGAGGTTTATGGCAGACGATAAGCTTCGGGTGGGAGTTTATACCAATACGCACGGCGTGCACGGAGAGATTAAGGTCTATCCGACAACCGATGACGTAAAGCGCTTCAAGAAGGGGCTGCCCCTTTATCTTGACACCGGAAAGCAGGAGATACCGCTTAAGGTGGAGCGCGTGAAGTATTTTAAGAATATGGTCATCCTGAAGTTTGAAGGAATTGACAATATTAATGACATTGAACGCTACAAGGGACACGATCTGCTCGTATCAAGAGAGCATGCCGTGCCGCTTGCCGAAGATGAATATTTTATCTGCGACGCGATCGGAAGTGACGTGGTCGACGAGAACGGAGTAAAACTCGGGGTGCTTAAGGACGTAATGCAGACCGGGGCAAACGATGTTTTTGTGATTACGCTTACGAACGGAAAGGAAGCCTTGTTTCCGGTCATTCCGGACTGCGTGAAGGATGTCGATACGGACGCGAAGAAGATTACCGTTCACGTAATGAAAGGGCTTTTGGACTGATGAATTTCTATGTGATGACATTGTTTCCGGAGATGGTCCGGGACGGCCTGCATACGAGCATTCTCGGACGCGCCGCCGATTCCGGGATCATCGGAATCGAAGCCGTTAACATCCGGGATTATACCCTTGATAAGCACCGCCATGTCGACGATTATCCGTACGGCGGCGGGGCCGGTATGGTGATGGCGCCGGAACCGATCAAAAGGTGCTACGAGGCGATTCTTGATAAGCGCGGAAAGAAGGAACGTCCGCGTGTCGTTTATCTGACACCCTGGGGAAAGGTTTTTAACCAGACCATGGCGAAGGAACTGGCCGCGGAAGAGGACCTTGTGTTTTTGTGCGGTCATTACGAGGGTATCGATGAGCGGATTCTTTCCGAAATCGTAACGGATTACGTGTCCATCGGCGATTATGTGCTTTCCGGCGGGGAACTGCCTGCGATGGTAATGATTGACGCCATAGCGAGAATGGTACCCGGCGTTCTTACGAATGAGGAAAGCGGCATGACCGAAAGCTTTGAGAACAATCTTCTCGAGTATCCGCAGTATACGCGTCCCGAGGTTTGGAACGGCGAAGCGGTTCCGGAGGTGCTTCTATCCGGAAACCATCAGAAGATTGCCGAATGGCGCATGGAACGTTCCATTGACCGTACGTTAACGTATCGTCCGGAACTGATTCGCGGAGCGGTGCTTGATAAAAAAGCGCAGAAGTATTACAAAAAACGTCTTTCGGAAGCGGATTTACCGGACAGCAAAGACAACCGGTGAAGGCAACCGGCGAAGACAGCTAACGAAGACAGCAAAATGTGTGGAAAAGAATAAGGGAGAAATGAAAATGGGACTTAACAGAAAGACAGCATTTGTATTTACCGGAGCCATTCTTGTTGTGGCTTTATGTGTATGGATCTTTATGATCGCCAAAATCTTCGGAGGCGATAAGAAATCCGATAAGACACCGAAACCTACCGATACGGTAGAGCAGCAGAAGGACCCGGATAGCGGTAAGGATAACCCCGGTACGGACAAAGACAAGGATAAGAAGCCCGAAGGAGAGCGGTATCAGGTATTTCGGGTGACGGCACAGTATGATGTTTCGATGGACGGCGACAAGACGCCGGTTGAAAAGAAAACCTATAATGAAAACGGCAGTCTGCTGGAGCAGATTCATTACGTGAACGGCGAGATCAATTACCGTTGCGAGTATAGCTACAACGAAGCCGGATATCCTGTTTCCATCGTTTTTTATGACGAGGTCGGAAGAGTTACCAGCCGGACTACCAATGAGTATGACAGCGAAGGAAATCTGATTCACTCTACTCTGATTGACGGACAGGGCCAATGCGTGAATACCGACGATTATGAGTACTACGCGAACGGGCAGCTCAAAAAATCGTTTACGGAATACTTTTCGCCAGATTATTCGATTAAAACCGATACTGTTCTGTACCGTGAGGACGGGCAGAAACTGGAAGCCGTTACGGTTTATTCAAGCGATAGTATCTCAAAGGTCTATTATTCGTATGACAACCTGGACCGGATTCTGTCCCGTAAGGAGTTCCTCGATGATATGGAATCGAGAAGACTGGAGTACACCTATGAAGAGGAAACGGTTATCTGTTTCTGGTATCAGTACGGTTTTCTGATGCAGAGGAATGTCTATGATAATGATAATAACCTGCTTGAAACCTACGGCTATAATGACAAGGTTCCGGTACTGATTCAGGAGAACGTATACGATCCCGAAAAGCGTCTGATCCGGAAGAAAGAATTTGACCAGCAGACCGGAAATATGACATTCGCTTACGAATGGGATTTCGATGCGAACGGGAACCTTCTGAAACATACGGAAACCAGTGCGGACGGGGTGACGATTGTTCTTGAGGAATATGAATACGACGCGACCGGAAGACTTACCGCCGAGAAGGTTACCAACCGTTTTGCCAACAATGAAATCTATGCGGTAACGGATTATACCTTCTTAGAAAAAGGAAAACTGCTGTCTGTCTTCGGGTATAACGCCATGGGCGAGAAGATTAACGAAGGCCACAACGAATATGACCAGTTCGGGAACCTGATTTCCATGAGCCGCTGGTACCGGGGCGAGGATGTCGTTCAGTCGGCATACGAATATCAGGCATTCAACGTTTTGTATGAATTCCTGACGGACGAGGATCTTATGCAGTTGGGGCTTGAGAAGAAGTAATTCTACAGGGAATGGGGGGTTCCTATGGGATTTTTCGCAAAGAAAAAACTGTGGATTGCGGGGGCGCTGCTTCTGGTTGCGGCGGTTACCGTAGGACTGCTTTTTGTTTTCGATGTGATCGGAAAGAAGCAGAAGAAACCGGAGGAACCGGGGAAGCTTATGATTAAGGAATATCCGGAGGAGTGCGTGATTCCGACGGTTCCGGACGGTTCGGTGCTTTTAGTTAAGCAGGTTACGAAGGTGCGTATCCTTCAGGACGGAACGAAGATTCCGCAAGAACTTTCGGAATATGATGATAAGGGCTGCCTTCTTCGGTATGATTCTTATTCCGTATACGGCGATCTGACGGAAATGTTTTCGTATACCTATAACGAACAGCGTCAGGTCACATCTCTTTCCTATGAAAACTTTCCGGATAAGTTTACCGGATACAAGAAGATTCAATATGACGAAAAAGGCCGTATCGTCGCAGCGGAGTATCTGAATTTCGATAACGTGGATGATTTTCCTGACAGGGATTACGGCGCCAGGCAGGAAGAGTATAAATACGACGAAGGCGGGAAGCTGATTACTTACCAGATCTATTTCAAGGATACGGATTCCCGCAGCCGTACCGATTACAGTTATGATGATTCAGGAAGACTCATTCTGACGGTCATATCGCACAGTGACGGAACTTTTTCGGAATCCCGTTATACATATGATGAAGCGGGGACGCTCCGGCAGGTTACCCTTAACATTAATTACGCGGATTTTCATTTCGGCTACCTCACGTATAAGTCGGAGTCCTTCTTCGATGAAACGGGGACGCAGTATCTGCAGAAGCATTATTCGGACGGTCAGCTCTATATGGAAACCGAGTTTAACGCTCAGGGCGATGAACTCAAAACCATAAGCTACGATAACGGTAAGATCTATGTATCCTCAAGGAATGAGTATGACGAGGAGAACCGTCTTACCCGATGCACCGGCTATGATTCGGACGGCAGCGTATATTCGGATTTTCTGTATGAATACGATTCCATGGGAAACAAGACCGCAAGCTATTCCTATGATTTCGATACACAGACCTATGTTAAGACAACCGAGGCAGATTACAGCTTTGACGATGCGGGCAATGTGACGGCGGAGAAAGTAAGACTCCTGACCACGGACGGAAAACTGATTGTTTCCGTTGAAGCGGAGTATACTTCTTCCGGCAGTGAGAAAGCAAAACGCTACTATGATGACGACGGGAATGTCACCTATTCCGTAACGAATTTTTATGATGCTTATGATAACCTGATCCGGCAGCTTGTTCACGGTGATTTCGATAATGACGGCGAAGCGCTTCCGGACTATGAAATGCAGTACCGCTACCTCGCATTTGCCGTACCGTCGGAGCAGGTGAGCGAAGCGGAGAGAGCGGAGCTTACGGAGCGGGCGGAGCAGCAGAGGATTGTTCCGTAAAATGTGAAAAAACCCTTGCATTTTCCGACGCGGTATGGTAATATGTGATTCCGTGAGACGCGGTGTTCCGCTGTGCATCATCCGAAATCTTTTGAAAGATTTCAAACGGAATGCAGAATGAAGACCGAAATAAGATTTATCAGGAGGTCAGAATCATGACAAATGCTGAGTACTTGAAGAGCCTTGAAGACTCTCAGCTCAAAGAAGAGAAGTTCCAGTTTGCTGTCGGCGACACCGTACGTGTGGAGTCCAAAGTAAAGGAAGGTAACCGTGAACGTTTACAGGCCTTTGAAGGCGTTGTAACGAAGCGTCAGAACGGCGGTGTTCATGAGACATTTACCGTTCGTAAGATCAGCAACGGCTGCGGCGTAGAGAAGACTTGGCCGCTTAACAGCCCGGTACTTGCAAGCGTTACCGTTATCCGTCAGGGTAAGGTTCGCCGTGCGAAGCTTAACTACCTTCGTCAGAGAACCGGTAAGGCAGCTAAGGTTAAAGAAGCCGGCCGCTAGATTTGAACATTTCCGAGTGCAGTTTCCGTATGGGAACTGCACTTTTTTTGTTGAAAAAAACGGAACAAATTGGTATAATATAATAGCTTATGGTCAAAATCGGGGGCATCTGTGTTTCGGGAGGCAAAAATGGCCGACAGGTATGATTATTCGAATGCCGCAAGACGCGAGAAAATGTTCAGCATAATCCGTTCCGCAGTGCTGTGGATAGCAGCTGTCGGAGGCGCGATTCTGCTTGCTTTTCTGCTTGTTCATTTCGGTCTTGCGAAGACAACCGCGGACGCGTCCATGACCCCGACTTTGGAGGAAGGCGACCGGATTTTGGTGGACCGTTTCCGCTATAAGCTTTTTAAACCGTCCAGAAACGATGTGATCGTATACTGCCAGGATTCGGACAAGGACCGGAAGGACGCCTTCTACAGCGTAAAGCGCGTCATCGGGCTTCCCGGTGAAACCGTGCAGATTAAAAACGGCAGCGTATACATAAACGGCGAGGAGATGACCGAGATTGTGAATGTGGACCGCATGATGATTTCCGGTCTCGCAACCTACGAGGTCAAGCTCGGCGACGATGAGTATTTCGTTCTCGGCGACGCGCGGAACAGCTCCGAGGACAGCCGTTACGCAACCATCGGAAACGTTAAGAAGAGCGACATTATCGGATATGCCTGGATCCGACTCAATAAGCTCTCCTTTGTCAACAATCTGAACAGAAAGTAAGACTATGCAATATCAATGGTACCCCGGGCATATGGCGAAGGCAAAACGCCAGATGCAGGACGACATAAAACTGATCGACGTTGTGGTGGAACTGGTGGACGCCCGCATTCCGCTTGCCAGCAAAAATCCCGATATTGACGATATCGCGAAGGGCAAGGCAAGAGTCATCATCCTGAATAAGGTCGATATGGCCGATAAGGATGTGACGGCGCTCTGGAAAGCGTGGTATGAGAAGCGCGGTTTTTATGTGGCACTTGTAAACTCCCGAAACGGCAACGGCGTGAAGGCCGTACAGGACGTAATCAACGAAGCCTGTAAGGAGAAGATTGAGCGTGACCGCCGACGTGGTATCCAAAATCGACCTGTGCGCGCCATGATCGTCGGCATTCCGAATGTCGGAAAGTCAACGTTTATCAACACATTTGCCGGCAAATCCGTTGCGAAAACCGGCAACAAGCCCGGCGTAACGAAGGGCAAGCAGTGGATCCGGCTCAATAAAAACACCGAGCTTCTCGATACCCCCGGTATTCTCTGGCCGAAGTTCGAATCGGTGGAGGTCGGAAAGAAGATTTCCTGGATCGGTTCCATTAACGACAACATTCTCGTTCCCGAAGAGATGGCAATCGACCTTTTGAACTATATTACTTCGCATTATTCAGGGTTGATCGGGCGGAAATACGAAGTCGAAGAGTCACTTCCCGAGGATACGGCAGCATCGCTTCTTGAGCGGATTGCCCAAAGAAGAGGGTGTCTTAAGAAGGGCGGAGAGTTTGACTTAGAGCGGGCAGCGAACCTTGTTCTTGATGATTTCCGGGCCGTACGGATCGGAGCCATCAGCCTGGAGCGGCCGGAGGAGGCGGAAGATGCAGGCAATCAGTGAGATTAAAGCAATTCTTTCTTCGGCGGATATCAAAGAGCTCCCGCAGGTTCTTTGGCAGTTCCGGTCGGATGAGCGGGAAGGCGTAAAGAAACTGGTTCTTTCCTCAGAGAAGCGGATAGCCGCTTACGAGAAGGAACTTGCCCGCATGGAGGAGATGTTCCATTACGAGCGGCTCTATCCGGAAGCAACCTACATCGGCGGAATCGACGAGGTGGGAAGAGGCCCTCTTGCGGGACCGGTTGTCGCGTGCTGCGTGGTTCTTCCGAAGGACTGCGACATCCTTTACCTGAATGACAGTAAGCAGGTTCCCGAAAAGAAACGGGAAGAGTTATATGACGAGATCATGGCGAAGGCCGTAAGTGTGGGTATCGGAATGGTTTCCCACGAGGTCATCGATGACATAAACATTTTACAGGCAACCTATGAAGCCATGAGGCAGGCAATCGGAAAGCTTTCCGTTACGCCGCAGCATCTTCTGGTGGATGCCGTGCACATTCCGGGCGTTACGATCCCGCAGCGGAGCATTATAAAGGGCGACGCGAAGAGCGCAAGCATCGCGGCAGCAAGCATTGTAGCTAAGGTAACGAGAGACCGGATGATGACGGAACTTGATAAAACCTATCCGCAATACGGATTTGCCCGCAACAAAGGTTACGGCGCTCCGGAACATCTTGCGGCGCTTAAGCAGTACGGGCCGTGCGAAATCCACAGAAGGAGTTTCCTCGGCGGTATCCTCGGAGAGAGAGAAAGAGGATAAGTGAATAAGCGGACAGTAGGAAGCGAAACCGAAGCAAGGGCTTCGGAGTACCTGATCACAAAGGGACTTCGCATTCTTTTTAAAAACTTTCGCTGCCGGCTCGGCGAGATCGATCTGATCGCCGCGGAACCGGACGGAACGGTCGTATTTGCCGAAGTGAAGTACCGGCGGACCAACGCCTCGGGATACCCCGAAGAGGCGGTTGACTTTCGGAAACAGGAAACAATCCGGAGAGCGGCGCTTTGGTATCTTTCGGAGCAGCATATGTCGCCGGATTCGGCGATGCGGTTTGATGTGATCGCAATCGACAGCACGGAAATACGCTGGCACAAAAACGCATTCTGACGGAGGTCTTTCCTTGGACATTTCATTGAATGAAAAGGCACAACTGAAGATTTCGCCCGAAGCGGCCTATGTGACATTTCCCGGCTGGAATGTGCCGGAGGATGTGCGGTACGGATATTCCACGAGACTTTTCGGCGTGAGCGAAGGAATCTATGCTTCGATGAATCTCGGCCAGAACCGCGGGGATGAGCCCGACCGTGTGCGGGAGAATTACCGCCGTATGTGTGACGCGATCGGACTTCCGACCAAGCGGCTTGTTTTATCCAAGCAGGTCCATCTCTGCCACGTGCAGAAGGTTACGGCGGCGGATGCCGGGAACGGCTTCTTTTCTGAGAATCGTTTTGAAGACGCAGACGCGCTGATGACCGACGAGCGGAACGTGCCGCTTGTGATATTTACCTCCGACTGTGTGCCGGTATTTCTGTATGACCCGGAGCATAAGGCAATCGCGCTTGTGCATGCCGGCTGGAGAGGGACCGTCGGCGGAATCTGCCGAAACACTGTAGAAGCGATGAACCGCGAATACGGCACTGATCCCGGGAAGGTTCTTGCGGCAATCGGACCGTCGATCTGCAGGAAGTGCTTTGAAATCGGGCCGGAGGTTGCGGAGCAGTTTGATGTGGCATTTGCCGGAGCACGTGACGAGGTGTTACGAAAAGGCGGCGGTGACAGGTTCTATGCGGACCTGTGGCGCGCCAATGAGATAATGCTTCTTTCCGCCGGTGTGCGAAAGGAGAGTATTACGGTTTCGGGACTCTGTACGATGTGCCGGCCGGAGCTGTTCTTCTCGCACCGTGCAACGAACGGCCTTCGGGGAAGCAATGCGGGATTTCTGATGCTTGGTTGAGGATTATGAAGAATCATGAGCACAAGATAGTCGATGTTCTTCCGGACAGCCCCTGCGCAGGGCTCGGGATCGCCTCGGGAGACGTTCTTCTTTCCGTAAACGGACGTACGGTTATCGATATTCTCGATTATCGTTTTGAGGAAGCGGAGGAGGAACTTACGTTAGCCATCCGCCATCCGGACGGAACCGAGGAGGAGTATTCGGTTTCGAAGGACGAGGACGAGGAAATCGGACTTGTTTTCGCGGAATCGCTGATGGACGATTATCGTTCGTGCCGGAATAAGTGCATCTTCTGCTTCATTGACCAGATGCCGCCCGGAATGCGTGACACGCTTTACTTTAAAGACGATGATACGAGACTTTCGTTCCTGCAGGGTAACTATGTAACCCTGACAAATGTGAGCGACGAAGAGCTTGACCGTATCTGTTACTATAAGCTTTCCCCGATTAACGTTTCGGTGCATACAACGAACCCCGAACTTCGCTGTAAGATGCTCTGCAACCGCTTTGCGGGATCCATTGAGCAGAAGCTTACCCGCCTTAAGGAGGCGGATATTACGATGAACGGGCAGATTGTTCTCGTAAAGGGTGTTAATGACGGCGAGGAGCTGGAGCGGACCATTCACGACCTGACGAAGTACATTCCGAACCTGCAGAGTTTAAGCGTGGTTCCCGTTGGACTCACGAAGTACCGGGACGGACTTCCGGAGCTGCTTCCGTTTCTTCCGGAGGACGCAAGGGACGTGATTGCAAGGATCCGCAAATGGCAGGGCATATGCCGCGATTATTTCGATACGAATTTCGTCTACGCAAGCGATGAATGGTATCTGACCGCAGGCATGGAACTCCCGGGGGAAGAGGAATACGAGGGCTATCCGCAGATTGAGAACGGTGTCGGAATGATCCGTTCGCTGACCGAGGAGGTTAACGTCTGTGTGGAAGAAGCCGCAGGGGACGAAAGAATCCGTAAACTTTCGATTGCAACCGGCAAGCTTGCCGCGCCTACCATACGAGAACTTTGCGAAAAGGTGCGGACGAAATTCCCGAATATCACCGTTACGGTATATGACATCCGGAATGATTTCTTCGGTGAGAAGATAACGGTTTCCGGACTGCTTACCGGGAAGGACATCATTGCCCAATTAACCGGTAAGGAACTCGGCGAGCGGCTGATCCTTCCGGCGAATCTTCTTCGAAGCGGAGAGGACGTTCTGCTTGACGACCTGACCGTTTCCGACATTGAAAAAGCATTACAGGTACCGATCCGGATTTCGAAAGCAACCGGACGGGACTTTCTTGACAGTTTGACAGAGTAGCCTTTTGGCTTAGAAAGGATGAATCGGAGATGAGTAAACCGATTGTAGCGATTGTCGGCAGACCGAACGTCGGCAAATCCACGCTGTTCAATGCCCTTGCGGGCGAGAAAATCAGTATCGTCGAAGATATCCCCGGAGTAACCAGGGACCGCATCTATGCGGACATCACCTGGCTGAACCGGTCGTTTACGATGATTGATACCGGCGGTATCGAGCCGGAGTCGAAGGATGTGATCCTTTCCCAGATGCGAGAGCAGGCGCAGATGGCGATCGATTCGGCAGATGTTATCATATTCCTTACCGACGTAAGACAGGGACTTGTGGACGCTGATCATAAGGTGGCCGATATGCTTCGCCGTTCCCATAAGCCGGTTGTTCTTGTGGTGAACAAGGTGGACAGCTTTGAAAAGTTCCAAAATGACATATACGAGTTTTATAACCTCGGGCTCGGCGATCCCTATCCGGTTTCCGCCGCGTCACTTCTCGGATTCGGCGATATGCTGGACCGTGTAACGGAACAGTTTCCTAAGCAGGGGGCCGAAGAGGAAGAGGATACCCGTCCGAAGATCGCGATTGTCGGAAAGCCGAACGTCGGCAAGTCTTCGATCGTGAACCGGCTTCTCGGCGAGGACCGCGTTATCGTTTCGGATATTGCGGGAACCACTAGAGACGCCGTGGATACGGCCGTTAAGTATAACGGCAAGGAATATGTCTTCATCGATACGGCCGGACTTCGCCGTAAGGCAAAG
The DNA here is from genome assembly GCA_002308955.1 of Lachnoclostridium sp. UBA1241. Classification (GTDB taxonomy): domain Bacteria; phylum Bacillota; class Clostridia; order Lachnospirales; family Lachnospiraceae; genus ISDg. The sequence continues at coordinate 39,886 of DBWJ01000095.1, read as the reverse complement.
GTGCACGAGAATATCGAGCGGTACAGCATCGTCCGTACCGTAGGCGCTGTGGAGCGCGCGGATGTTGTCGTTGTTGTCATCGACGCAACCGAGGGCGTTACCGAACAGGACGCGAAGATCGCCGGCATCGCCCATAACGAAGGCAAGGGCATCATTATTGCCGTCAACAAATGGGACGCAGTCGAGAAGGATGACAAGACGATCTACAAGCATACCGAGGACATCCGTCAGATTCTTTCCTTTACGCCCTATGCGGAGATCATCTTCATATCCGCCCTCACCGGACAGCGTCTTCCGAAGCTGTATGACGCAATCGAAAAGGTTATCGAGAACCAGAACAAGCGGATCGGTACCGGCGTTTTGAATGAGATCATGATGGAGGCGACCGCCCTCCAGCAGCCGCCGTCGGACAAGGGACGACGCCTGAAGCTGTTCTACATTACGCAGGTCTCCGTGAAACCGCCGACCTTCGTTATCTTCGTAAACGATAAGAAACTGATGCATTATTCTTACGTCCGTTACCTGGAAAACAAGATCCGGGAAGCCTTCGGATTTGACGGAACGAGTCTTAAGTTCATCATCCGGGAACGGGACGAAGAGAAGAAATAGGAGTTCTTAAGGAATTATGGCGATTAAGATTGCTTTATGTATTCTGGTCGGATATCTGTGCGGATCGGTTTCGACCGGTTATCTGATCGGAAAACGGCATCATTTGGATATCCGCAATTACGGAAGCGGAAACGCGGGAGCCACCAATGCAATCCGCACCCTCGGAAAGAAGGCGGGAATCATCGTCCTTCTGGGGGATCTTTTGAAGGTATTCATCCCGGCGTGGCTTGTGCATTACGTGATTTTTTCGGGCGAGGATTACGCGACGCTTCTTTGCGAGATTACCGGATTTGCAGGCGTGCTCGGACACAATTATCCGTTCTGGCTGCATTTTAAGGGCGGCAAAGGCGTTGCCTCCACCGGCGGCGCGATGGTTGCCACCGACTGGCGGGTGCTCCTTTACCTTCCGGGATTTTTCTTCCTGGTTTGGCTCACCGGCTATGTATCCCTCGGATCCCTTTATATTCTTGCATTTTACCCGGTATATCTTGCCATCACAAGGTACGGGGAACCGTATTACGCAGCTATGGTCATAACGGCCTGCATATTCACCGCCTCCGGTTTCTTCACGCACCGGGCGAATATTAAACGAATTCTAAACGGCACGGAACGAAAGTTCGGACAGCGCGTAACCATTCCGGCCGATACATCGGATGATAAGGAGAAAGAAACATGTTCAGAAAAGTAGCCGTCCTCGGGGCAGGAACCTGGGGAACCGCACTGTCCATCCAGCTTGCGGAAAATGATAACCAAGTTACGCTTTGGAGCAAGCTTCCCCGTGAGATAGAAGCCCTCAGAGCGGATCGGAAGAAGGTTCCGAATCTTCCCGATGCCGTTTTGCAGGACAGCGTCATTCTTACGACGGATCTCGAGGAAGCCTGCAAAGATAAAGACCTCATCGTATTTGCCGTAGCGTCGCCTTACGTACGCTCGACTGCAGAGCTTGCAAAGCCCTTCATTCCCGACGGACAGGTGATTGTCAATGTAGCAAAGGGAATCGAAGAGAGCACGATGATGACGCTTACGGAGGTAATCTCCGACGTAATCCCCGGCGCGGAAACCGGTGTCCTTTCGGGACCGAGCCATGCCGAGGAGGTAGGACGTGACATTCCGACCGCCGTTGTTGTCGGCGCGAAGAATCACGAGACCGCTGTTATGATTCAGGACGCCTTCATGAACGATTATTTCCGGATTTACATTAATCCGGACGTTATCGGCATCGAGCTCGGCGGCTCCTTGAAGAACGTTATCGCTCTTGCTGCGGGTGTTGTGGACGGCCTCGGACTCGGCGATAACACGAAGGCAGCGCTGATGACCAGAGGTCTTGCGGAAATCAGCCGTCTCGGCGTGGCAATGGGAGGCAATCTTGAGACCTTCCTCGGTCTTTCCGGAATGGGAGATCTGATCGTAACGTGTACGAGCCTGCACAGCCGTAACCACAATGCCGGTTATCTGATCGGCAAAGGTTACACGATGCAGGAAGCAATGGATGAAGTTAAACAGGTTGTAGAGGGTGTGTATTCCGCGAAGGCGGCGCTCCTTCTTGCTAAGAAATACAAAGTTGAAATGCCGATTGTCGAGCAGGTGAACAAAGTGCTCTTCGAGGGCAAAACCGCGCAGGAAGCGCTTGCGGACCTCTTCACGAGAGAACGTCAGGAAGAGGTTATGTGGGAAGAGGAAAAGAAATAAGGGATTGTTATGAAACGGTATATCCTGGTTGGTGAAATCCTGCTGGTCATTCTGTTGATCGGCCTGATCTTTACGGATTTCACCGGCGTCGGACGTAAGACGCGCAAACAATATAACGCAATCGATCATATTGCCCCGTCAACAACGCCGGGAGTGATTTCGGTTGCGCCGCTTTCGGAGGATGACCCGTTAGTCTATCATAAGGACGGTGACGAACTGGTGGCGCCGACGCCGACGCCTACTAACACGCCGACGCCGACACCGACGTTAAGTCCGGAGGAGCAATACATCAAGAACGAGATCGATAAGGCGTTTGCCTGCTCCGTGCCCGGCAACATCGCATTTGCCGAAGTTGACGATTATCTGAGCATCCGGCGTGAACCCGACGGAAATTCGACGCGACTCGGGCTCATGAACAACGGCGACAGCTGCCTTGTGGAATCGGTTGACGGCGAATGGGCGCTTGTGAAGACCGGCGGTGTTACCGGATACTGCCTCTCGAGACTACTAATTCGCGGCGCGGATGCCGAGGCCTACGCAAGAGAGCATGTGATCTATACGGCAACGGTTACCGGCGCGGTCAACGTTCGGAGTTCGCCGACGACACAGGCGGAAAATGTGATCGCCGCCCTGAGCGTAGGCGACATCGTTACGGCCAAAACGCCCGCGGTCCGAAGTGACAACGACCCGACGACTTTACTGTTCATTGAGGTCGAGCTGAAGGACGGACGAACGGGCTACATAGCAAGTACGAAAGCCGAAATTACATATTCCTGGCCGGTCGGAAGGGCGATAGATGACCGGAAGGAACAGCCATAGTAGCGGTGAGAAAACGGAATATGGCGTAAAACACGAAGAACCGCGGTGTAACCGCAGATTATAGAATTAAGGAGAAAAGGTATTATGGATATGACACTTCGCTGGTACGGAAAGGATATGGACAGCGTGTCCTTATCGCAGATCCGTCAGATTCCCGGCGTGACCGGAGTGATTTCCTCCCTGCATAAGGTTCCCTGCGGAATCGCATGGACTTATGAGCAGGTGAAGGAACTGAAGGAGGAGGTTGAGGCGGCAGGCCTTAAGCTCATCGGCATCGAGAGCATCAATGTTCATGAGGACATTAAGCTCGGAGCGCCGACAAGAGACATGTATATCGAGAATTACTGCAAGTCCCTCGAAGCCTGCGGTAAGAACGACATTCACCTCGTATGCTACAATTTCATGCCGATTTTCGACTGGACAAGAACCGACCTTGCGATGCCGCTTCCGGACGGTTCCACGGCGCTTGCCTATGACTCGAACCTGATCGACGGAATTGATCCGAATACGATGTTCGAGCGGATGGAGAACGCCTCCGGCGGTTTCATTCTTCCGGGCTGGGAACCCGAACGGAAGGACGAGATCAAGGAGCTTTTTGAAAAATACAAGGGCGTTACCGCAGAGGATCTGATGAACAATTTCAAGTATTTCCTCGACGGAATCATGCCAACCTGCGAAAAGTATCAGATCAAGATGGCCGTGCATCCCGATGATCCCGCATGGAGCGTTTTCGGACTTCCCCGTATCGTAACAAGCGAGAAGGCTTTGGAGACCATTGCATCCCTGAACCCGAGCATCTATAACGGCTTTACGCTCTGCACCGGATCGCTCGGCTCGAATCTCGAGAACGACCTTCCGAAGGTTATCAGAAACCCGAAGATTGCGCCGCGGATTCATTTTGCGCACCTTCGTAACATTAAGTTCGAGGCGCCCGGCGTGTTCCATGAGAGCAGCCATCTTTCCTCGGACGGACAGTTTGACATGTATGAGATCGTTAAAGCTTTGCAGGAGGTCGGCTTCGACGGTGTTATCCGTCCCGACCACGGCCGCATGATCTGGGGCGAACAGGCAAGACCGGGTTACGGACTCTATGACAGAGCGCTCGGAGTTGCCTACCTGAACGGTCTCTGGGAAGCAATTGATAAGAGCGGAGCCGCCAGATGATGCGGCCGCTTAAAGGAGATGATTGAAATGAAATTAACGGATATCGTAAAGCCCGGGAACCGGGCGGAATGGGAAGCAAAGGGTTACGAGCTTCCGAAGTATGACCGCGAGGCAATGATCGCGAAAACGAAAGAAAATCCTACATGGATTCATTTCGGCGCCGGCAATATATTTCGTGCATTCCCTGCAGCATTTCTTGACCGGATGCTGAATGCAGGAGAGACGGACCGCGGCGTTATTGTCTGCGAAGGTTTTGACTATGAGATCATCGATAAGGCATACCGTCCGTATGACAACCTGAGCCTGCTTGCGGTTTTGAAGGCGGACGGAACGGTAGCGAAGAAGGTGATCGGAAGCGTTGCGGAATCGCTGAAGGGTGATACGGCTTCGCCGGATTTTGACAGACTCCGTGATATATTCCGCAAGGAAAGCCTGCAGATGGTGACCTTTACGATTACCGAGAAGGGCTATTCGCTGACCGGACCGGACGGAAATCTGTCGCCGGTAGCGAAGGAGGATCTTGATAATCGCGGGCTGAATCCGGTGCTTATCATGGGCAAGGTTACCGCGCTTCTTTACGAACGTTTCCTTGCGGGCGCTTATCCGGTTGCGATGTCTTCGATGGACAACTGCTCCCATAACGGTGATAAGCTGAAGGCGGCGGTTATGACCTACGCGAAGACCTGGGAAGAGCAGGGTATTGCGAAGAAGGGCTTTGTAGATTACCTTTCCGATCCGTCTTCCGTAACATTTCCGTGGAGCATGATCGATAAGATCACGCCCCGTCCGGACGATACCGTAAGAGCAATGCTCACTGCTGACGGCTTCTCGGACACCGATCTCATCGTAACGAGCCGGAATACCTACACGGCGCCTTTCGTAAACGCGGAGGAAACCGAGTATCTTGCGGTTGAGGATACGTTCCCGAACGGCCGTCCCGCTTTTGAGAAGGTCGGCGTTCTGTATGCTGACAGGGAGACCGTTGACAAGGTTGAGAAGATGAAGGTCTGCACCTGTCTGAATCCCTTGCATACGGCGCTTGCCATCTACGGCTGCATGCTCGGTTATACAAAGATTTCCGAGGAAATGAAGGATGTTGAGCTTGTAAATCTTATCACGAAGATGGGTTATAACGAGGCTATGCCTGTGGTTGTTGACCCGGGGATCATTCAGCCGAAGCAGTTCATCAGCGATGTACTTACGAAGCGGCTTCCGAATCCTTTCATGCCGGACGCCCCGCAGCGTATTGCAACCGATACTTCGCAGAAGCTTCCGATCCGTTTCGGCGAAACCCTTAAGGCATATAAGAGAGACGGACTTGACCTTTCCTCTCTGACGCTGATTCCTCTGGTGCTTGCCGGCTACGCTCGCTATCTGAGCGGTCTAAACGATGACGGAGAGGCGTTTGAGCAGTCACCGGATCCGATGCTTTCGGAACTGAAGAAAGCTGTTGCGGGCTATACGCTCGGCGGCGACAACGATTATTCGACGCTTAAGTCGTTATATTCCCGTAAGGATGTTTTCGCCGTTGATCTTTATGAAATCGGTCTCGGCGACAAGGTTGAGAGCCTTGTGAAAGAGCTGTACGCAGGTAAGGGCGCTGTTCGCGCAACGCTTAAGAAGTATTGCGATTGATCCGGAAAATGGGAAACCGTACATAAAGTGAGGGGTTACTTTGGAATATACATGGATTACAATCGGCGGTATTGTGGTTCTCGTGGTTATGGCAATCGTGAACCGGATCCGCAGGGAGAAGGAATTAACCGAATCGGTCAAAAAGTCCTTCGGTGTTGCGCCGACGGACTCGATGACATTAGACCGTTACGCGTCGCTTCCCGCATATCTTAAGTCTCTTCCGGAAGCGGATGGAGACATTGACGATATTACCTGGAACGATCTCGATATGGACCGGATTTTCGAATCGCTGAATCATACCGGATCAGCCGTCGGGGAAGAGGTGCTTTTCGCCTGGCTGCATAAGCCGGAGATGCGTTCAGAGGAACTGATCCGAAGAGAGCATCTGATCGACCTGTTTGAACACGACGCGGATGCGAGACTCAAAGCCGGCAAGGTGCTTGTCCGCATGGGCAAGATGCGCCGGATATCGGTTTACGATTATATGATGCGGCTACGGGATGTGCCGAAGGAGAGTAACCTGAGGCATTATCTGGCATTTGCCGTTTATGCGGTTTCCGCAGGCATGATCATTGCCGGGCAGGAGGTTGCCGGTTTCGGACTTTTCATGATGACGGCGCTTTTCAACATCCTTACCTACCTTAAGCGGAAGGGCGTAATCGAACCGTATCTCGAGGTGGTTTCGTATATTTCGAGATGGATAAAGTCCGTTCGCGTGATGGCGGACGAGCTTAAGGATAACGAAAATCCGGAGCTTAAGGAAGAGCTAAAGAGCCTCGTTAAGGATACCGAATCGTTCCGCTCCTTTGTCAGAATGTCCGGGCTTCTTGCTTCGTCCAATCCGACCGGAAGCGTTACCGAACTCGTGATGGAATATGTCCGCATGCTTTTCCATGTGGATCTGATCAAGTTTAACCGGATCATAAAGGATTTCGACGCAAGGCAGGAGGAACTGAACCGGATCTTTGCGGGAACCGGACGGATTGACGCGTCACGCGCCGTTGCTTCTTACCGCTGCTACCGGAAGAAATACGCTGTTCCGATCCTTCATGATACGCCGAATCATACGGTTAAGGCGGAAGCAATCTGTCATCCGCTTGTTGCGGATCCGGTTGCGAACAGCATTACGGCCGACCGGCCGGTGCTTCTGACCGGTTCGAATGCCTCCGGCAAATCGACGTTTCTTAAGACGCTCGCCGTCAACGCAATTCTTGCCCAGACGATTCATACGGTCCTTGCAAACGGCTACGAGGCGGATTACTTTAAGATTCTTTCCTCCATGGCGCTTCGTGACGACCTTGCGACCAGGGAAAGCTATTACATTGTGGAAATCCGTTCCCTGAAACGGATTATGGATGCGGCGGAGGAGAATATATCCGTTCTCTGCTTCGTCGATGAAGTGCTTCGCGGAACGAATACGGCGGAACGTATTGCGGCAAGCTCCCGGATTCTTCGCTATCTTGCGGAGAAGAAGGCACTTGTGTTCGCCGCGACACACGATCTGGAACTGACTTCGCTTCTTGCGGATGTCTATGAAAACTATCATTTCAGCGAGCAGGTGGAAGAGGATATCGTCGTTTTCGATTACCGCCTGAAGCCCGGAAAGGCGACCTCGCGGAATGCGCTTAAGCTACTCGAGATGATGGAATACCCGAAGGTGATCACCGACGACGCCAACAAGGCGGTGGAAGGTTTTCTTTCTACGGGAGAATGGAACTGATTATGGACAAATGGCAGGTTACGCTGTACACGGACGGCGCCGCGCGGGGAAACCCGGAGGGCCCGGGCGGTTACGGCGCGGTACTTCAGTACCGGGACCAAAAAGGCAGCCTTCATGAGCGGGAATACTCCTGCGGTTTTTCGAAAACAACGAACAACCGGATGGAGCTTCTTGCGGTGATCGTCGGTCTTGAGGCGCTTACGAAGCCCTGTCAGGTGGATCTGTATTCCGATTCCCAGTATGTGGTGAAGCCTTTTACGGAGCATTGGATTGATTCCTGGAAGAAGAAAGGCTGGCGCACAAGCGGCAATGACGAGGTTAAGAACCGTGCCCTGTGGGAACGGCTGCTTGCGGCCATGAAGGGGCATGAGGTTACGTTCAACTGGGTGAAGGGCCATGCCGGCCATCCGGAGAACGAACGGTGCGACCGCCTTGCAACGGCGGCTGCCGACGGAGAAGAGTTATATATTGATGACGGCGGAGACTTAAGAAATCCGCTCAGAAATGGGGAGAACAATGGATAACATCCCGATGGAACAACTGTCACCGATGATGGTGCATTACCTTGAGACGAAGAAGCAGTACAAGGACTGCATTCTTTTCTACCGCCTCGGGGATTTCTACGAGATGTTCTTCGATGACGCGGAACTGGTTTCAAGAGAACTGGAACTGACACTTACCGGAAAGAACTGCGGACTTGAGGAACGCGCTCCGATGTGCGGTGTGCCATTTCACGCAGCAGACATATATATCACCAAGCTTGTGGATAACGGCCATAAGGTTGCCATCTGCGAGCAGGTGGAGGACCCGAAGCTTGCAAAGGGCATGGTGAAGCGTGAGGTTATAAGGATTGTTACGCCCGGTACCAATACCGCTCCGGAAAGCCTTGACGAGACGAAGAACAACTTCCTGATGGGCATTATATGGGCGGACGATTCCTTCGGAATATCCGCAATTGACGTTTCCACCGGCGACTATTATGTGACCGAAGTGAACGGAACCCGTAAGGTGATGGACGAGATCACGAAATATGCCCCGTCCGAAATCGTCTGCAACCCTGCGTTTTTCATGTCCGGAATCGACACCGAAGACCTGCAGAACCGGCTTCGGATTGCGATTTCGCCGCTTGCGGACTGGATGACGGAACCCGACAACTGCGAGAAAGCATTACGCGAACATTTTCACTTAAGTAATCTGTTCGGTCTCGGCCTCTGCGACATGCCGACCGGCGTTTTAGCTGCCGGCGCCGTAATGAATTATCTGTATGATACACAGAAGATAGCGCTTTCGCATATTACGGAACTGAAGCCGTATGTGACCGGCAGATACATGATCATCGACAGCGCCACGAGACGGAACCTGGAGCTTTGCGAAACCCTTCGGGAGAAGCAGAAGCGCGGAAGCCTCTTATGGGTGCTTGATAAAACGAAAACCGCAATGGGAGCAAGAATGCTTCGGAGTTTTACCGAGCAGCCGCTTCTTGATACGGAGGAAATAAAAAGGCGTCAGGACGCAATCCGCGAATTCAATGAAAATGTGATGACCCGCGAGGAAGTGCGTGAGTATCTGAATGCGATATACGATCTGGAACGGCTTATATGCCGCATCAGTTATCAGAGCGCGAATCCCCGTGACCTGATCGCGTTTAAGACCTCACTTTCGATGCTTCCGCCGATCCGTTACCAGCTGCGGGAGTTTAAGAGCGATCTGATTCACACCGAGGTCGAAAATCTCGACCCGCTGACGGATCTTTACGAACTGATTGATGCGGCGATTGATCCCGACCCGCCCCTTACCTCGAAGGAGGGCGGCATCATCAAAAACGGATACAACGAAGAGGTGGACCGGCTTCGCGATGCCAAGACAAGCGGTAAGCAGTGGCTCTCGGAACTCGAGGAACGGGAGCGCAACCAGACCGGCATCAAAAACCTCCGCGTCAAATACAACCGCGTCTTCGGTTATTACTTAGAAGTCACCAATTCCTTTAAGGAACTCGTTCCCGCCGATTGGATCCGAAAGCAGACCCTGACCGGTTCGGAGCGGTATACGACGCCCGAACTGAAGGAACTGGAAGATACGATTCTGAATGCCGAGGATAAACTTTTCTCATTGGAATACCGTCTGTTCGTCGAAGTGCGGGACCGAATCTTCGCCGAAGTGGACCGCATTCATAAAACCGCAAAGGCAATCGCCGCGATCGACGCGATGGCGAGCCTTGCGTACGTTGCCGAGCGGAACGCTTATGTATGTCCGACGGTCAACGATAAGGGAATCATCTGCATTAAGGACGGACGGCATCCGGTTGTGGAGCAGATGATCCCGAACCGTATGTTTGTGGCAAATGACACGTTGCTTGATAACGCCTCCAACCGCGTAAGCATCATCACCGGACCGAATATGGCCGGTAAATCCACATACATGCGTCAGGTGGCGCTGATTGTGCTGATGGCGCAGATGGGAAGCTTTGTTCCCGCGGCATCGGCGGAGATCGGAATCGTGGACCGCATCTTCACAAGAGTCGGCGCAAGCGATGACCTCGCGAGCGGTCAGAGCACCTTTATGGTGGAGATGACCGAAGTGGCGAACATCCTTCGGAATGCCACGAAGAACAGCCTTCTCGTTCTCGATGAAATCGGAAGAGGAACGAGCACATTTGACGGACTTTCCATTGCGTGGGCCGTTATAGAGCACGTTGCCGATCCGCATCTGATCGGAGCAAAGACACTGTTTGCGACCCATTATCACGAGTTGACCGAACTGGAAGGCAAACTGGAAGGCGTCTGCAACTACTGCATCGCAGTTAAGGAGCAGGGCGACGATATCATTTTCCTCAGGAAAATCATAAGGGGCGGCGCAGACCGGAGCTACGGCATTCAGGTTGCGAAGCTTGCCGGCGTGCCGAAGAGCGTTTTGGACCGCGCGAAGGAAATCGTCGAACAGCTTTCCGAGAACGATCTTGCCGAGAAGGCGAGAAACATCCGCGTGGTGGACACCGGAGCACCGAAAGTAAAGAAGGCGCCGAAGCAGGCGGAGGTGGAAGGCCAGCTGAGTCTGTTCGGAGCACCGGAAGGGAACCGGGTTACCGAGCAGATCAGAGAAGCCGACCTGTCGCAGATGACGCCCATTGAGGCATTGAATCTTTTATATCGGCTACAGGAAGAACTGAAGCACTGAAACTTCTGCACTGACGCAGGAGAACACCCGTACCGGCAGCGGGTGTAGTATTTTCGCCGGAATTCGGGGGCGGACCCCATAGCGTAAAGAAGAGGATTTTATGGAACAAGTGTATCGCGTGCACCTCGGACCGGCCCGCTGCGGGGCGGATCTCGGGGACGGAAGCGAGCGCGGGCTTTATGTGGATCAGGATACGATCCTACGTAAGCTCGGTCGCCCGCATCGTCAGATTAATCTGATGTATTGTTATTACCCGAATGACCCGGGCTGGCCGAAACGCGCCAGTGAGGCATTCCCGAAGGAGAATCCCGAATTTGCCTGGGATTATCCGTATGATGATTATTTCCCGTACGGCGGCGGACTCGGAGGAGATCCGAACGCGGAAGTGTTTGAACGCATGCGGGACATAAGACGTCACGGACAGGATGTATGCCTGACCATAACGATGGATCCGTTTCTTTCGGAGGAACACATCATAGCGGTTGCGAGGGACCTTCGGACCTACGGAAGGATAACGGTCCGGATTAACCATGAAGCAACCGGAACGTGGTTTTCGTTCAACCGGAGGGCAACCTACGAGCAGGTCGCCGCGTTCTTCGTAAAATGCTGCGAAGTATTCCACCGTGAGGCTCCGAACTGTAAGATTGTTCTCTGTCTGGACGGCTGCAAGAACATGGACGAAGAAAAGATGGTCATGGAAGACATATTCACCGAAGCCGCCCGGGCCGCTGACATTGTTTCCGTAGACCGGTATATGGCGCTTCACTGGGGGTATCCGACCGATGTATGTGAAGATAACCGGAGCTCGCAGAGAACGCCTGTCGATGAGATTTATCGCCTGTGCAAAAAGAGCGCGGACCGTTATGAGGTTATGAATCAGGGTGTCCGGAAGCCGATGGTTCTTTCTGAGCTGAATGCGGACGGCGACGTGACCGGTCCCTACGAGCAGGCGGAGATGTACGAGGAATTCTGCCGGCTGCTTCGGGAAGACCCGGATAACTGGCTGTCGGGAATTACGATGTATCAGTACCGGGATGGCGGAAGGCTGGGGCTTGAGATCACCGACCCGAATAATTCGAATGTCGGAATCGAGCAGCCGCTTCTTAAGACCTACCGGAATCTGATCCACAGAGAACCGTTTCTTCCTTCCATGGTTACAGGAGAGCGGACGGACGGACCGTACGAGCTTCGTTTCGGCGGAGCGGAGGATGCGGACGGCATTACGATTCCGGTGCAGCTTGAAGCAAAGCCCGTGTTCTTTGAGATGTATTTCGACGGCGAGCTTAAGGACGCGAATCTGATGATTGCATGCGGCAGCGAATGGTTTTATAAGAAACCGGGTGTTTCCGTAATCGATATGAACAGCGCTTTCTTCGACCGGGAGTATAACGGCGGACTGATCTTCGTCAGCCTGTTCGCACCGCCCGCAAGCGGAGAGAATGACCCGGCGCAGGGAGCAGGATGGCAGACGGATTACACGTATACGCTGAAATCGCTTCCGCGGTTCCGGATTCGTTATAAAGCTATATTAGAGTAAAGAATGATCGAAAAGATATAATCAGGAGGTATTGTTATGGATTATCGGGAAATGTATGATTTTTGGTGTTCGGATGATTATTTCGACGCCGCAACCAAGGCCGAGCTTCTTGCCGTTAAGGATGACGACAACGAGATTCGCGAACGTTTCTACCAAAGCCTTGAGTTCGGTACCGGCGGTCTTCGCGGAATCATCGGAGCAGGCACGAACCGCATGAACCTTTATACGGTCCGTAAGGCAACACAGGGGCTTGCCAACTATATTATCAAGGAAGGCGGTCAGGACCGCGGTGTTGCAATCGCTTACGATTCCCGCCGTATGTCGATTGAATTCAGTGAAGAAGCAGCTCTCTGCCTTTGCGCGAACGGCATTAAGGCATACCGCTTCGAATCCCTTCGTCCGACTCCGGAGCTTTCCTTTGCCCTCCGCGAGCTCGGCTGCATCGCCGGTATCGTTGTGACCGCAAGCCACAACCCGGCAGAGTNNAGGTTTACTGGGAAGACGGCGCGCAGATTACGCCTCCGAAGGACACGGAAATCATTGACGAAGTAAATGCTGTTACGGATTTCCATCAGGTGAAGACGATGTCCCGCCTGGATGCGATCAAAGCAGGACTTTATCGTGTGATCGGTTTGGAAATCGATGACCGATACATGGAAGAACTGAAGAAGCAGGTGCTTCGCCCTGACATTTGCCGTAAGGAAGGCAAGGACATGAAGGTCGTTTACACACCTCTTCACGGAACAGGCAATCTTCCTGCCAGAAGAATCCTTAAGGAGATCGGCTTTGAGCAGGTTTATGTTGTTCCCGAGCAGGAGAAGCCGGACGGCAATTTCCCGACCGTAGCGAGCCCGAACCCGGAGAACAAGGAAGCCTTCGAGCTTGCCCTTGCGCTTGCTAAGAAGGTAGGTGCGGACCTCGTTCTTGCGACAGATCCCGATGCGGACCGTCTCGGCGTATACGCAAAGGATTCCGTGACAGGCGAATACAAGTCCTTCACCGGTAACATGTCCGGCATGCTGATCTGCGAATATCTTATGAGCACCCGTAAGGAGCTCGGACTTCTGCATGATGACGGTTTCATCGTTAAGACGATCGTTTCCACGAACATGACCGACCTGATTGCAAAGGAATACAACGTTGACCTGAAGGAATGCCTTACCGGCTTCAAGTTCATCGGAGAGCTGATCAAGCTTTCCGAGCAGACCGGCAAAGGCCACTACGAATTCGGCTTTGAAGAGAGCTACGGCTGTCTCGTCGGAACCCACGCAAGAGATAAGGATGCCATCGTTGCGGTTATGTCGCTTTGCGAGGCGGCTGCTTACTACCGCACCAAGGGGCTTACGCTCTGGGATCAGATGATGAACATCTACCGTAAGTACGGCTTCTTCCGTGAAGGTCTCTATACCCTTACTTTAAAGGGCTTTGAAGGCGCTGCGAAGATTAAGGAGATTATGGAGAACGTACGGAACAATCCTCCGAAGAAACTCGGTGATTATAACGTTCTTGAGTTCCGTGATTACGAAAACGATGTTATCGTTATGACCGAAACCGGTGAGAAGAAGCCTACGGGACTTCGTAAATCCAACGTGTTGTATTTTGATCTGAATGATAATGCATGGGCATGCGTACGTCCTTCCGGAACCGAGCCGAAGATTAAGTTCTATTCCGGCGTGAAGGGAAGCTCCTTCGAGGACGCCGACGCGAAGCTGAATGCTTTGCTTGATGCCATGAAGAAACTTGCGGAGTAAACATGAAAAGAACGGATAAGCTGCTGTTCCTTCAGCCGGTCCTTAAGGACATGCTGTGGGGCGGCACAAGACTTTCGGAATTCGGATATGACCTGCCCACAGGTACGGTGGGAGAGTGCTGGGGAATCAGCGCCCATCCCCACGGCGACTGCATTGTAAAGAACGGTCCGTACCGTGGCATGCCGTTGAGCCGTCTTTATGAGGAACACCGGGAACTGTTCGGCAACGTTAAATCGGACCGTTTCCCGCTTCTTGTGAAGATTATCGACGCAAAGCAGGATTTAAGCGTGCAGGTCCATCCGGACGACGAATACGCGAGGGAGCATGAAAACGGCTCTCTCGGGAAAACCGAATGCTGGTATGTGCTTGACTGCGCGGCGGATGCGACAATCATCATCGGCCATCACGCCAAATCGAAAGCCGAAGCCGAACGTATGGTAAGGAAAGGACGCTTTTCGGAGTTTCTTCGTGAGATTCCGGTTCATAAAGGGGATTTCTTCCTGATCGAGCCCGGCGTCGTGCATTCGATCAAAGGCGGAACGCTGATTCTCGAGACGCAGGAAAACAGTGACGTTACCTACCGGTTCTACGATTATGACCGGGTGCGGAACGGTGTAAAGAGAGAGCTTCATATTGACAAGTCTCTTGATGTTATCACCTGTCCGTTTAAGGAATCGAAAACGAAGCCGGTGATCAAACGCATCGGAGCTTCCGAAGTCGAGACGCTCGTTTCGATTCCGGATTTTACGGTTGATCGGATTAGCGTTAACGGCTCGGTAACGCTGGATTCCGGTTCGGAGTTTGTAAACCTCAGCGTTACGGAAGGCGAAGGAGCCATCGACGGCATACCGATTCGGAAGGGTACCCATCTGATCGTTCCCTTCGGATACGGAGCCTATGAGCTGTCCGGGAATATGGAAGTATTCCGCTCAACGGTTCCCGAAAAGTAAAGAATCCGGCCATTTGGCCGAACAAATAAGAAAAGAAGGAGAGGAATATTTGTTATGAAATCAGATATCCAGATTGCACAGGAAGCCACGCTTGCCCCGATTGGAAAAGTAGCCGCTAAACTCGGAATCGCGGAAGACGATCTTGAGTTTTACGGCAAATACAAAGCCAAATTCTCGGATGAACTTCTGAAGAAGATTGAAAACGGTCCGAACGGAAAGCTCGTGTTAGTTACCGCAATCAATCCGACCCCTGCCGGAGAAGGTAAGACGACAACAACGGTAGGTCTCGGAGAGGCAATGGGACGCCTCGGAAAGAAAGCGGTAATCGCACTCAGAGAACCGTCTCTCGGGCCGTGTTTTGGGGTTAAGGGAGGCGCTGCAGGCGGCGGTTACGCCCAGGTTGTGCCCATGGAAGATTTGAATTTGCATTTTACGGGGGATTTCCATGCGATCACTTCCGCGAATAACCTTCTTGCGGCAATGCTTGATAATCATCTGATGCAGGGTAACCCGCTGGGAATCGATCCGAACCAGGTGGTATGGAAGCGCTGCCTTGATATGAATGACCGCGCGCTTCGTAACATTGTCATCGGTCTCGGAAAGAAAACCGACGGCGTGGTCAGAGAGGATCATTTCATCATTACCGTAGCGTCAGAAATCATGGCTATCCTTTGCCTTGCGGACGACATGAAGGACCTTAAGGAAAGACTTTCGAGAATCATCGTTGCCTACACCTATGAGGGCAATCCGGTAACGGCGGCAGACCTCGGAGCAGTCGGTTCCATGGCTGCTCTTCTGAAAGACGCGCTTCGTCCGAATCTGATTCAGACGATCGAAAACACGCCTGCTATCGTACACGGCGGTCCCTTCGCAAACATCGCACACGGCTGCAACAGCGTCCGTGCCACGAAGGCCGCTTTGAAGCTCGGGGATATCGTGATCACGGAGGCCGGCTTCGGCGCAGACCTCGGTGCCGAGAAATTCTTCGACATCAAGTGCCGTATGGCAGGCCTTAAGCCCGATGCGGTTGTACTTGTTGCTACGGTCCGCGCGCTGAAATATAACGGCGGCGTTCCGAAGACGGAACTTGCCAGGGAGGACCTTGACGCATTGAAGCGCGGTATCGTCAACCTTGAGAAGCATATTGAAAATCTGCAGATGTATCAGGTACCGGTTATCGTAACGCTGAACCGTTTCACCGAGGATACGGATGCCGAACTTAACTACGTAAAGAACTTCTGCGAAGAGCGCGGATGCGATTTTGCGCTGTCCGAAGTATGGGCAAAGGGCGGAGAAGGCGGCATTGCCCTTGCCGAGCGTGTACTCGCAACGCTTTCCGAGAAGGAAAGCAAATTCGCTCCGATTTATCCGGACGAGATGCCGCTTAAGGAGAAAATCGAAACGGTATGTAAGAAAATCTACGGTGCAGACGGCGTTATATTCGATCCGGCTGCCGAGAAGATGCTTACAAAGCTTACCGAACTCGGTTTCGGAAACTTCCCGGTTTGTATGGCAAAGACACAGTATTCACTTTCGGATGATCCCGGTAAACTCGGTCGTCCGACCGGATATCAGATGACGGTCCGCGAGGTTTATGTATCGGCCGGAGCCGGATTTGTCGTTGCGCTTACCGGAACGATCATGACGATGCCCGGACTTCCGAAGCATCCCGCTGCAGAGCGGATCGACGTCGACGATAACGGCGTCATTGACGGACTGTTCTGATATCCGTCACATTTTTCGTTATTATTTTTGGAGGGCTTTATGAAAAGGATTTCAGTTGTGTGCCTCATACTCGTGCTTCTTTGCACGGGCTGCGGGCTCTTCCCGAAGGAGGAGAGCATGCGGAAGGCACCGGTCAGCAAAACTGCTTTGGAAACGCAGTATTTTACGGTGGCAACCGTAGAGAGGGGGGACGTTTCCAACGGTTATACGGCGGTATGCACATACGGGACGCAGCAGACGGAGAATCTGTCGTTCAATCTTCCGTATGAGAGTCTTATCGGAGTTTATGTGAAAACGGGCGACCCGGTATATGAGGGGCAGCTTCTTGCGGAAATATCGCTCGGAACACTGGAGGATGATATCGAAGCTTGCGAAAAAACGTGCAAGCAGATTGATTCCGATTTGGAGTATTATTCGCAGATGCTGAGTTTTGAAAAGGAGCGTCAAAAACTTGCGAAAGACTGGGGACGCGAATACAATACGGCAACGATTGACGAATTGACACTTAAGGTGAACGATTTATCAGGCCAGAAAACGGTTGCGGATTTGAAACTGACGGAAACGAATAACCGGATGAAGGGACGCCGCCTTTACGCTTCTTTCAACGGAGTTGCAACCTATGTAAAGGAACTCCGTCCCTGGGAACCGGTCGGAATGGATGTTTTCGTTACCATTTCAAGTACGGATAACGGTTTTTTGACTTCGGCAGACGACGTTTCCATGTTCCGTGAAGGCGATTCCTATCAGGTGGAAACCGATAATGAAATTATTCCGTGCACACTGAAGTCCATTAAGGAGAACACACAGATCCGCGGAAGATACATCATGGTTTTTGTTCCGACTGATCCGGATCTCGAAATCGAGCCCGGAACGACGGGAAATGTGAACATTGTAATGGAAGAAGAAAAGAATGTACTGTATATTCCCTCAAGTGCACTTCGTAAAATCGGAGATCAATACGCCGTTTATGTTGTGGACAAGGACGGCATGCGCGACATCCGTTACGTGGAGATAGGACTTTCCGTTACCGACATGACTCCTTCGGAGAAAAACCGTACCGTTATCCGTTCCGGACTTTCCGAGGGCGAAAAAGTGATTTTGCGATGAAAAGGAGGCAGCATATGAAAAGAAGAATTAAAATCCTGGCTGCACTTCTGATTGCAGTCATGCTCACGGGATGCGGACAGAAGAAAAATGTTCCCGAGCTGTTAGTTCCCGTGGAAAACCCTGATGCGGTATTTGTTTCAAAGAGAATGCCGCTCACAACGGTAACGATGATGGAAGGTTCCGTCTGCCCGGATGTTACCGACGTCAAATTTGACTTCGATTCTTGCATTTACGACCTTAAGGTAAAGGTCGGCGACTATGTGGAGGAAGGCGATGTCCTGTTTTATCTCGACAAGGATCTTGAAGTCCGAATGAAAGAGGCCGAGGTTGAACTTGCGCTTCGTAAGAAGAACTACGAAGTTGCCGTGAAGCAGTTTAATGACCAGATAAAGAATCTGAAGAATCTGAAAAACATGTTCGCAAATATGCAGGATTGGTATGATTACAACCTGTTCGACATCAATATCCGCGAAATGGAAGCAAAATTTGCTATTCAGTATGATTCTGTTTACCAGGAAATTCTTGAGTATGAGGATGATTACCTCGATTTAAAGGAACAGTATGAGAATTCCGAGATAAAAGCCCCGGTATCGGGACAGATTGTGTATCTCGGTGTTTCAGATGACGGTGATAAGATTTATGAGGATACAACCGTTGTTTCCATTGCGGATCAGTCGAAGAAACTTCTTTGCTGCGAACTGATTGAGGAGAAGGAATACAATGCTTATACGGATGTAAAGGCAATTATTCGCGGCAAGGAATACGACATCACCTATATTCCGTATGACGAAGAAGAGCTTTATAACAAAAAGTTCCGCGCAAAGGTTTTATATTCGTATTTTTCGGCAGAGGGACTTCCGAACGATATTGCTTTTGGCGATTTTGTGACCATCCGGCTGACCGCAACGTCTTCGAATCCGGTGCTTTGTGTTCCGAAAGAAGCCGTTACGCGTGCGAACGGACAGAACTATGTCCGCGTTGTTTCCGGTGACCGGCAGGGCATGCGTGTCGTTACGACCGGCATCAACAATAAGAACTATGTGGAAATCACATCGGGTCTTTCCGAGGGTGAGACCGTGTTCGTAGCGAACAATCTTACGCGTTACGGCGTAAACTATGAGACGACCGCCGCTACGACCGGGGATTACCGGCTTTCCGGTTCCACGCAGATTGTGCGCCGTTCGATGCATTCGGAGCCGCTTGTGAATCCGGTACCCGGCAAGATAAAGGAAATCTTCATCGGGAACTTCTCACAGATTTATGTTACAGAAGGACAGAAACTGTATTCGATTGTTCCGGAAATCAATGAATCCGATTGGGAAGAGGCAAAGCATAACCTGCAGATGGCGCAGGACAATTATGCAAAGAAACTGAAGGATGATAAAGAAGCGCTCGAAAAGCAGCTGCAGCGTCTTCGCGAGATGAGCGCGGGCGTGGAGCGCGAACTTGCGCAGCTCAAGTACGATATCGCCCTGCAAAATTACGAGCAGTATAAGATTGACGGGCAGGAGCTCATTGACAAATGCCAGGAACGACTCGACAATTTCGAAGAATGGGGCAACAGTGAGGTTTACACAATTTATGCAGAGAGGGAAGGCTATCTGAGCAGCTTCGCGGCTTATACGGTCGGTAAAGAACTCCAGGCAGACCAGATTATGTGTGAACTCTATTATCCGGATTCTCTTTATTACGAAGGAAACGATGAGCAGCGGCGTTTCCGTTACGGGATGACGGTTGATGTTGAGTATTCAATCAGCGGTGAAACCTTCAAAACGACCGGAACCGTTATCTCCGCATATGACGTTCGTCCGGAAGAAGGCAATAACGTAACGACTTTCTATGTTGTTTTATCCGATGAGGATTTTAAGACAAGCGGTGCAAATGCGACCGTAAGCGGAGAGTATTGCTCTGCGGAAAATGCAATGATTATTCCCACCGAACTCGTGTACCGCGAGCGTAAGAACGGCTCGGCGGAGGAAGACGACGTCGAGGATGAAGATCCTTTAACTCAGCTTCTGAAGAAGAAACTGTCCGAGGAAGAGCAGGAGAAGGGTATTGCATACGTCTGGGCATATGATGAAAACGGACAGGCAGTCAAGCGGTATATCACGATTGTGGAACAAAGCCGTGAACTGACATGGGTTTGTGACGGTATTACCGGGTCCGATCAGTTGGTAATTCATTAGGAGGATGAGCAGGAAATGTTACATTTTATCGCACAAAAACTGCTGAATAAAAAATGGCTGATTCTCTGCATCGTGATCGGTAATATTTTGCTGGTTGCCATTGCATCTTGTAATCCGATGTATACAAAAGCAGCGCTTCAGAAGATGCT
Source organism: Lachnoclostridium sp. UBA1241 (assembly GCA_002308955.1). Lineage (GTDB taxonomy): Bacteria > Bacillota > Clostridia > Lachnospirales > Lachnospiraceae > ISDg. The sequence goes on along the minus strand of DBWJ01000095.1, from coordinate 19,671 downwards.
GACCACGAAGATGGATAACTATCTGACCGAGAATAATCAGTATCCCGCCACGGTACTTGTGGAAGCGAAACTCAGCGAGACAAGACTTCAGAAGAAGAAATCCAATTATTTCAAAGATTATACCGCCGTGTTTGATACCGTGAACAGTCTTTACGGACTTGATCCGATGATTCAGGTCGCTTATATCGGAATGTCAAATGTGACGGATGCATATTTTGATACGAAACGTGAATCAGAGAAGGCAAACCGGGTCGAAATGAAGCTTGCTTCTCTGACAAATCTCGAGGAACATATCGAGATGATTTCCGGTAGCATTTATTCCGATACTCCCGATGCTGACGGAATTATAGATGTTATCGTAAATGAGCCGGTATATCTTTCTTCGCAGATGGTTATCGGAGACGTAATTACCGTAGACAGTTATAAGAACCTGGCCGGAAATCCGACCAAGGTTCGTGTTGTCGGCGTATTCCGCGCAAAGGACGGCGAAGATCCTTATTGGACCAGAGCTCCGCTTTCCTATGACAAGGAATTGTTCATGAGTCAGAAGATTTACTATGACCAGTACTTCAACCGGCAAGGCATCTCCGGAAACATTACTTGCAGATGGTACACATTGTATGATTATGATAATATTAATGTTGAGCAGGTACCCGGCATGCTTGAGGTGGACGACCGCCTGAGTTATGATTACAAAATCGGTGAACTATATCATGTGACATTTTATTATCATGAAGTATTTCAGGATTATCAGAAGAGTTCCGGACGTGTAGGAACGACGATGTTTATCTTACAATGTCCGATTCTGGTTCTGCTGGCCGTATTCATTTTCATGGTATCCAATCAGGTTATATCGATTGAACAGGGCGAAATATCGATTTTGAAGAGCCGTGGCGTTAGCAAGATACAACTGATTCTCACATATCTGCTTCAGTCTGCCATCCTTGCGTTAATCGGATTTGTTGTCGGAATTCCGTTTGGCTATGTTCTTTGTCATCTGTTTGGCTCGACGAACGCTTTCCTCGAGTTTGTAGGGCGAAAGGCTCTGCATGTGAGCATTACCGGAACGGCACTTTTGTATGGATTCATCGGCGCTGTTTCAAGCATCTTTATTATGGCGCTGCCGGTATTTAAATATGCAAAATATACGATTGTTGAGCAGAAAGCAAACCGACGTAAGAAATCCACTCCTTTGTGGCAGAGAGTAGGACTCGATTTTATTCTGCTCGGACTTTCCATATACGGTTTTTACAACTTTAATTCGCAGAAGAAGGTCCTGATTGAAAAGGTGGCTAAGGGCGAGGCGCTCGACCCGATGCTTTTCCTTGCAGCTTCGTTGTTTATTCTAAGTTGCGCGATTGTGTTGCTTCGTATTATTCCGCTTCTTGCGACCTTGGTATTCCGAATCGGACAACGTTTCTGGAAACCTGCCTCTTATGCTTCCTTCCTACAGATTATGCGTGATATCCGGAAGCAGAACTTTATTACGGTATTCCTTGTGCTGACGATTGCGCTTGGCATTTTCAACGCGAATATCGCCCGAACCGTCAACAACAATGAAGAGATGCGTCTTCATTATGATATGGGCGCAGATAACGTTATCGAGGAGCTTTGGGAGGACAACAGTTCCTCACTTAAGGAGATGCCCGATTCTGACCTGATTTATTATGAACCGGATTTTGCCCGTTATGAACATTTGCGTGAAGAACATCCGGATCAGCTGGTCGGTCTTGCGCGCGTATTGCGCGATTCCATTTCCGTCAATCATGCCGGCACCGTTACGGAAAATGTTCAGTATTACGGAATCAATTCCTATGATTTCGGTACGACAGCATGGATGCCGGAAGATGTGACGGCTGAGCATTGGTTCACCTATCTGAATGCTTTGGCTGCCAATCCGGAAGGCGCAATTGTATCTTCTAATTTTGCCGAAGCCGCTAATATTAAAGTCGGCGATACGGTTTCTGTCTACAGGACAAGCCGTACCGGAAAGAGTCTTGGACGCATGCAGCTTGCGGTTGTCGCAATTATGGATGTGTTCCCGTCTTATCAGAAACGGGTGCCTTCGACGGTTGAAGGAAAAGAAGGAGAGTATGAAGATCGATACTTTATCGTTTCCGCGCTTTCAAACCTGAACCGGTATTATGCGACGACGCCTTATGAAGTATGGATGAAGATTAAAGGCGATGCAGGCTTCGTATATGACTGGGCCGAGGAAAACGGAATTGTATTCAAGTCCTTTACGGATTACTCAAATAAGATTATAGCGATGAAAAATGACCCGTATTTCCAGGTTACAAACGGAATGCTCACTATCAGTTTCATTGTGGTTCTGATTCTTTGCGCAATCGGTTTCCTGATTTACTGGCTCACGAATATTCGCTCAAGAGAGCTGATTTTCGGTATCTACCGCGCTATGGGTATGTCCATGGGCGAACTGATCAGAATGCTTATCAATGAACACTTCTTCGGTTCCCTGATCCCGATCCTGTTCGGCGCGGGAATCGGCATTCTTGCTTCGAAGATGTTCATCCCGCTGATTGAAATCGCATACTCGCCCGCGGAGCAGACGCTTCCCACGAAGATCTTCGTTGAGAGCGGTGATATCATAAGAATCAGCGTTGTTGTCGGATTGATGTTGATCGGATGTCTCGCGGTAATCTCCGTGCTGCTTTCGAAGATTAAGATTAACCAGGCTCTGAAGCTTGGGGAAGATTAAGGAGGTTACCCATGGAAGAGATATTACGTACAGAAGACGTGAAACGCGCGTTTCCGGTTGCGGGAGGCGATTTCTGGGCACTGAAGGGAATCAGCATTGTGGTTCCGAAGCCCTCACTCACCATCCTGAAAGGCCGTTCCGGTTCGGGTAAGACAACCCTCTTAAACATCATCGGTGCTCTTGACGCGCCGACCTCCGGCAAAGTTATCTTCGACGGAAAGGACATTTCCGATGCTTCCGACAAGGAGCGCGAATTGCTGCGCCGTCAGGAAATCGGCTTTATCTTTCAGTCGGTTGCTCTGATTCCGGTTATGACCGCATACGAGAACGTTGAATTTGCCCTTCGCCTTGCCGGATACAACGGCGATTACAAGGCACGTGTGATGGAGTGTCTGAAGCTAGTCGGACTCAGCAAGCGTGCATCCCATATGCCGCAGGAGCTGTCAGGCGGTGAGCAGCAGCGTGTAGCAATAGCCCGCGCAATTGCGCACAAGCCGAAGATTATCTTCGCGGATGAGCCTACCGGCGAACTGGACTCCGCAACAAGTCTTCAGGTTATCAGTATTTTCAAAGACCTGATTGAAAAGGAAGGTATCACATTTGTCATGACAACGCACGACCCGAAGCTGATGGGCTACGGCGACATGGTTTACGAAATTCTCGATGGTGAGGTTATTTCGACGACGAACAATATGAACGGAGGGGAAAACTGATGGCAAAACGTAACCGAAACAATATTGTTCAGAAGAAAAGCATCGTGAAAGAAGTTGCCGCGAAGATTCAGAAGGAGCAGAAGGAAGCCGAGGCCAAAGCGGCAAATGAGACCGCTGTTGAAGCTGTTGAAGCTGCTACAGAAACCGCTGCCGAAACTGTTGCTGAAACCGCCGCCGGAGTAGCTGCTGAAGCTGCTGCTGAAGACACTGCCGAAGGGTCCGCAGCCGGCATGATGGCGGAGGAGATTTCAAAGGCTCTGAAGGACTCCTTTATGGAAGCCTATAAGAAGCAGACCGAAGGGGAACTTGAGGACGAACTTGACGACAACGTCATGATTCTCTGCGAGAACCTCGTAAAGATTTACAAAACGAAGGATACCGAAGTACTTGCGTTGCAGGGACTCGAGCTTCGTGTTGAGAAGGGTGAGTTTATCGCAATCATCGGTAGTTCCGGTTCCGGTAAATCCACGTTCCTTAACCTGCTCGGCGGACTGGACCGCCCGAGCGCCGGTAAGCTTTACGTGGACGGCAAGAACCTGTTCAAGATGACCGAGAGCCAGATGGTTGCCTATAAGCAGAAAACCGTCGGATTTGTATGGCAGAATAATGCAAGAAACCTGCTGCCGTATCTGACTGCGATTCAAAATGTTGAGCTTCCGATGCTGTTCTGCGAGCCGAAGGAACGTCACGAGCGTGCTCTTGAGCTTCTGAACCTTGTCGGTATGTCGCATAAGAAGGACAGCAAACTGAATCAGATGTCCGGTGGTGAGCAGCAGCGTATTGCTATCGCAATCGCTCTTGCAAACCGTCCGAAGCTTCTGCTTGCCGACGAGCCGACCGGTTCGGTTGACCAGAAGACCGCCGATGCGGTACTTGACGTATTCCGTAAGCTGAATACCGAACTCGGCATCACGATCGTTATCGTAACGCACGATATCAACCTCGCGAAGAAGGTAAACCGTGTCGTTATGATGCGTGACGGTAAGACAAGCATTGAGCGTATCATGAAAGAAGAATTTGTGAAGGAACAGCTCCATGGATTTGTCGAAGAAGATACGCACGAGGAGTTCGCGATCCTCGACCATGCCGGCCGTGTGCAGATTCCCCGTGAGATGTTGGACGCAATCGGAGTTGACAGCAAGAAGATTCGAATGGCCGTCGAAGACGACAAGATTGTGATTACAAAGGCATAAAAGAGTCTATAAGCATAAAAAGAAAGATGTACAGAAAGGATAACAACAATGAAACTAACTCGTAAACTTTTAAGCATATGTCTCTCTCTGTGCATCTTCTTTACGTGCATGGTCGGGATAATTGCTCCTTCTGCTGCAGCAGAAGAGACGCCGGCATCGACGACGGATGATCCTGTCATCATTGTTTCTCTCGGCGATTCCTACTCGTCAGGAGAGGGAATTGAAGAGTTTTTCGGTCAGGATTTGCCAGTCGAAGATAAGGTGCAGAATTTAGACTGGCTCGCACACAGATCAACAAAGGCGTGGAGCGGAATGCTCACTTTTGATAAATGGTATTTTGCTGCTGCCTCCGGAGCTAAGATAGATCATCTTGCCGACAAGCAAGAAAAATCATATAAAATTGGTAGTCTTGAAGGTAAAAAGGAACTTCCTGAGCAGCTTGCTATATTTGATACAATAAAAGCAGACAATCTTGAGCTTACCGGGAATGATTATGTCACAATCACTATCGGCGGAAATGATATCGGGTTTGTAGATATTCTGACAACTGCGTTTATTGAAGAGTTGTTTTTTCCAAGTCAGGGTGAGGCAAATACACTCATAGTTAACTATTTGAGTAAAAGCTATCCGGATATCTATAATAAGACTAAGACGCTTAGTGGGTTGCTGAATGAAAAAACAACAGATAGCTATAAAACAACTTTTATATCAAATCTGGAAAACGCTTATTCAGAAATCCAAAAGAAAGCCGGTGATGCTACTATTTTAGTCGCTGGCTATCCGTCACTGTTTTATAAAGAAGGGTTTACTGTTTCATTAGAGTATAAAACTGATTTTTTTACAATTCCTATTAAATTTGAATTCCCTGCAGAAAAAGCTCAAGCAATCAATAATGCGGTTGATGTCTTTAATTCTATGATCAAAGAAGCGGTTGAGTATTGGGCAAAAAAAGGAATGAATATTCACTTTGTATCTGTCGCAGACAAGTTTGCTGGACAAGAAGCATACTCGTCAAATCCATTAATCAATGGTATCTTACTGACGCAATCCGATGACCAGAACATTGATAGCTCTAGTTTTATCAGTTCCTACTCCTTCCATCCAAACGCTGCGGGTGCAGCAGAATATGCTGCTGCGGTACAGGAAAAGATAATTGAAATCGAAACAGCGAGGGCAAAATCTTTTTCAGCTTTGCAGACCCGTATCAATAACACTGCTAATGGTGGAACATTAACACTCGACCAGGATTACACTGCACTTCCTACCGATAGATATCTCTGTATTCCGTCCAATAAGACCATAACTATAGATCTAAATGGGCACACCATAGACAGAAATCTAAGTTCGGCTAAAGATGAAGGTAATGTCATATTCATAGAAGAATCTGCTAACCTTACAATTATAGATACCGGAACCGGTGGAATGATTACCGGGGGTAATACTAACGGAAACGGCGGAGGAATCTATAACAACGGCTATCTTATTCTTGAAAGCGGCAGCATTACCGGAAACAACGCTGCATCAGGCGGTGGAATATACAACAATGGAACGTTAAAACTGCAAACCGACAATGATCTTAATCCTAAACCTATAGTTATCTCTGGCAACTCATCCGGAACAGCAGCAAGTAATGTGTATCTTCCGAGTGGAAAAACAATAAATGTCGTAGCGATTCCTTCTAATGATTCGGTAATCGGTATAACTGTTGAGATTGTACCTACCGGAGGGAAGCCTGTAACAATAACAAATAACTGCAAGGACGATATTTCATATTTCATAAGCGACAACACGGATTATGTCCTGGCAATAGACAATGGTGTGGCAAAACTGGCCGTCCCGGTGAAAGTAACATTTGATAAAAATGACGGTTCAGGGACTACGAAAGAGCAAATAGTTTATGGAGGTATTAAAGCAACACTTAACGGCAATCCTTTTACACTTGAACACCATACCTTTTCCGGCTGGAATACCAAGGCTTTAGGCACTGGTAATAGTTACGACAGGGATGCCGTTGTCACGTTGACAGCCGATACCGTACTCTATGCACAATGGACGAAGAATAAGTACTTGGTAAAGTTTGTTACCCAAAATGGTACGGAATTGCAGTCGGGTAGGGTTGAATACCTTGATATCCCGGTATTTTACGGAACCCCTACCATGGCTCCTGATGAGCAATACACTTACACCTTCGATAAATGGTCTCCCGATATTAAGGCAGTTACCGGGGAGGCAACCTATACCGCAATCTTTACAGAAACGACCAATGAATACACGATTAAGTTCGTCAACGAAGACGAAACAGAACTTCAATCGGAAAAGGTAAAGTACGGTGAAACTCCGAAATATAAAGGGGCTAAACCTACGAAAACCCCTGATGCACAGTATACATACACGTTTGATGAGTGGTCGCCGGCTATCATGACGGTCAAGGGTGATGCAACTTATAAAGCAACTTATAAAGAAACGACCAATGAATATACGATTAAGTTTGTCAACGAAGACGGCACGGAGCTTCAATCGAGTGATGTTGCATTCGGTGAAACCCCGAAATATAACGGGGCAGTACCTACCAAGGCATCTGACGCGCAATACACTTATACCTTCGATAAGTGGACTCCGGAGATCGCAAAAGTAACCGGGTCTGCAACCTATACGGCGACCTATAAGGAAACGCTCAACAAGTATACGATTACATTTGTCGATGAAGACGGTACGGAATTATGGTCAAGCGATGTTGAGTACGGTGTAATCCCGGTATACAAAGGTAAGACCCCTACAAAGGCTTCTGATGCGCAATACACTTATACTTTCGATAAATGGTCTGCCGATCTTGCGGCGGTCACAGGTAAAGCAACTTATACCGCCACCTATAAGGCAACGACCAACAAATACCTGATTTCATTTGTCGATGAGGACGGTACGGTGCTCCAGTCAAGTGAGGTTGCGTATGGCGAGGTTCCGGAATATTCCGGAAAGACACCTGCCAAGGCTCCTGATTCGAAGTACACATACACCTTTGATAGGTGGACTCCGGAACTCGCAAAAGTTACCGGGGCTGCAACCTATACGGCGACCTACACGAGCAAGGTCAACGAGCATGTTCCGGGCGAGAAGAAGATCGAGAACGAGAAAAAGCCCACCTGCACCGAAGACGGCAGTTATGATGAGGTCATTTACTGCGAGACCTGCAAAGAGGAAATCTACCGTAAGACGATAACGGTAGCTGCGACCGGTCATGACTTTGGTGATTGGAAGGTTGTGAAGGAACCGACAATTACGGAAAAGGGAATGGAACAGCGTGTATGCGCAAATGATCCGTCCCATATTGAAACCAGAGAAATCGAAAAACTCCCGAAGATGGTTTATGCAAGTGTCTCCAATACCTTAAATTGGAGAAAGGGCAACGGAAACGCACTTACATTTACCATCCATCGTGCTGAAGATGACAAAAACTGCTTTAGGCATTACGTTCAGACACTGATTGATGGCAAAAAGGCAGAAGTCGAGGCAAAATCGGGCAGTACGATTATCACAATCAGTGCCGCCGAACTCGAGAAACTGAGCGTCGGAGAGCATCTCATTACGGTGCATTTTGACGACGGAGAAGTGACATTTTCCATGTTGATCAGTGCGGCAACAACGAGTCCGGAATCGCCGACAACAGGAGATAATTCACAGCCGGCTCTGTGGTACTTGCTGACGATTTGCAGTATTGCCGGATTAGCGGGGTTCACCCTGTACGGCAGAAAGCACGCCGCAAAATGACAGATGTAAATAATTAAAGTAAAAGAAGAGACGGGATTTCGCTCCCGCCTCTTCTTGTTTTTGTCGACTTGCTATGTTGTTACTCGTTTCGTTTATATGCCTCTTCGCAGTAAATGCAGCGGTATACCCGGTCTTCCTTATTGGTCAACCGGAAGATGTGCGGCAGCTCCTGCTCGATGCAGGTGATGCAGCGGGGGTTCTTACATTTGATGATGTTCGTTACTTCGTTCGGAAGCGTTACCGGACGCTTTTCGACGATGACGTCGTTCTCGATGATATTGATTGTTACGTTCGGGTTGCGGACCGCAAGCGCATCGATGTTGATGGTCAGCGGGCCTTCAATCTTGATGATGTCCTTTCGTCCTATTTTCTTGCTGGACGCGTTCTTAATGATGGCAACTTCGCAGTCCAGATCGCCGAGATTCAGATATTCATATATCTTCATGGCTTCGCCGGCGGGGATATGGTCAATTACGACTCCCTGGTGGAGTCCTCCGATATTCAGCATGGTTTTTCTCCTTTTCAGTAGGTAGGTATATTCGGAAATGGGATACTTATGCGAGGTCGAGCAGGGTGGCAATCAATGCCATCCGCACGTATACGCCGTAACCGGCCTGGCGGAAGTAAGCTGCTCTCGGGTCGTCGTCGACTTCAACGGAGATTTCGTTTACGCGCGGCAGCGGATGAAGAATGAACATGTCATCCTTTGCATTTGCCAGCTTCTTCTTGTCAAGCAGGAAGGTATCCTTTAAGCGGATGTAATCCTCTTCGTTGAAGAAACGCTCACGCTGTACGCGGGTCATGTAAAGGATATCAAGCTCGGGCATTGCGTTTTCAAGGTTCGAAACTTCTTCATAGGGAATATGACCGGCGTCAAGCACCTCCTCGCGGATATAGGCGGGAACCTTGAGTTCTTCGGGAGAGATCAGGATGAACCGGATACCCTCGTAGCGGGACATCGCCTTGATGAGAGAGTGCACCGTGCGGCCGAATTTCAGGTCGCCGCACAGACCGATGGTCAGGTTGTTGAGCCGTCCCTTTAACTGTTTCATGGTCATCAGATCGGTTAACGTCTGCGTCGGGTGGTTGTGTCCGCCGTCGCCCGCGTTGATTACCGGGATTCCGGAGTGGAGTGAGGCAACAAGCGGAGCGCCTTCCTTCGGATGCCGCATCGCGCAGATATCGGCGTAGTAGGAGATGACGCGAATCGTGTCGGATACGGATTCGCCTTTGGCCGCGGAACTGGAGTCTGCGGACTGGAATCCGAGTACCGAACCGCCGAGGTTCAGCATGGCAGCCTCAAAGCTGAGTCTTGTTCTTGTGCTCGGCTCATAAAAACAGGTTGCGAGCTTTTTGCCCTCGCAGAGATGCGCGTATTGCTCGGGATGGTCGTACATTTTACCGGCCAGCGCAAGAAGGGCGTCGGTTTCCTCCACGGAAAGGTCCATGGGGCTGATGAGATGTTTCATGTGTGTCCTCCTGTATATGTTATTTTCGATAATAGACAAATGTGAAAGCCGTCCGCTTCAAAAAATAAGCCCGCTAGTTTATTTAGCAGGCTTAAATCCGAAGTAACGTAAACAATTGTTGTAGCAGATATCCTCAACGAGGGAACCGAGGAGCGTCATATTGGCGGGATACTCACCGCCTTCCACGAGACCGCCGAGGAACCGGCACAGGATCCGGCGGAAATACTCATGTCTCGTATAGGAAAGGAAACTGCGGGAATCCGTCAGCATGCCGATGAAATTCCCGATAACACTCTGGTTCGAAAGACTTGTGAGCTGGTCTAACATTCCCTGCTTGTTGTCATTGAACCACCATGCGGAGCCGTGCTGGATCTTGCCGACGCACGAGCTGTCCTGGAAACAGCCGATAACGGAATCGATAGCGGTATTGTCAATCGGGTTCAGGGAATAAAGAATCGTCTTCGGAAGCTCTTCCGTAGCGGCAAGGGCATTCATAAATTCGGTAAGGCTCGCGATCGGCGTATGATTGTCGATGCAGTCATAGCCGGTGTTCGGACCGATCTTCTCATACATAAAAGCATTGTTGTCACGCTTCACGCCGTAATGCAGCTGCATTACGAAATTCGCCTTGTGATATTCTCTTGCAAGAAACAGCAGGAGATTGGTGCGGTATGCCATCGCTTCCTCACGGGAGATAATCCCGCCGTCCATTTTCTTACGGAAAATGCTATTGGCAGTCTCATCATCGCAGGGATGATACATCACAAACGGAAGACCGTGATCGGCGGTTTTACATCCGCGGAAAGCAAAGTACTGAATCCGTTCCGCAAGGCAGTCCTTCAAATCGGAGAGGCTGAACATTGCCCAGTCGCAAACCGAACCGAGCCGCTCAATATGGGCGGCGAAATCGGGCTTTTCAATATCTACGAAAGGATCGGGACGGAAAGCAGGAAGCACCTGGACGTCGAAGCTCTTGTCGTCGGCGAGCTGCTTATGAAAATGAAGATCGTCGCACGGATCGTCGGTGGTGCAGAGAATCCGTACATTCGACTTTTTAATGAGACCTCTTGCGCTCATGCCGGACTGTTCCAGCACGCGGTTGCAGCGGTCATAGATATCTTTGGCATTGGCGGCGGTAAGAGACTCGTCAATACCGAAATAGCGTTTTAATTCAAGATGGCTCCAGTGATAGATCGGATTGCCCGGAGCACGCTCCAAAGCGGCGGCAAATGCGGCAAACTTCTCAAAGTCATCGCCGTTACCGGTAATCAGTTCCTCCGGAACACCGTTCGCGCGCATAAGGCGCCATTTATAATGATCTGCGCCGAGCCAGAGCTCCGTAATGGAACGGAAGGTTACGTCCTCGGCAATCTCCTGAACGGGAATATGGCAATGGTAATCCACAATCGGCATATGTTCTGCGTACTTATGATACAGTACGACAGCACATTCCGTATCAAGAAGAAAGTTTCTGTCCATGAATTCCATGCCGTAACCTCATTCTTGCGCATCCGCGCCTGTTCTTATCTGCATCATCCTAACACATTCGAACAGCTTTTTCAATAGAATTTCCTCGAAAAATGTAAAATCCCCAAGATATAGTAATTATTGAATTATTCATTTGCAAATCGTCGCAAGATATGGTAAAATTCTAACAGTATTTGTGTTCGGAGGTCGTTATGAGTAAAGTTGTTACGCTCGGTGAGATTATGCTTCGTCTTTCCACGCCGGGATATGAGCGTTTTGTACAGGCGGACAGTTTCGATGTATGCTACGGCGGAGGCGAGGCCAATGTGGCGGTATCCCTGGCCGGATTCGGATATGACGTTTCCTATGTAACCAAGCTTCCGAAGAACGAGATCGGTAAGAGCGCTGCGGCTTCCCTGATGAAGGAAGGCGTTGACTGTTCGAATATCGTATGGGGCGGCGACCGTGTCGGCATCTATTATCTTGAGACCGGCGCTTCGGTACGTCCTTCGAAGGTAATCTATGACCGCGCCCATTCCGCCATAGCGGAAGCGGTTCCTTCCGATTTTGATTTCGATAAGATTTTCGAGGGCGCGGAGTGGTTCCATTTTACGGGAATTACGCCTGCCATCAGCGACAGTGCGGCCGAAGTGACGAAGGCAGCTCTTATAAGCGCCAAGAAACACGGTCTGACGGTTTCCTGCGATCTGAATTTCCGAAAGAAGCTCTGGAGTTCCGAGAAGGCGCAGAAGGTTATGACCGAGCTGATGCAGTATGTGGATGTGTGCATCGGAAACGAAGAGGATGCTGACAAGGTACTCGGTTTCAAGCCCGGCAAGACCGATGTAACAAGCGGAAGCCTGGAACTTGCGGGTTATGAAGACATCTTCAAGCAGATGACCGAGCGTTTCGGATTCAAGTATGTGGTAAGTTCTCTTCGTGAGAGCCTTTCCGCATCCGACAACAACTGGTCGGCAGCCATCTACGACGGAAAGGAATTCTATCATTCCCGCACCTATAAGCTTCATATCGTGGACCGCGTAGGCGGAGGCGATTCCTTCGCAGCCGGACTGATCTGCGGCCTTTTGGACGGAAAGACCGGGCCGGAAGCTTTGGAATTTGCCGTAGCGGCAAGCGCATTGAAGCATACGATTCCCGGAGATTTCAACCACGTAACAAGAGACGAAGTACTTGCCCTTGCCGGCGGAGACGGCAGCGGACGGGTACAGAGATAAATGAAAGGGGACAAAAACTATGGCACTGAAAATTCAAAAAGTAACCGATGAGGCATTCGCAACCTACGGTCGTGTAGTTACCGGATACGACACGAAGGAACTTCTGGATGTACTCGTAAAGACGACCCCCGCTCCTGCGGACGCGGTTGTTTATGTTCCTTCCGATGCAGGTCTTGAGGCAACTCCCGCGATGAAGGATTTCACGCTGAACTGCTACGGCGGCATGCCGATTCAGATCGGTTACTGCAACGGCACGAACACGAAGCTCAACTGTCTTGAGTATCACCGTGACAGCGAGATCGATATTGCAGCTGAGGATTGCATCCTTCTTCTTGCCCGTCAGCAGGACTGCATGGGTAAGATGCTTGACACCTCCAAGGTTGAGGCTTTCTTCTGCCCGGCAGGCACCGGTGTTGAACTTTACGCAACGACGCTTCACTATGCACCCTGCAGCGCAAAGAAGGGTGACCACTTCCGCGTAGTTATCATTCTTCCGAAGGGCACGAACCTTGAGAAGCCTGCGATCACCGTTAAGAATGACGATGACGCGAGACTTTTCGCAGCCAACAAGTGGCTGATCGCGCATCCCGAGGCAGGCGAGGCCAAGCAGGGCGCGGTGATCGGTCTTACCGGCGAGAACATTGATATTATTGATCTGATCTAAAAACATTCATCCGATTTAGCGCACAGCGCAGAAAGAGGTAAGGTATGAAATGTCCGTTTTGCGGTGATGAAAACACAAAGGTTATCGATTCCAGACCTTCTGAAGAAACCAATGCAATAAGACGTCGCCGTCAGTGCGAGAAATGCAACAAGCGTTTCACGACTTATGAGAAAGTTGAGACCATTCCGCTTGTCGTAATCAAAAAGGGCAATGTGCGTGAGGCATATGACCGCTCGAAGATTGAGGCAGGCGTATTCCGGTCCTGTCATAAGCGTCCCATCAGCGTTTCTCAGATTACGCAGCTTGTGGATGAGGTGGAGAATGCTATCTTCAATATGGAAGAGAAGGAAATTCCGAGCTCCAAGATCGGCGAACTTGTTATGGATAAGCTGAAGAGTTTGGATGCCGTTGCTTATGTACGTTTCGCTTCCGTATACCGCGAGTTTAAGGACGTAAGTACCTTTATGGATGAATTAAAGAAACTTTTGGATCATGAGGATAAGAAAAAGTAACAAAAACGCCCTGACGTTTTTGTGAAAAGAGACAACATATTATTATTGAATTCGAATGGAGAGACAGCATTTTCCCAAAGAAGATGCTGTCTTTTTATGTGTTCTGCCGATAGTTTACAGCGATTACAAAACATACAATGGAAGTTATCAACTTTCGGAGGAATGGTATGTTTTGTAAGATTCACAGTATGGCACTTCTCGGGATCGACGCGAAGAAGGTCGATGTCGAGGTGGATGTCGGCAATGGGCTTCCGGGTATCAATCTGGTCGGGCTGATTGCCGCAGAGGTAAGGGAAGCAAGGGAGCGGGTAAGGGTTGCGCTTCGGAATGTCGGGGTACCGCTTCCCGCGAAGAAGATAACGGTCAATCTGTCACCGGCGGACTTAAGAAAGGAAGGAACGGCGTATGACCTTGCGATTGCGGTGGGGATTCTGTGCGGCCTTGAGATGATTCCCGCCGAGCTCACGGAACGGGTGTGTATCATCGGTGAAGTTGGGCTCAACGGAGAGATCCGTCCGGTTCCGGGCGTACTTTCGTGCGCCTTCTCGGCAAGAGAAGACGGCATGGAATGGATAATCGTCCCGAAGGATAACGGGCAGGAAGCAGTGATGGTAGACGGCATCAAAGTATTCGCTGCGGAGACTTTGGATGAGGTCATTGATTTCTTCATCGGAAGCGGAGAAAAGGAACCGCTTATCAGGGAGTATGAGGCGGAAGTAACGGAAACGGAGGAGGATTTCTCGGATATCCGGGGGCAGTATCTTGCAAAACGGGCTGCGCTGATTGCCGCTGCGGGAGGACATAACCTTCTGCTTCTCGGGCCTCCCGGTTCCGGTAAAACAATGCTCGCAAGAAGAATTCCGGGAATTCTGCCGCCGCTTAGTTTAGAGGAAAGCATTGAACTAACGAAGATTTACAGCGTTGCGGGTATGTTCCGGCCGGAGAACGGAAGAATCACGAAGCGTCCGTTTCGGAGTCCGCACCATACCTGTACGCCGCCCGGAATGGCAGGCGGCGGCGCGAGGCTTCCGGTACCGGGAGAGATTACACTTGCAACGAACGGCGTCCTCTTTTTGGATGAGTTTCCGGAATTTCGCAGGGAATGCATTGAAGTATTAAGGCAGCCCCTTGAGGAACACAGGGTGGTGATCTCAAGACTGTACGGAAACTATGAGCTTCCGGCATCCTTTCTTCTGGTTGCCGCGATGAATCCATGCCCATGCGGATATTATCCGGATCGAAACCGCTGCTCCTGTTCGCCGGACCGGATCCGCCGCTATATGGGGAAGATCAGCCAGCCGATTCTGGACCGGATTGATCTCTGCGTCGAACTGTCTGCGGTTCCGCTTAAAGATCTTTCGGATAAGACCTGCGGGGAAACAAGCGCGAAGCTTCGGGAGAAGGTAACGAAATGCAGACAGCTTCAGGCGGAACGCTTTAAGGAGGAGCCCTGGAGACTGAATGCGCAGATTCCTTCCGCGGGACTTGATAAGTATTGCGTAATGACTCGGAAAGCGGAACAGAAGCTTGTGAATTCTTTTGTGAGCCGAGGATTCAGCGTAAGGCTTTACGACCGCATCCGCAGGGTGGCAAGAACCATTGCGGACCTTGCCGAAGAGGAGATAATTACGGAAGCGCATGTTTCCGAAGCGGTTTTATATCATGCTATGGAAGGAGGCTTTCGCGGTTACAATGGCGGACTCATATGATATCTGGCTTTCCGGAGCGGTTGCTTCGGTTGCACACATTACATTACTTCTTGACCGGTTCGGCTCGGCGCAGGGCGTATTCTGCGCGGGAGCGGGAGTAATCCGGAGCGTCGAAGGACTTACGCCTCTTGAATACTCACTTCTCACAACGCCGAAGAAGGAAGAAAACCGTCTTCGACTGTATGATTTTACCGTGAAACATGATATATCGGCTATCCGTTATGACGAAAGTCGTTACCCGAAGCGTCTGCTTGACCTGTCTGACCGTCCGTATGTTTTATTCGTACAGGGAAGGCTTCCGAAGGAGGACGCGCCATCCATAGCGATTGTCGGATCAAGGCGGGCAAGCGATTACGGGCAGAGCATCGCATCATTTTTTTCAGGAGAACTGGCGAAAGCAGGCGTTACGGTTGTGAGCGGGCTTGCCATGGGAATCGACGGGCTCAGTCATCACGCAGCGCTTCCGTACGGCGGGAGAACGGTCGGTATACTCGGCTCCGGAATCGGTGTTCCGTATCCGAAGGAAAACTGGAGACTGTATCAGGAGATGCGTGAGCAGGCATGCATTCTTTCCGAACACGGACCTGAGGTTCCTGCATTAAAGCAGAATTTCCCGCATAGGAATCGTCTGATTGCGGCTATGTCCGACGGAATTCTTGTGATTGAGGCAGCCGAACGGAGCGGAACGCTGATCACGGTTGATCGAGGACTTGAACAGGGAAAAGAGATTTATGCGATACCCGGAAGGATCGGTGACCGGAACAGTCAGGGGTGTCTGAATCTCATCAAACAGGGAGCGAGACTCGTAACGTCTCCGAGGGAGATTCTGTCGGATCTTGCGGCATTTTACCCGGCATTTGCCCGATATTCTACATACAGTTCGCAAATATCGTTCAATTTATCTAACGATGAAGCTGAAACGGAGAAATTGTCGAAAAATTCTGAAAATGATAAATTGGGACTTGCAGAGGAAGAAAAAGTAGTGTATGATTTGTGTCGTTTGGACGCCAAGCACTTCGATCTGCTACTTGAAGAAAGCGGATTAACCGTCGGAAAGCTCTCCGAAGTGCTGTACTCCCTGCAGAATCTCGGAGTCGTCCGGCAAAGCATTCCGAACTATTATTGCAGATGCGCGGAAGGAATGCTTCAATAACGGAATGGCCGCAGCCGTTCCGGTCGGAGGATAGTATGGCAAAAAATCTGGTCATCATGGAGTCTCCCGCGAAAGCGAAGACAGTGAAAAAGTATCTGGGTTCCAATTTCGAGGTTCTTGCCTCGGGCGGACATGTCCGTGACCTCCCGAAGAGCAAACTCGGAATCGATGTCGACAAGGACTTCGAGCCCTATTATATTACAATCCGCGGCAAAGGAGACGTCCTTTCCGCACTCAGAAGAGAAATCAAAAAAGCGGATAAAGTTTATCTCGCAACCGACCCGGACCGTGAGGGTGAAGCGATTGCATGGCATTTGCAGGAGCTTCTGAAGCCTGATCCGAAGAAGACGTTCCGTATCACATTTAACGAAATAACGAAAGACGCGGTGAAGAATTCCTTAAAGAATGCCCGCGAGATTGACCGTAACCTGGTTGACGCGCAGCAGGCAAGACGTGTGCTTGACCGAATGGTAGGTTACGAGATCAGCCCGATTCTCTGGCAGAAGATTAAGCGCGGACTGAGCGCAGGCCGTGTACAGTCGGTGGCGCTTCGAATGATCTGCGACCGCGACGCCGAGATCAGCGCGTTTGTTCAGGAGGAATACTGGACCATTACCGGTTCCTTCTCTATGGAAGGCGATAAGAAGCCGATTCAGGCAACGTATTTCGGAAAGAAGAAAAAGGCAACGCTTTCTTCAAAGGCCGATGCAGACAAGGTACTTGCCGCGCTGAAGGGTGCCGATTTCAAAGTTTCCGAAGTGAAGGAAGGCGAGCGTAAGAAAGCCGCGCCGCTTCCGTTTACGACCAGTACGCTGCAGCAGGAAGCCTATAAGGCGCTGAATTTCCCGACGCAGAAGACGATGCGGATCGCACAGCAGTTGTATGAAGGCGTTGACGTCAAAGGACACGGAACCCTCGGTCTGATCACTTACCTGCGTACCGATTCCACCCGTATCTCGGATGAGGCGGACGCAGCCGTTAAGAAGTATATTACCGATTCCATCGGCAAGGACTATGTCCGCGCCGCGCAGAAGGAGAAGGAGACCGGAAGACGGATTCAGGACGCGCACGAAGCCATTCGTCCTTCCTATGTGAATCTGACTCCGGAGGATCTGAAGAATGACCTTTCGAAGGAACAGCTTCGTCTGTATCAGCTGATCTGGAGAAGATTTGTTGCCAGCCGCATGAAGGAGGCCGTATACCGCACGACCAACCTGAAGATTGAAGGAAACGGACACATCTTCACAAGCAGCTTCAGCTCCGTCAAATTCGACGGCTTCGAAAAAGTATACAGTTTCTCCGATGAGGAGGAGAGCACAAAGAAGCGTACCGGCAAGATGCCGCAGGAGGGAAGCGTATTCGCATCCGCAGAGCTTAATGCGGAGCAGCATTTTACGCAGCCGCCGGCCCATTATACCGAGGCAAGCCTCGTTAAGACGATGGAAGAAACCGGAATCGGCCGCCCGAGCACGTATGCTCCTACGATTACGACGCTTCTTGCAAGACACTATGTCGCTAAGGAAGGCAAAGCAGTATTCGCCACCGAGCTCGGCGAAGCGGTTAACAATCTGATGAAGGAAGCTTTCCCGTCGATTGTCGAAACCGATTTCACTGCGACGATGGAGACGCTCCTCGACGGAATCGAAGAGGGCAACGTTTCGTGGAAGAACGTCGTTAAGAATTTCTATCCGGATCTGCATCAGGCGGTTGCCGCCGCAGAAGCATCGCTTGAGCGCAGAAAAGTGAAGGACGAAGTGTCCGACGTTGTCTGCGACCAGTGCGGACGGACCATGGTTTATAAATACGGTCCGCACGGCAAATTCCTTGCCTGCCCAGGTTTCCCGGAGTGCCGCAACACGAAACAGATTATCGAAAAGAGCGGAATCGCCTGCCCGAAGTGCGGGAAGGAACTGATTGTCCGCCGCACGAAGAAAGGCCGCCGTTACTATGGCTGCGAGGGCTATCCGGAGTGCGATTACATGTCCTGGCAGAAGCCCTGAGCCGGACGGCGATTACATGTCCCGGCAGAAGCTTTATTGCGTTAAATGACACGGCGCCCCGCGTGCCGATATACGATAGGAGTTTTTTATGAGCGTTCAGCTGCTTGATAAAACCAGAAAGATTCAGAAGCTTCTACACAATAACCAGAATACCGGTAAAGTTGTATTCAATGATATCTGCCTCGTTCTCTGCGGCGTTTTGGAGTCCAATGTTCTTGTCCTGAGCCGTAAGGGTAAAGTACTCGGAAGCGGCAAGCGTGAGGAAATTCCCGCGCTGTCCGGACTTGTTAAGGATTCCCTCGGCAGTTACATCGATAACGAGATGAATGAGCGCCTCTTAAGCATTCTTTCGACAAAGGAGAACCTTAACCTTCAGATGCTCGGCTTTGAAGAGGAGGCGGCGTCCCGGTATTATGCGATTGCAACCCCGATTGATATTGCGGGAGACCGGAACGGTACGTTGTTCCTGTACCGGGAAAGCAAGCCGTATTCCATCGATGACATCATCCTTGCAGAATATGCGACAACCGTTGTCGGTCTTGAGATTGTTCGCTCGAAGAACGAGGAGTCCGCTGCGGCCATCCGGGATCAGAAGGTTGCGGAATCCGCATTTTCCTCACTTTCCGTAATGGAAATCGAGGCGATTCATCAGGTGTTCGAAGAACTGAACGGCAAGGAAGGCATCCTTGTTACGAGCCGTGTTGCAGACAAAGCCCACATCACCCGTTCCGTTATCGTAAATGCCCTCAGAAAGCTGGAAAGCGCGGGTGTTATCGAGTCCCGTTCCTCCGGTATGAAGGGCACGTTTATCCGCGTGTTGAATGAGAATTTGTACGATTATCTGGGAAGATAAATTTTTCCTTGCATTTTGCGGGATGTTGTGCTATATTTTTTTAGTCTGAAAAATCACGCACCCGGGTGTCTGACCGGTGCCGAAAGGTCGTCCGACTTACCGGTGCGGAAGAACAAAACCACAGGAGGTATATAACGATGAGCGTTATATCAATGAAGCAGTTGCTTGAGGCCGGAGTACATTTCGGTCATCAGACAAGAAGATGGAACCCTAAGATGG